>NZ_RAVZ01000349.1 GCF_003611635.1 Corallococcus terminator | reverse complement strand
TCCCCCTTCTCCGGAACCCACCCATGAGCACCCTGCCCACTGACGAATCCCCCCGGGCGCCCGAGGACACGGAGTCCCAGGCCCCTGTCCTCACGCGCCGGAGCCTCCTGGCACGCACCGGCGCCACGCTGGCGACCGGCGCCCTGCTGATGCACGGCCGCGAGACCCAGGCCCAATCGGCCGTGCCCGGCGCGAAGGCCCCGCGCGCGAACTCCGCGGCAGCCACGGGAGGCGCGGTCGCCCGTCAGACGCACCTGCCTCCCGGGAAGGCAGGCCGTGACTACCGCCCCGTCGTGGTGCCCAACGGCACGAAGCTGCCTTGGAAGGACGTGGGCGGCGTGAAGGTCTTCCACCTGGTGGCGCAGGAGGTGGAGCATGAATTCGCGCCCGGCCTCAAGGCCACCTGCTGGGGCTACAACGGCCAGGTGCACGGGCCCACCATCGAAGTGGTGGAGGGGGACCGCGTCCGCTTCTACGTCACCAACCGGCTGCCCGCGCACACCACCGTGCACTGGCACGGCATCCTGCTCCCCAACGGCATGGACGGCGTGGGCGGTCTGAACCAGAAGGCCATCGCTCCGGGAGAGACCTACCGCTACGAGTTCACCGTGCGGCAGTCGGGCACGGGCATGTATCACTCGCACCACGACGAGATGACGCAGATGGCCCTGGGCATGGTGGGGATGTTCGTCATCCACCCTCGCAAGCCGGTGGGCCCGCGCGTGGACCGCGACTTCGCCATCATGTTGCACGAGTGGCGCATCGACCCGGGCACGAACCGCCCGGATCCCAACGAGATGACGGACTTCAACATCCTGACGATGAACGCGAAGGCGTTCCCCGGCACGGAGCCGCTCGTCGTGCGCCAGGGTGAGCGCGTGCGCATCCGCTTCGGCAACCTGAGCGCGATGGACCACCACCCCATCCACCTGCACGGCTACCAGTTCCGCATCACCGAAACGGACGGAGGCCGCATCCCCGACAGCGCGCAGTGGCCGGAGACGACGGTGCTGGTGCCCACCGGCAGCACGCGCACCATCGAGTTCGTCGCAGACGAACCCGGCGACTGGGCCATGCACTGCCACATGACCCACCACGTGATGAACCAGATGGGCCACGACCTGCCCAACCTCATCGGCGTGAAGCCCGGCGGCCTGGACGCGAAGGTGCGCCCGCTGCTGCCCGGCTACATGACCATGGGCCAGACGGGCATGGGGGACATGGGCGGCATGCACCACATGCCGGTGCCCTCGAACTCCATCGCCATGGTGGGCGGCAAGGGGCCCTACGATGAAATCACCATGGGCGGCATGTTCACCCTGCTCAAGGTGCGCGCCCGGCTGGAGGGCGAAGGCGATCCCGGTTGGTACACACTGCCTCCGGGAACGCAGGCGCAGCTCGCGCAGGAAGACGAGCTGCGCCGCGACGGCATCGACGTGGAGGCCCCACCGGGCGCGGAGCCTGGAGGGGCCCGGAGAGGCTGAGCACTCCACCGCAAGGCCACGACCGCCTGCCAGACGACCAGACCGTCGTCAGCAATCAAGCCCTTGCGCTGACTGCGCTCGACCGTCACTTTTGTCTTAAGTGCACAGTTCGACGCATTACTCCGCAGCCCCGCTCGCGCATCCTTCACCGCAGTGCTAGCGCGCTTCCTGGCCCGGTGGGTGCCAGAGGATGCGCAATGGCGAGTGTCGCGGACATCATCCGCAGTCATCTCACGGAAATCCTCTGGCGGTGGACGGAGGAGGCGAACCGGACCGCGTCGGCCCGAGGCCTGGGGGGGCCCGAGTTCAGGAACATCATGCCGACGTACCTGACCTCTCTCGCCGACATCCATGAGAGGCCGGGGGCTGGCATCAGCGACCAGCAGAAGTACGTCGAAAGCCACGTGTCCGCGCGGCTTCGCCAGGGATTCCACGTGGCGGAGGTCGTCGAGGAATTCGCAATCCTGGGACGCTGCATCACCCGGATGTGGAGCAACGCTCCGCTCGACCAACAACCTGATGCCCTGGATGTCGAACGGCTCTTCACCGAGCTGCATGCGGCCTCGACGGCCGTGACGGACCTCTTCAGCAAGCACCTGCTGGAAGATGAGCAGACGGAGAAACGCTACCTGCGCCTGCTCCAGCAGGTGGCCAGCGAGGCGCTGGCCTCGGATGGGGCGACCCTGCGAGACCGCCTGAAGGAGGTCCTCGAGCTGATCCTCGAAGCGATGGGGGCCCAGAGCGTGGCCCTGCTCCTGTACGAGCCGGCGAGCCAGAACCTCGTGACCGCGGCCTCCGCAGGGGCCGCGGATGAGGCCTTCGAGCACTACGCCGTCTCGCTGGACCCTGCGTCCTTCCCGGGAACGGTCGCGGCCGGGGGAGAGGAAACCAGCGCGCTCCAGGATGCCAGGACCACGACACTGACCGTGAGCGGCGCGCTGCGCAACAGCGGCATCCACTCCGTGCTCGGTGTCCGGCTTCCTCCCCACCACGCGCTGATGGGGGTCCTGTACGTGGGCGTCTCCGACATCCGGGAGTTCACCCATCGGGAGAAGACGCGGCTCCAGTCCCTGGGACAGCACCTGAGCATCCACCTGGACAACGCAAAGCTGTATGCGGACCTCAAGGAGAAGATCGAAGCGCTCGAGGTCGAGCGGCACCTTCGCGAGCGGTTCGTCTCCGTCCTGGCGCACGACCTGCGTGGCCCCCTCGCGGCGGCGAGGATGAGCGCCCAGATGCTGATGCGCTTCCCGGAGAAGCTGGACGAGCGGCGCGACCTGGCGTTGAGGATCGACCGGAACATCGAGCGCACGGACCACATGGTCCGGGATCTGCTCGACGCGAACCGCATCCGGGCGGGCGAGCGGATTCCCCTGCGACTCGACGAGTGCGACCTTGGAGGGATCGCCAGGGAGGTCGTCGAGGAGCTGAGCACCCTCCATGGGGACCGCTTCGTCCTGAAGACAAGCGAACGCGTGCGGGGCTTCTGGAGCGCCGAGGAGCTGCGCCGCGCCCTGTGGAACCTGGGGAGCAATGCCTTCAAGTATGGAGCAGCCGACCGGCCCATCACCTTCACGGTCTCCCGCACCAACGCCGGGGCACGGGCCTCCGTGCACAACACCGGCCCCGTGATTCCGCGCGACGACCGGGAGAGCATCTTCCAACCCTTCAACCGGACCCGGTCCGCGAAGGAGGGACCCGCCAGGGGCTGGGGATTGGGACTCACGCTGGTGTGGGGATGCGCCCAGGCGCACGGCGGAAGGGTCGTCGTCACGAGCGAGGCCACCACCGGAACGACCTTCACCCTGGAGCTGCCGTGGGACGCCCGGCCGTTCCAATCCAGCGGACGGTAGGCAGGGGTCCGACGCAACGCAGGCCCGGCGTCACGGATGCGTCTGTTTCGGGACCGGCCTGACAGGGCGCTGACATGAGGGGGCGTTGTCCTCTCATGATTCCTTTCGCCTTCGCCTCACACTGGTCGTTGAGCGTGCTCTTCCAGAGCCTCTTCCAGCACCGCTACGCCGCGCACCGCATGTACACGATGGGGCCACGCACCGAACGGGCCCTGCACCTGTCGACCGCCCTGGTGCAGGGCTCCAGCTTCCTGGACCCGCGCGCCTACGCCATCATGCACCGCGAACACCATGCCTTCGCGGACACCGAACGCGACCCGCACTCGCCCGCGCACCACAAGAATCCGCTGCGCATGATGCTCCAGACGGCGCGCCGCTACGCGGGCCTGCTCACCGGCAGCATCAAGTCCGAGCCGCGCTTCCTCGGGGGCTATCCCGAGTGGCCCGCCGTGGACCGGCTCTTCAACCAATGGACCACGCGCGTCGCCTTCGGCGCGCTCTACACGCTGTTCTACAAGCGCTTCGCCACGCGCCGGTGGCACTGGGCGCTCCTACCCATGCACTTCGTGATGGGGCCGGTGCACGGCGCCATCGTCAACTGGTGCGGACACCGCTACGGCTATCGCAACTTCGCGAGCCGGGATGAGTCCCGCAACACGCTGCCCATGGACGTGCTGTGCATGGGGGAGCTGTTCCAGAACAACCACCACGCCCGGCCGGCGAGCCCCGACTTCGCGGCGAAGCGCTTCGAACTGGATCCCACCTGGCAGGTGATGCGCCTGCTCGCCCGCCTGAAGCTCATCCGGATCGCGCAGGCCCCGCAGGGCGAGCAGGCAGCACGAGGCAGGGCCCCCCTCCGCGAGAACAGCGGCGGAGCGCTCGCGGCATCCCCATCCTTGTGAATGAGAGAAGGAGTGGGCACATGCGATTTACAGAGAGCGTCGTCCAGGGGCGCACCGTCGTCGCGGCAGGAGGGCAGAAGCTGGGGACGGTGGAGACCCTGACCCTCGACGACCAGACCTGGATTGTGGAAGCGCTCCAGGTGAAGCTGGCTTCGGAGAGCGCCGACGAGCTGGGCGTCTACTGGAACTACTTCCACGCGGGCCGGGTCGACGTGCCCACGCGGCTGGTCCATTCCGTGAGCGACACCGTGCTCCTCGCCGTCACGGTGGAGGAGCTGCACCGGACACTTTCCGCTGAAGCCGCTTCCGCGCAGGCCCCCTGAGTCATCGCTCCCGCGAAAGAAAGACGTCCGTGAAACAGGGGGCCCTGCTGAGACATCAACCAGCAAAAGCTTGAAAACCAGTCCAGCTCCACAAGCAAGTTCCAGCAGGAGGGCCGGGATGGGGGTACATTCGGGAAGTTCCCGGAGGAACCGCCCATGACCGCTCCCCTGCCGACGCTGGAACGCCTCCCTCGCGGAGCGCTCACGTTGTTCCGCATCCGGGCGCTGCTGCGCCTCGGGATGTACGGGGCCGTGGCCTTCGGGGTGGCCCTGGCGCTGTCGTTCTCCGGCGTGGAGCACTGGCCCTTCCTGCTGCCGTGCGCGGTGGTGCTGGGCCTGAGCGTGTTGACGGCGTGGTACCCGCAGCGCGCGCACGAGCGCTGGGGCTGGGCGCTGCGCGAGCACGATCTGGTCATCTCCCACGGCGTGCTGCTGCACCAGGTGGTGTCGATCCCCGCGGGCCGCATCCAGCACGTGGACGTCCACCAGGGCCCCATCGAACGGTCGCTGGGACTGGCGCGCCTGCAGATCTTCACCGCCGCGGGCAGTGGCGCGGATGGGGAGATTCCCGGCCTCGCGCGGGAGACGGCGGATGCCCTGCGCGAGAAGCTGGTGCGGCGCGAGGCGGACGATGTCGTCTGAGCCCGTGCCGGTCTCCGTCTCCTCGGAGGCCGTGCCCAGCACGAACGAAGTTCCCTGGAAGCGCCTGAGCGCGAAGGCCCCGCTCGCGGCGCTGGTGCCCCTCACGTCGACGGTGGGACGCGTGTTCCTGGGCGCGCTGCTGCCCACGTACTTCGCGGGCGAGCGCGGCCTGCCCGTCATCCTCTGGGTCATCGTGGGAACGCTGGCGCTGGTGATGCTGGCCGCCGGGCTCTACGAGGTGGCCACGCTGAGCTACCGCGTGGACGGACGCCAGTTGGAGATCCGCTCCGGCATCTTCACGCGCACCTCGCGCTTCATCGAGGCGGCGCGGGTGCAGAACACGGAGGTGCTCCAGCCCTTCGTGTCGAAGCTGCTCGGGTTGGTGGAGGTGAAGGTGGAGACGGCCTCCGGAGGCAAGGCGGACGGCCACCTGCGAGGCCTGGCGCCCGAGGATGCGCAGGCGCTGATCCAGGCGCTCCAGGCGGTGCGCGGCGAAGGTCCGGCGGCGGCGGTCCTCCCGGCAGAAGCCATCCAGGACGAGCGGGTGCTCTCCGAGGCCCGGCTGGGAGCGCTGCTGCTCTACGGCGCGACCGCGCTCGGCGTGGGCGTGCTCGCGGTGGTGATGGGCGCGCTGCACGAAATCACCGAGACCTTCCACAAGCTGTTGCTGCCGTGGATGGAGGCGCACTGGGAAGCGGTGGCGGCCCCCGGGATGCGATGGATGGCCGCGACGGTGGCGGCGCTCGTGGGGCTGTTCACCCTGTGGTTGGTGAGCGGTGCCCGGGCGGTGCTGCGCTTCCATGGCTTCCGGCTGGTGGACACCGGCACGCACCTGCGCGCGGTGGGAGGGCTCATCACGCGCCGGCAGGTGACGGTGCGCAGGGCGCGCATCCAGCAGGTGGTGCTGGATGAGCCGCTGTTGCGACGCACGCTGGGCTTCGGTTCGGTGGAGGTGGAGACCGCGGGCGTCCGGGCGGGCAACGAGGCCACGGAGCGCGCGGAGCTGCTGGTGCCAGTGGTGCCCACCGCGAGCATGCCCGGCCTGCTGCGCGAGTTCGTACCGGAGCTGCCCGACGCCATCGACGCCCTGCCCCTCAAGCCCGCGCATCCCAAGGCACTGCTGCGGGCACGGATCCGCGCGGTGGGCCTGAGCGTGCTCGTGGCCGCGCCCGCCACGTGGTTCTGGGGCGCGTGGGGCGCGCTCGCCTGGGGCCTGCTGCCCGCGCAGCTCATGGCCGCGTGGTTCGACTGGCGCTTCCAGGGATGGCTCATCACGGACGCGCTGGTGGTGGTGCGCCAGGGCTTCTGGAGGCGGCGCACGACGGTGGTGCAGCGTTCGCGCATCCAATCCGTTCGCGCGCGACAGGGACCGCTGGAGCGCGGCTACGGCATCGGGCACGTGAGGATCGACGTGGCGGGCTCGCATGTCGTCCTGCCCAGCGTGGGCTGGGAGGAAGCCCAGTCCCTCATCGACCTGCTCCCAGCCCGTCGGCGCGTGTGAGCCGCGCTCCTTGAGTGCTCCAGAATGGCGCGCACCCCATCGGGTGTCGTGGGGCAAACCAGCCCCAGGCGCATGTCTGACTCCACACCTCCCAGTCGCGGTGTCTTCCCTTTCATCGGCTCCTTCCCAGCCGCGGCCTCAGGCTCCGCGCTCGGCTTGTCCGCACGGGATGGGAACCACGGCGAACAGCTCGCGGCCTTCCTGCCTGGTGAGAAACTGGAGCCGCTGCTCCTCCTCGGGCGCAGGGGCGTGAAGTGTTCGCTGGTGTGCTATGCCCCGCCGCATGGAAATCTTCCGACTTGCGGATACGGTCGAGTTGAACAACGCATGGCTCGTCGGCCTGAGCGTGGCATTGCTGCTGCTCGTGCTCTGGGCCGTGCTCGTGGCCTCCAGTGCGCTGCTGTACCAGGGCATCCGGCTGATGGGTGTGAAGGCGCTGGAGCAGATGGCGGATGCCCTTCGCAAGCGCGCCCGGCTGAGCGCCGCCCTCCTGTCCTTCGTGGTGGTCATCGCCGGCATCGCCGTGCTGGGCTTCTCCCTGTGGGCGAAGAAGGATCTGGATCCCTACTTCAAGGCCTTGCTGGCGGGGGTGACGGTGGAGGGGCTGGCGGCCCTGGGGCGCGGAGCAGGGCTGCTGGTGTTGTTGCTGACGGCCTTCCTGGTGCTGGAGCGGGCGGCGCGCCGGCTCCTGGTGAGGATCGAACGCAGGGTGAACGAGTGGCAACTGAGCCCGGAGCACAGGGCTCATGCCCAGAGGGCGATGGAGCAGGGCCCCGGCTTCATCAAGCTGGTGCTGGCCTACATCGCGGTGAGCGTGGCGATCACCTCGCTGCAACCCCCGGCCGCGTTCGACTGGCTCGTTGGCACCACCATCTTCGTGCTGCTGTCCATCAACGGCGGGCGCCTGGCGGTGTCCTTGCTACACCTGATGTCGGGTCGGCTGGTCGAGTCCTGGCGGGCGAAGAGCACGGCCACGAAGTACGAGGAGTACTTCCTGGTTCTCACCCGGCTGCTGCCGGTGGGGCAGAGGAGCCTGGAGGCCATCGTCTACATCTCGGTGGCGACCCTCATCATCCGTCGGTTCCAGGGGCTGGAGCCCTTTGCTCCGTACGGGCCGGTGCTCATCCGCGTCATCGCCCTGTTCTTCGCCGCCAGCGTCGTCGTGGAGTTCGTCCGGCTGCTCATCGCCCGGGCCTTCAAGATGGACGGCCCCGACCTGGATGACAAGACCCGGCGGCGCAACACCTTCGTCGCCCTCATCCAGAGAGCCTCCACGTATCTGGTCTACTTCCTGGTGGGGATGATGGTGCTCAGCGACCTGGGTGTGGACCCCACCCCCATCCTCGCTGGCGCCGGCATCGTCGGCCTCACCGTGGGTCTGGGCTCGCAGGCCATCGTCACGGACATGGTCAATGGCATCTTCCTGCTCTTCGAGGACCAGATCCTGAACGGCGACTACATCCGCATCAACGATACCGAGGGCGTGGTGGAGGAGATAACGCCTCGCATCACCCGCATTCGCGATCGCTTCGGGCGCCTTCACATCCTCCGCAATGGTGAGGTCAAGAATGTCATCAATTACAGTCGCGGCTGGACGCTGGCGGTCGTGGACATGGCCGTGGCCTATGAGTGCGATTTGAAGAAGGTGCTGAATGTGATTGGCCAGGTCTGCGAGCAGGTGCCCATGCTGTCGGCGGGCAAGGTGTCCGAGATGCCCAAGCTGCTGGGTATCGAGAGCATGGACGAGAGCTGGATGACCATTCGCATTGAAGCCAAGGTACAGCCAGGGACGCACTTCGACGTGAAGCGGCTGCTCAACCGGCTGTTGTTCGACGCCTTCAACGCCAACGGCCTGGAGCTCCCCTACCCCAAGTCGGTGCAATACGAGGGGACCACGTCACTTCCCGCCACCGCCGCCGCGCCGCCGGAGGAAGAGGAGCCCCCGGCCCTCGCCGCCTCGAACCGGTAGCGGCAGGCACGCTCCGGGACCTCAAGGGGGCGGCTGCAACGATTTGCGTTCCTTCCCGCAGACCTGGAATTGGAGCCAGAAGGAGCTTTGGCATCCGCGAGGATGCGGTCATTCGCCGTCCACGCCTGCGATCCCACCGGTACGGCACGCCACCCCGCCTCTTCAAGGGTCGTCACGATGAACTCGGTCATTTTCGCCTGCGTCCACAACGCCGGCCGCTCGCAGATGGCCGCGGCCTTCTTCAACGCGCTGGCCGACCCGGCCAAGGCGACTGCCGTGTCCGCCGGGACTCAACCCGGGGAGCGCGTCCATCCCGAGGTGCTGACCGCCATGGCCGAGGTGGGCATCGACCTGTCGGGTGCCAGGCCCCAGCGCCTCACGGACGAACTGGCCCAGGGCGCGCAGTGGCTCATCACCATGGGCTGCGGGGATGCCTGCCCGTTCGTGCCGGGACTGAAGCGCGGTGACTGGCCGCTGGAGGATCCGAAGGGCAAGCCGGTGGATCGCGTGCGCGAGATTCGTGAGGACGTGCGCGCCCGCGTCACGGAGCTGCTGAAGCAAGAAGGCTGGGCGCGGTAACGCCCTTCCGAGGGGCGCCAGACCTCGGCTACGAGAGCGCTCCCACACTCGCGTAGGGCGCCTTCCCTGGAGCACGCCGCGCGCTCCAGCGGCCGATCAGCCAGGGCGCCAGCAGCAACAGGTTCGCGGCGAGCACGAGGAAGCCCGTCTCGCCCAGCCACGGGCTGTCGGGAGGATTCGAGGCGGCCAAGAGCGCCCCATGCACCTCGTTCCAGATGCCATGGAGCACGATGGGCGGCCACATGCTTCCCGACTCCAGTTGCAAGCGCGCCATCACCACCCCCAGCGGCACCAGGGCTCCCGTGAAGAGGAGCGCCGTCATGCCCCAGGACTCCGCGCGCATCAGGAGCGGCAGATGCCAGAGCGACCACACGAGGCCGGTCAGCATCAGCGCGCCGGGGACCCGTGCGTCGAGCAGACGTTGCGAGAGGTAACCCCGCCAGCCCAGCTCTTCCCCCGTCACCCAGAGCAGGTGGAAGACGAAGCCCACGGTGACATGCAACCCGAGTTGCAGTGCCATCCGGACCCCTGGAGTGCCCGGGGTCGTCACCAGCCTCGCCCCTCCGGGGAGCATGAGGGAGAAATGGGCGGGGGGTTCGAAGGCCGCGAGCCCCAGGGCCCAGGCGCCGCCATAGGCCAGCAGCCCCACCCC
>NZ_RAVZ01000348.1 GCF_003611635.1 Corallococcus terminator | reverse complement strand
CCACAGGGAAGCCTCACGGGCTTCCGTCCCTGCCCGTGCAGTACGCCGACTTCGCCTCCTGGCAGCGCGGCTGGCTCCAGGGCGACGTGCTCGCGAAGCAGGTCGCGTGGTGGAAGGACCAACTCGCAGGCGCGCCGCACGTCCTGGACCTGCCCACCGACAAGCCGCGCCCCACGCAGCGCTCCCCTCGCGGAGCACTGCTGCCCCTGCACCTGCCCCGCGTCCTGAGCGAGCGGTTGGGCGCGCTCGCGCGGCAGGAAGGCGCCACGTCGTTCATGGCGCTGCTCTCCGTGTGGCAACTGCTGCTGTCGCGCTACAGCCGGCAGGAAGACCTGCTGGTGGGCTCACCCATCGCGGGCCGCAACCAGGGGGAGCTGGAGGGACTGGTCGGTTTCTTCATCAACACGCTGGTGCTGCGCGCCCGCATCCATCCGGACGCGTCCTTCCGCTCGCTCTTGACGCAGGTGCGGGACACGACGCTCGCGGCCTACGAGCACCAGGACCTGCCGTTCGAGAAGCTGGTGGAAGAGCTTCAAGTGCAGCGCGACCTGGGCCGCACGCCGCTGGTGCAGGCCCTCTTCGCGCTCCAGAACGCGCCCGGTGGAACGCTGGAGGTTCCGGGACTGACGCTGCGCATGCTGGACGTGGACACGGCCGCGGCGCGCTTCGACCTGGGCCTCGTGCTCGCGGAAGCCCCGGATGGCCTTCGCGGCTTCATCGAGTACAGCACCGCCCTCTTCGACCGCGACACGATGGTCCGGCTCGCCGGTCACCTGCGCGTGTTGATGGAGGCCGCGGTGGCGAGCCCGGACGTGCCGCTGGCCCAGCTTCCCTGGCTCACGCCTGCCGAGCGCCAGCAGGTGCTCGTCGACTGGAATGACACCGCCCACCCCTACCCCGCCGACAGCACCGTCGCGGCGATGTTCTCGACGCAGGTCGCGCGGTACCCGGACGCCATCGCGGTGGAGTCCGAGGACGAACGGCTGACGTTCTCGCAGCTCGACGCCCGGGCCAACCAGCTCGCCCATGAGCTGCGGGCCCGCGGCGTGGGGCCGGACGTGCTGGTGGCGCTGTGCCTGGAGCGCTCGGTGGTCTTCGTCGTCGCCGCGCTCGGCGTCATCAAGGCAGGCGGCTGCTACGCGCCGATGGACGCCTCGTATCCCGCGCAGCGGTTGACCTTCATGCTGGAGGACGCGCGGCCGAAGCTCGTCCTCACCACGCGCGCCCTGCGGGAACGGCTGCCCCTTCCCGACGCCTCCCTGCCGTGCCTCGTGGTGGAGGAGCTATCCCTCGACGCCCATCCCGTCACCGCGCCGGTGGTGGACGTGGGCCCGCGCAACCTGGCCTACGTCATCTTCACGTCCGGCAGCAGCGGGCGACCGAAGGGCGTGGCCAACGAACAGCGGGGCCTGCTGCGCCTGATGCACGCGATGCCGTACGCGCGATTCGGCACCGCCGACACGACGCTGCTCTTCGCGCCCATCTCCTTCGACGGCTCCGTGCTGGAGTTGTGGCTTCCGCTGCTGCATGGCAGCCGGCTCGTCATCTTCCCGGCCCAGGCCGTGGCGGGCGACATGGACGCGCTCGCCCGGGTGGTGGAGCGCCACGGCGTCACCTTCGGTCACCTGCCGTCCGGACTCTTCGCGCAGCTCGCCGAACACCGGATGGACATCCTCCGGCGCATGCGCGAGCTGAACGTGGCCGGCGAAATCGTCTCGGCGCCCCACGTGCGCAAGGCCCTGGAGGCGCTGCACGTCCAAATCACCAACGGCTATGGGCCCTCCGAGTGCTCCGTCGTCGCGTCCACCTACACGGTGGAGCGGCCAGAGCAGGTGGTGCCGGGGCTGTCGGTGCCCATCGGTGCGCCGCTCTCCAACACGCAGGCCTACGTGCTGGATGCGCGGCTGCGCCCGGTACCGGTGGGCGTGCCGGGGGAGCTGTTCCTCGGCGGAGACGGCCTGGCGCGGGGCTACGTGTCACGCCCCGACCTGACGGCGGAGCGCTTCATCCCGGATGCGCAGGGCACCACGCCCGGCGCGCGGCTGTACCGCACGGGCGACATGGTCCGCTGGCTCCCCACCGGGGTGCTGGAGTTCCTGGGCCGCGCCGACCACCAGGTGAAGGTGCGCGGCTTCCGCATCGAGTTGATGGAGGTGGAGGCCGCCCTGCGCCACCTGCCCGCCGTGCAGGAAGCGGTCGTGGTGGTGCGCGAGGACGTGCCCGGCGACAAGCGGCTCGTGGCCTACCTGCTGCCCCGGGAAGGACACCCGCTGGACACCGCGTCGCTGCGCGCGGGCCTGCGGCAGCGGCTGCCGGAGTTCATGGTGCCGTCGACCTTCGTCACGCTGGCCACCCTGCCCCTGAATCCCAACGGCAAGGTGGATCGCAAGGCCCTGCCCGCGCCGGACGCCGTGTCCACCGGACGTCAGGGCCGCTTCGTGGAACCGACCGATCCGCTGGAGCAGCGGATGGCCATTGTCTTCGCCCGCGAGCTGGGCGCCGACCGCGTAGGCGTGCACGATCAGCTCTTCGAGGATCTGGGCGGCACGTCGCTGTCCGTGGTGCGGATCGCCGCGCGCCTGCGCGAGGAACTCCAGCGCGACGTCCCCGTGGTGTGGCTCTTCGAGCACCCCACCGTGCATGACCTGGCCCGACGCCTGGAGCGCGAGTCGGCAGGCCTCTCGGCCTCCTCCGAACCCGTGACGCCGGCGCCCGCGCACCGTCCGAGCGAGGCGCAGAAGTCCGCTACCTCCGGCTCCATCGCGATCATCGGGATCGCGGGTCGCTTCCCCGGTGCCATGTCGGTGCAGGAGTTCTGGAGCAACCTGCGCGGCGGCGTGGAGTCCGTCAGCCGCTTCACACCGGAAGAGCTGGAGCACCTGCCCGGACTGCCGGACGGGCTGGAGTTGTGGCACCACCCGGCCTTCGTCGCGGCGGGCGGTGTCATCGAAGGCGTGGAGAAGTTCGACCATTCCTTCTTCGACATGCCCCTACGTGAGGCCCAGTTCACGGATCCGCAGCAGCGGCTGTTCCTCCAGACGGCCTGGGAGGCGCTGGAGGATGCGGGCGTGGATCCGGATCGCTTCCCGGGTGCCATTTCGCTGTACGCGGGCGCCACGAGCTCTGGCTACGCGGACGCCGTGCGCCAGTCGATGCCGCTGGACGCCGCCTCCTACATGGAGCTGCACGGCACCGCCACGCACGAAAGCCTGGCGACGAAGACGTCCTTCAAGCTGGGGCTCACGGGCGAGAGCACACTGCTCTACACCGCGTGCTCCACCGGCCTCGTCGCGGTGCACCTGGCCTGTCAGAGCCTCCAGGTGGGCCAGTCCGACGTGGCGCTCGCGGGCGCGACGCGTCTGTCCGTCCCTCAGCGCACGGGCTACGTGCACCAGGAAGGACTCATCTTCTCGCCGGACGGCCACTGCCGCGCCTTCGACGAGAAGGCACAGGGCACGCTCGCGGGCAACGGCGTGGGGGCGGTGGTGCTCAAGCGCCTGGAGGACGCGGTGCGGGATGGCGACGCCATCTACGCCGTCATCCGGGGCTCGGCCATCAACAACGACGGGCGGCACAAGTCCGGCTTCACCGCCCCCAGCGTGCAGGGGCAGGCGGCGGTCGTCGCGAAGGCGATGATGAAGGCCGGCGTGTCACCGGAAGCCATTGGCTACGTGGAGGCCCACGGCACCGCGACGCCGCTGGGCGATCCGATTGAAGTGGCGGCGCTGACGCGCGCGTATGGCCTGGGTGCGGACCACCAGGGCACCATCGCGTTGGCGTCACTGAAGACGAACATCGGCCACCTGGACACGGTGGCGGGCCTCGCGGGGCTCATCAAGGTCGCGCTGTCGCTGCACCACGGCGAGATCCCGCCCAGCCTCCACTTCGAGCGGCCCAACCCGCAGATCGACTTCGCGGCGAGCCCGTTCTTCGTCAACACCGCCCTGCGTTCGTGGCCCCGGGGTGAGACGCCCCGCTTCGCCGCGGTCAGCTCGTTCGGCATTGGTGGCACCAATGCCCACGCCATCCTCGAGGAAGCACCCATGCGGCAGAGTGGATCCACCACGCGTTCCCACCAGCTTGTCGTGCTGTCCGCGCGCACGCCCGAGGCACTGGAGGCGGCGTCCCGTAGGCTCGACGCGCACGCGCAGGCCGGTGGGGCAGATCTGTCCCTGGCGGACCTGGCCTTCACGCACGCAGTGGGCCGCAAGGTCTTCGAGTTCCGCCGCGCGCTGGTGGTGAAGGACGCGGAGGACCTGGCCAGGCAGCTCCAGAAGCCGGCGTCCGCGACGAAGGGCACGAACCGCGCACCGCGCGTGGCGTTCGTGTTCTCCGGCCAGGGAGCGCAGCAGGTGGGCATGGGACGCGAGCTGGCGGAAACCTCGCCGCTGTTCCGCGCGCACCTGGACGCGTGCCTCGCGTTGATGGAGGCGCCGTTGCGTGCCCGGGTGTCGGAGCTACTGCGTCCGGCGGAGGGAGCGGACGTCACGGCGAGCCTCGCGGACACGCGCGTGGCGCTGCCCGCGTTGTTCAGCGTGCAGGTGTCGTTGGCGCGGTTGTGGAAGGACCTGGGCGTGGCGCCGCACGCGGTGCTGGGCCACAGCTTCGGGGAGTACGCGGCGGCGAGCGTGGCGGGCGTGCTGTCGCTTGGGGACGGGATGCGCCTGGCGGTGGCGCGCGGGGAGTTGATGCACCGCATGCCGCCGGGGGCGATGCTCGCGGTGGCGCTGCCGGAGACGCAGGTGGTGCCGCTGCTGACGGGCCGGCTGACGCTCGCGGCGGTGAACGCGCCGGACCGGTGCGTGGTGTCCGGGCCGGTGGAGGAAGTGGAGCGGCTGAAGCAGGAGCTGGAGCGCCGCAAAGCAGGCGCGGTGCGGATGCCCGCGCCGCATGCGTTCCACTCGGCGGACGTGGAGCCGTTGATGCCGGAGCTGGCGCGGGTGGTGGCTTCACTCCACCGCTCGGAGCCGACGGTGCGCTACGCGTCCAGCCTCACGGGCACGTTCACGCGGCCGGGGCAGCTCACGGCGCCGGAGTATTGGACGGAGCAGATGCGCCAGCCGGTGCGCTTCACCGACGCGGTGGGCGCGCTGCTGGAAGCGGGCTGCGAGGTATTGCTGGAGGTGGGGCCCGGCCAGGACCTCACGCCGCTGGTGCGCGCGAGCCTGGGGCAGGACCGCGACCGGGTGCGCGCGCTGGCCACGCTGCGGCGGGGCGGGACGACGACGGAGCAGCAGGGCTGGCTCCAGGGCGTGGGCGAGCTCTGGAGCGCGGGAGTCGCCGTGGACTGGAGCGCTTTCTACGCGCACGAGCAGCGGCTGCGGCTGCACCTGCCGACGTACGCGTTCCAGGAGAAGGACGTCTGGGTCCAGGCGCGAGCCCGCGCCCTGCCCTCTTTGTTCCAACCGCCGAGCGCGCCCGTGCGTGCGCCGCAGACCGTGTCCGGGGCGACCGTCACGGCTCCGGCTCAAGGCTTCGCGGCTCCGCCTGTCACCACGTCCGGGGCGCATGGCACTTCGTCGCCGTCCACGGAGGTCGCATCCACGGGTGAAACCTCGTCCTTCGCGTCGGCGCCCCTCGCTGGCCGAGTGCCCACCACCGGATCGGGCCCCGCCGCGCTGGCGCCCATGGGCCGCGTGGCTACGGTGACACTGTCACCCACCGAAGCCCCGGTGCACGCGGACCCGCCGTCCGCGCACCTCCAGGCCTCGACGGCCGGCGCCATGCCGCCGCCGGTGTCCGTGCCCGGCATCGCGCAGTCGCTCCATGAGGGGGCGTTCCAGCCCACGGGCTCGAGTTCCCCTGTGGCGCATGACACCGCGCGTCCACTGCTGCCGGGACTCTCCGCGCACACCGCCTCCGAACCCCTGGCCCCGGTCGCCGTCCCCGCGGGCCGCGAGGACGCGCCGCGTGGCGATGTCGAGGAACGCGTGGCCGCGCTGTGGCGCGAGCGCCTGGGCCTGGACTTCGTCGGCCGCGAGGAGAACTTCCTCGAAATCGGCGGCAACTCGCTGACAGCCGCCCAACTGCTCAACCAGGTGCGTGACACCTTCGGCGTGCAGCTTCCGCTCGCCGCGCTCTTCGAGGCCCCCACCGTCGCCGGCATCGCCCAACGCCTGGAGCCCCTGCTGCTCCAGGCCCCCCAGGCGCGGGTGTCCGTGGAGCTGCCCCTGGTGAAGCTCGATCGCACCCGGGAGCTGGCCCTGTCCTTCGTGCAGGAGCGCGTCTGGCGTCTGGAGCAGCACCTGCCCGGCCTGTCCGCGTACAACATCCCGTTCGTCCTGCGGCTCGAAGGCGTCGTGAACGCCGACGTGCTGGAGCGTGGCATCCAGGAGATCGTCCACCGGCACGAAGCCCTGCGCACCACCTATGACACGGTGGACGGCCGGCCCGTGCAGCGCTTCCACGACCACGTCCACATCCCGCTCACGCGCGTGGAGCTCCGGGGGCCGCTGGAGACGCGCGAAGCCGAAGCCCTGCGCATCGCCCGCGAGGACGCTGCGGCGCCGTTCGACCTCGTCCAGGGGCCCGTAATGCGCTCGACGCTCGTGCGCCTGGACACGCACGTGCACATGCTGGTGGTCGGCATCCACCACATCGTCTGCGACACGCTGTCCGTGACGCTCTTCGTCCACGAACTGGGCCAGCTCTACGACGCCTTCATCGAAGGCCGTCCGTCCCCCCTGCCCCCGCTGCCCATCCAGTACGCGGACTTCGGCCAGTGGCAGCGCCAGAGCATTGCCGAAGCGCGCCTGCCGGAGCAGGAGCAGTGGTGGCGTCAGCGGCTGGCCGGCATGCCCCGGCAGATCGACCTGCCCACCGACCGGCCCCGCACCGCGCACAGCACGCTCAACTCGGCGCGCATGACCATGGAGATGCCATCCGCGCTCGCCCGGGAACTGTCCGCCTTCGCGAAGCGTGAGGGCTTCACCCCGTACATGACCGTGCTCGCGGCATGGCAGACGCTGCTGCACCGCTACAGCGGCCAGACGGACCTCATCGTCGGCACGCCCATCGCCAACCGCACCCGGCCGGAGCTCTTCCCGCTCATCGGCTACGTGGCGCACTCGGCCGCGTTCCGCACCCGCTTCTCGGCCGACCTGACCTTCCGTGATCTGCTCGCCCAGGTGCGCGAGGAAGTGGCGGACGCCCAGTCGCGACCGGACGTGCCCTTCGAATACCTGGTGGAAGCGCTCGTGCCCGGCAAGGACATCGGCAAGGGCCGCATGGCCGACTCCGTGTTCGTCTTCCACTCCGGCGCCAGCGCGGGCGGGATGACGCTGGAACTCAACGGGATGCGCGGCTCGCTGGTGGAGGTGCCCGGCACGCCCGTGCAGTGGGGCGGCACGCTGGCCGACCTCACGCTGGTGCTCTCCGAGTCCCCCGGCCGCCTCCACGGCGTGCTGGAGTACGCGACGGAGCTGTTCGACGCCGCGTTCGCCGAGCGCTTCATGGCGCACTTCCAGGTGCTGCTGTCCGCGGCGCTCTCCCAGCCCGACACGCAAGTCTCCCACCTGCCGCTGTCCACCGAGTCCGAGCGCCGCGCGTGGCCGAATCCCCGCACCGTGGCCGGCTTCACCTCCGTGCCCGCGCTCCTCGCGGACCGGCGCGCCCGTCAGTCGGACGCCGTCGCCGTGTCGCGCGGTGACGTGCACTGGACCTGGAGTCAACTGGGCGCCCAGGTGCGGACGCTGGCGGAGCGGCTGCGGTCGCTCGGGGTGCAGGACGGCGCACCCGTGGTCGTGAGCCTGCGGCCCTCTCCGGAGAAGCTCATCGCGCTGTGGGCGGTGCTGGAGGCCGGCGGCGCGGTGGTCGCGCTGAGCCCCACGGACCTGGGCGGCGTGTCCCTCTACGCCCCCGAGGGCGCGCGCGTGCCGGCGCTCGTCACCACTCGCGAGCTTGTCGCCTCCATGCGCGTGGAGGCCTCACGCACGCTGTACGTGGAAGACGTCGCCGCGCCCGCCGATGCCGGAACCCCGGCGGTATCGGGTCGTGGGAGTGCCGACACCCTGGCGTGGCTGCTGCCCATGGGCGCGGGTCAGCCCGCGTGGGCCCTGGGCCACCTGGAGCTGGCGGAGTTCTTCCTCGCGCTGGACGCGCGGCTGGCCCCCAAGGACGGCGGCGCATGGCTGGCCGCGGGCGAGGCCGCGGCGGACCGTCCGGACCTGGAAGCGCTCTGGGCCCTCTCGCGCGGGATGCGCGTGGTGTTCCCGTCGGAGCAGGTGACGGCGCGGCTGGTGAACCTGGGAGGAGCCGGGCGGCGGGCGAAGGCGATGGACCTGAGCCTCATCTACTTCGCCAACGACGAGGACACCCTCACAGGGCCGAAGTACGAGCTGCTCATCGAAGGCTCGAAGTTCGCGGACGTAAACGGCTTCTCCGCCGTGTGGACGCCAGAGCGGCACTTCGCCTCCTTCGGCGGCCTCTATCCGCAGCCGGCCGTCGTGGCCGCGGGCATCGCCACCGTCACGAAGAACCTGCGCCTGCGCTCGGGCAGCGTCGTGCTGCCACTGCATGATCCGCTGCTCATCGCGGAGCAGTGGTCGGTGGTGGACAACCTGTCGCAGGGCCGCGTGGGCATGTCGGTGGCCACCGGCTGGCACGTGCACGACTTCACCTTCGCGCCGGGCAACTACGAGGACCGGCGCAACATCCTGCTCAAGAACCTCAAGACGCTGCGCGCGCTGTGGCGCGGCGAGAAGGTGACGCGGCCTGCGGGAGCGGGCACGACGGTGGAATTGGCGCTGCGTCCGAAGCCCGTGCAGAAGGAGCTGCCGGTATGGCTCACCGCGACGGCGAACCCGGAGACGTTCCGGCTGGCGGGCGAGCTGGGCGCGGGCGTGCTCACGGGCCTGATGTCTCATTCGTTGGAAGAGCTGAAGCCGAAGGTGGCGCTCTACCGCGAGGCGTGGCGGCGCAACGGCCACCCGGGCCGGGGCCACATCACGGTGATGCTGCACACGTACCTGGGCGACGACGAGGCGGAGGTGTGGCGCGTCGTGCGCCAGCCGCTGCTGGGTTACTTCCGGGGCTCCACGGACATCGTCACGTCGCTGCTGGTGGCCCAGGGCTACCAGGGTGAAATCAACAAGCTGTCGCCCGACGACATCAACGCGCTGCTGGAGCATACCTTCGAGCACCACGCGCGGATGACGGGCCTGGTCGGCTCCATGGAGAGCGGCCTGAAGCGCCTGCGCGATGTGCAGGGCGCGGACGTGGATGAGGTGGCGGCCCTCATCGACTTCGGCCTCGAAACGCCGGTGGTGCTGGAGGGCCTGCGCCGGCTGGCCCGGGTGCGCGAATTGCTGGAGGACGAAGGCGTCGCGCGCCAGGAGCAGGTGCTGGTGGAGAGCGGCCAGGGCGTGGAGAGCCTCCTTTCGCTGGCGAAGCAGTCCGGCGCGGTGCTGGTACACACGTCGGCCCGGCTCGCGCGTTCACTGACGGAGCTGCCCGGAGCGCGTGAGTCCCTGGGCTCCGTGGGTGCGCTGGTGCTGGAGGACGCGTCGTCGGAGCTGGCGTCGGCGCTGCACCGCACCGCGGGCGTGGACGTGTGGCTGTCCGGCGGTGCTGTCGACGGCGCGCTGCTCCCCCGCGCGCCGGGCGAGCGCATCCCGAAGAGCCTCCAGACGTGGGTGCTGGATTCCTCCGGACAGCCGGTGCCCGAGGGCGTGGTGGGAGAGCTGGCCCTGGCGGGCGCGGGTCTGCCCCGAGGCCTATGGAAGGCCGAGGAAGAGGAACACCGTCGGCTGGTGCCCCACCCGACGGAGGCCTCCGCGCGGCTGTACCGCACCGGCCGCCATGCCCGCCTGCGCATGGATGGCCGCGTGGAGCCGGTGACGCTGCCCTCGCGCCTGCCCGCGCCCGTGGCGCGTCCCAAGGTGGAAGCGCCCCGCCCCGCCGTGGCC
>NZ_RAVZ01000347.1 GCF_003611635.1 Corallococcus terminator | reverse complement strand
CGCCCCCACCATGCGCCCGGCGGGAACGACGACGGCCTCACCCGCGCGGAGCACCCGGGGCTTCAGGTAGCCGGCATCCACCTCCACCGTGCCCGCCGTCACCGCGATCAGCGACTCCTCGTCGCGCACGTCCGGCTCCAGGAAGAAGCCCGCCGCACGGGGCGTGGCCAGGGACGCATCCACCGCCGTGGCACGCACCGCCCGGCCCGTGTGCAGCGCTTCGCAGAAGTCGAGCTGCTCGAAGTAGTCCCGCTCCGCCAGGTCTCCCAGGAGCCGGCTGGCCTCGATGCCTCGGACCATCTCCGGGATGATGGCCTCGCCATAGCGCTGCACCAGCGGCCGGATGAGCTTGTCGAGCGCCATCCTGCGGTGGTGCAGATCGATGCCCACGTGCTCGTCGAAGTAGAGCGTGTCCACGCCCTCCCGGCCGAACACCTTCTTGAGGCTCTTGCTGAACTGGCGGTTGAAGTGCGGCACCACCGCTTCAATCCACCAGAGCGCGCCCACGTACTCGAACCAGCGCGGCTTGTGGCTGGTGACCCAGTGGAAGTAGCTGGTCATCAGCAGCGAGCTGGGCAGGTACCAGTGGTAGTACGCGTGCACCCCGCTGCTCAGGCCCAGCGACTCCAGCAGCTTCTCGAACAGCGTCGAGTGCTTGTGCGGGTGCACCCCGTACCCGAACTCGTCGATGAAGATCTTCATCAACTCCGAGTGCGCCGGACCGAAGTTGCCCGGCAGCGCCCGCGCCATCTGCGACGCCTCCGACAGGAAGTCCGGGGCCACCTGGAGGATGAAGAGCTTCGCCGCCAGGTCCGGCGCGGCGGAGGCCTCCACCCGGCGGCACACCTCGCTGGGCGCGGCCTCGTAGCGCGTCAGCAGCTCCTGGCAGTACTCCTCCAGGTGCGAAAGCGTCCACGGACCGTCCACGCTGATGTCCTCGGAGAGGAACTCGAAGCAGGTGCGCTCCAGCGCCGGACGCAGCATCGCGTTCGCCGCCATGAAGCTCGGATCGTAGAAGTCGTGGAACGCCCGGTGCTCCGCCTCCGTGAAGGCCGCCACCGGCAGGTAGAGGTTGTTCTGCTCGTACGCGTTGAAGAGCAGCCGGTTGAGCGACAGCGAGCGGTGCGTGAAGAGGGTGCCTGCCCGCACCGGCTCCTCCAGCGAGCCCAGCGACAGCCCCGCGAGCGCCGTCGGGCGCAGGTAGGGACTGTCCAGCACCCACTGATTGCTGGGCCCATACGGGCGGGCCGCCTGGAGCCCCTCCCACAGGGGGGCCAGGGCTCCGGTGGAGATCAACCGCTGCGTGTCCAACAAGGTGGAGGGCATCACGAAGGCTCGGCGTCGAGCGGGGAGCGCTCGGTCTGGAAGTGGAGCCAGCTCTTCACCAGCGAGCGCGGCCCGCGGAAGTAGCGCTCACAGTGGTGCGCCTCCGCGTACTGCGACACGGGCAGGAGGAGCTGGTGCATGCGCGGCAGGTTCGCCAGCGGGATGCGGGGAAAGAGGTGATGCGTGACGTGGTAGTTGTCGTGGTGCGGATGCAGGAAGAACGACACCCAGTTGCTGGGGTGGTTGCGCGTGTAGCCGAGCACCGTCCCGGGCTCGAGCCCGATGTGGTCGGAGATCTCCGCGAAGATCTTGATGAGGTGATACGCGGTCATCTTGGACAGCAACCACAGTCCCGCGAAGGACAGGGCCGCGCCCCAGCCGAACAGCAACCCGAACGCGCCCAGCACCCCCGTCCACCACGCCAGCACCCGCCACCGGTGCGCCACCGGCGCCCGGAACAGCGTCGCCAGGATGGAGTCCCGCCAAAGCCTCGCATCCTTCACGAAGAAGACGTAGAGACTCCAGGCGCTGTGCACACGCCCCGCCGGGGCCTCGGGCACCGACAGATAGTCGGGGTCCTTCTCCGCGTGCCCCAGATACGCGTGATGTCGCAGGTGCGCGTTCCGGTATGTCTCGAAATCCTCGAACAGCGGAAGGCCACACATCAGCGCCGCCACCCGCTGATTCAACACCCTTCCCTTCAACATGTTTCCGTGAGCCGCATCGTGCAGCCGGTTCCCCAACGCACGCTGGCGCGACCCCACCAGCACCAGGGCCACTGGAAGCAGGAACCATGAAACATGTAGACACAGGGCCCAGGCGCCAAGGATGAGCGCCCATGTTTCAAGGACCTCCAGGATTGCGCGGGCAGGCCGGGGCACACCCAACCCGGTGAGCTGCTCCTCATGTCCCTGGGCCACGAGGTACTCCCGCAGCTCACGGACCTCCTTGCCCCTGGGCATGACAAGCCCCGGGCTCGGCGCGATGCCTTCTGTCTGGCGCGGTTCGGTCGTCATGATGGAAAAAACAATTCCTGTCGGAACGACAAGGCGAGGCCGGCCCCCATGGCCCTCACCCCCGGTCCCAACAGCGGCTCGGAAAACAAAACCCACGGTTTGGAAAGGGCGCGCGCACTATCTGGTCATTGAGCCACCGTAACAATGACCTCTGACATCACCGGGTTGTTGCAACCGGTGGCGTCTGACTTTGACGCGCTGCGCGCCAACCCTGGCCGTCGGGCGGGCGGAGGTGATACGCAGCAGCCCTTTTTCAGGAGAAGCCCATGCACCTGAGTGTTTCCGAGGAGATGGCCCAGCGGTTTCCCGAACTCCGCATCAGCTTCGTGGCGGTGCGGGGAATGGACAACACGGGCAACCCACCAGAAGGGCTGGAGGCTGAAATCCGTGCTGCTGAGTCGGGTTTCCGCAGCCGGATCCCCGACCTGGCAGCCCTGGCGGCGGACACGCGAATCCTCGCCTGGCAGGACGCCTACCAGCGCTTCGGCGTCAACCCGAAGAAGTTCCGTCCCAGCGCGGAAGCCCTGCTGCGCCGCGTGGTGAATGGCCACCCGGTCCCGTGGATCAGCCGGGCCGTCAACGCGTACCTGCTCCAGGAGCTCTTCTTCCTGCTGCCCGTCGGTGGCTATGACCTCGGCCGCCTCCAGGGCGACCTGCGCCTGCGCCTGTCACCGGGCAACGAGTCCTTCACCGGCATTGGCAGCCCGGAGCCTGAACTCACCAGCCCCGGCGAGGTCGTCTACGCGGACGACGCGCGCGTCCTCACCCGCCGGTGGAACTTCCGGGATTGTGATTTCGCGAAGGTGGAGACGACCTCGCGGGACATCATCCTGTTCGCCGAAGCGCCCTCCTCCGCAGTGAAGACGGAGGAGCTGCAGCGGCTGGTGGAGCAGATTGGCGAAAAGATCCGCCAGCACTGTGGAGGCACCACCACCACCGGCCTGCTCGACCTCCAGCAGGGGCGCGAGGTCGAACTGCCGACGACGTGACGTCCGCGCTCCCTGGCCCCGCTCAGCCGCGCGGGGCCACGAGCAACAGCGCCAGGATTTCGCCGGCCACCGCGCGCTTGCTGCCCTCCAGCACGCGGTCCGGCCCGGTGCGGACAATCACCGTCACCCGGTTCGTGTCCGTGCCGAACCCCGCCCCGGTCGCGGTGACGTCGTTGGCGACGATGGCGTCCAGGCCCTTGCGCTCCAGCTTCTCGCGCGCGTGCTCCACCACCCGCTCCGTCTCCGCCGCGAAGCCCACCAGCACCGGGCGCTTCGCCTTGCCCGCCACCTGCCGCGACGCCTCCAGCAGCACGTCCGGCGTGCGCACCAGCCGCAGGGACTCCGGGCTCTCGCCCTTCTTCACCTTCTGCGGGGCCCGCACCTCCGGACGCCAGTCGCTCACCGCCGCCGTGGCGATGAACGCATCCGCGGAGTCCACCCGCGACAACACCTCGCGCGCCATGTCCTCCGCGCTCACCACGTCCACCACCTCCAGGCCCGTGCGGTCCACCGGGCCCACCGGGCCCAGCACCACCGTCACCGTCGCGCCCAGCGCGCGCGCCTCGTGCGCCAGCGCCATGCCCATCTTCCCGGTGGACGGATTGGAGATGAAGCGCACCGGATCCAGGAACTCGCGCGTGGGGCCCGCCGTCACCAGCACGCGCTGGCCCTGGAGCGGCCCGCCGCCCAGCCGCGCCGCCACGGCGGACACGATGGCGCCCACGTCCGCCAGCCTCCCGGAGCCCACGTCGCCGCACGCCAGCATCCCCGCCCCCGGGCCCACGCCCGTGAAGCGCGGATCCGCCAGCAGCGACGCCACGTTCTCCTGTGTCCGGGCGTTGTCCCACATGGCCACGTTCATCGCGGGCGCCAGCACCACCGGCCCCTTGAAGGCGAGCAGCGACGTCGTCACCGCATCCCCGCCGAAGCCCGCGCGGATCTTCGCCATCAGGTCCGCCGTCGCGGGCGCCACCACGAACGCATCGCCCCAGCGGGCGAGGTCCAGGTGGCCGAAGTTCCCCTCCTGCGCGGGGTCGAAGTAGTCCGTCAGCACCGGGTGCCCGCACAGCGCCTGGAAGGTGAGCGGGGTGACGAACTGGCGCGCGGCCTCCGTCATGGCCACCCGCACCTCCGCGCCCGCGCGCCCCAATTCCCGCACCAGCTCACAGGCCTTGTACGCCGCGATGCCGCCGCCCACGCCGACGATGACCCGGCGGCCCTTCAGTGCCGATGCGTCCATGCGGCTTCATTACGCGCCAGGGCGCCCCGTCGCAACACGACTACCGCAGGGACACGTCGCCCTGGGAGGGCACGTCCACCGTGCGCACCAGGGGGCCCGCCCCGGGCATCTCCGCGTGGAAGAAGCCCCACACCAGCGTGTACCGGCCCGGCGACAGGCCGTTCACCACCACCCGCTCGCTCATCGGCTGGTAGATGAGCTGCGCGAAGCGCGAGCGCAACAGCTCCACGGGCGGATTGCCCACCTGCCCCACCTCGCCCGGAACCACCCACAGCGCCTTGCCCCGCTCCGGCTGGAGCAGCACCGTCAGCGACGTCGTGCCCGGCACCGGCCCCAGGTCCAGCGTCATCTCCGTGCCCGCCACCTGCACCACCACCGCCGGCTCGCCCGTGCCGCCGCGCCCGCTGCCCACCACGAAGCGGTAGCTGCCCGGCGACAGCTCCGTGCTGTAGCGACCATCCGCGCCCGTGATCAGCGACACCGTCTCGCTGCGGTCCGCGTTGAGCCCCTCCACCTGCGAGCCCGCCGCGGGCCGGCCGTCCGACAGGTACACCCGGCCCGTCAGGCGCGTCGCGGTCTTGAGCGTGAGCTGCACCGGCGTCGTGTTCCCGCGCGGCACCTCCTGCGTGCCACTCAACTTGCCCTTGCGCGCGGACACCGTGAAGCGCGGCACGAACGGAGGGCTCGACAGCGTGAAGGCGCCGTCCGGCCCCGACAGCACCGACCCGTCACACACGTCGCACGTCACCACCGCGTCTGGCACCGGTCCACCCGACGCGTCCCGCACCATGCCGGACACCGACGGCGCCTTCGTCAACACCACGTCGCCCATGTCCACCGTCTTCGACGGGCGGTCCACCACCTGGGGCTCGTAGCCCGGCGCGTCCACCGCGACGATGAGCCGGTCTCCCGCCGTGGACAGCGGCAGTTCGAAGCGCCCGTCCGGGCTGTTCACGTCGTGATCATCCACCCGGAAGCGGCGCACAGGTTGGCCCGCGTCGTCCATCACGCGGCCCCGGAACGTCGTGCGCTTGCGCATCTTCACCTGCAGCGGAGGCCCGCCCGGCTTGCCCTGCGTCCGCTCCAGGGACTCGTAGCCCGCGTGGCGCGCGTCCACCAGGTACGTGCGGTCCGGCCGCAGCGCGCGGAACTCGAAGTGCCCGCCCGAATCCGTCTGCACCGGCTCCGCCATGCGCGGCATGACATTCAGGTTCGCGCCCACCACCGGCTGGCCGTCCTCGTCCACCACGTCGCCCGTCAGGGCCGCGCCCGGCTCCAGCTCCACCGCCACCTGCTGCGTGGCGCCGTCCTGCACCGTCACGGCGGTCGGCCCCGACGACAGGTACTCCGGATGCGACGCCACCAGCGTGTACGTGCCCGGCGGCAGCCCGCGCATGGGCACGACGCCGTCCGGGCCCGAGGGCCGGTCGCTGCGGAAGATGTTCTCCGGATCCGCCCACATCACCACGTCCGCGCCCTCCACCCGCCGGCCCCCGCTGGACACCGTCACGTCCGCGCCCGCCTTGGCCTCCAGCGACAGCGTCACGTCCGTCGCGGGCGCCGTCGCCTGAACGCTGCCGCCGCCCCATTCGGAGTGGTGCGCGTGCAGCGTGTAGAGCCCCGGCATGGGCACCTGCGCGGCGAAGTGGCCTTCGTTGTCCGCGTTCGTCGTCTCGCCGGTGGGCTGCACCAGGATGGACACGTTCGAGGCGGGCCGGCCGTACTCGTCGATGACCTGCCCGGTGATCAGCGTGGCCTTCGCCAGCTCCAGCTCCAGCGCCGTCTCCCCCTGCGCCACCCGCGCGGGAAGCTGCGCCGTCTTGAAGCCCTCCGCCTGCCCCTCCAGCACGTACTCGCCCGGCGCCAGGGGTCCCAGCTCCGCGAGCGCCCCGGTGGGCACCGCGTCGCGGCGGATCAAATCGCCCGCCACCGTCCGCAGGAGCAACTGCGGGTTCGGCACCGGCTGGCCCTCTTCATCCACCACCGTGACGAGCAGCCGGCCCGCGGCCTCCAGCTCCAGCGTCACCTGCGTCACCCGCTTGGACAGCGTGAGCGTCTGGGGCGCGGATCCGAAACCCGGCGCCTCCGCCGTCACCACCACCTCGTCCGGATACAGGCCGTTGAAGCGCACCGGCGCGCCCTGCGCTTCCGTGTGCGCCTCGCGCGTCAGGTGGTCGCCGCGCAGCCGCACCGTCGCCGCGGCGGGAGCGCCCTCGCGCGTGACGCGCACCTCCAGCGTGCGCGACGGCGTCAGCTTCAGCCGCAAGGGCTGCGAGTCGGCCTCCACCTGCTGCGCCACCGCGGGCTGGAAGCCCTCCGCGTCCGCGAGCACATAGAAGGGCCCTTCGCCCAGGCCCGTCAGCAGGAACGCGCCTCCCGCGCCCGCCACCACCTCGAAGGGCAGCGGCACCTTGCGCGACACCGCTCGCACGCGCGCCCCGGGCCTCGGCTGGCCGGAGTCGTCCACCACCGTGCCGGAGATGCTCCGCAGGGCCGGCAGGTACAGGTCCACGGATTCGCCCGGGGCCGCCCGGTTCTTGAGCGCCACGCCCAGCCCGTCCGCGCGAGCCCAGACGGAGAAGGAAACGCCCGCCAGATGCTCGAAGCGGAACTTCCCCTGCGCATCCGTGCGCACCGTGGCGCGCGGCGTGAGGAAGCCCTGCTGCTGCTCGAAGAAGGCCCGCGTGTGCAGCGCCGTCTCATGCGCGGTGCAGGCCAGCAGCGCCAGGCCACACTCGTCGCACCGCACGTCCGCCACCGTCCGCTCCGCCGACGCCGCGAGCGACACCTCCGCGTCCGCCACTGGCCGGCCACCGCCGTCCAGCACGCGCCCGGTGAGCGTCAGCCCCTCCTGCGCGCCCGACGACACCGCCACCGCGTTGAACGCGGGCAGCCCCTGGCGCATCGAACTGGCGGAGACGGGCGACCCGAGGCGCGCGGCGGGAGCCCCCCACCGGGGTCCCAGCACCATGGCGGCGAGCGCCACCAGCACGGTGGCCACCCCGATGAAGACCCATTTGCGCATGCGTACGCGGCCGGGAACCTACCCCACGGCCGGCCCCCCAACGACGGTTTCCCCCGGGAAATTCCGGAGCGTCCTGTCCAGGACGTCCGGCGCCCCGGAAGCGTTCCCGCGTCAGTCTTCCGCGAAGGGCTGGATGGCCTGCGCCACGGCCAGCTCCTGCCGCGCTTCGCTCAACTCGGAGTTGGTCGCCCGCAGCCGGTCGCTCAGCACCTGCACGAAGCTCCAGAGCATCTTCACCGCGAGGATGGCCTCGCGCTTCATGAGCCCCATCAGGTCCGAACGGGCAATCACCATCGTCCGCGTGGGCTCCGTCGCACGCACCGTGGCGGACCGGGGCGCGTTGTCGATGAGGCCCATCTCTCCGAAGTGGCCTCCCGAGCGCAGCTCCGCGATCTCCACGCCATTCTTCTCGATGGCCACCCGGCCCCGGATGACGACGAAGAGCTCCTCGCCCGGCTGCCCCTCCACGACGATCTCCCGACCCGCCGGGTAGGTGCGCGTCGTGGCGATGGACAGCACCGCCGTCTGCTCCTTGTACGTGAGGTGACGGAAGAGCGGGATCTTCCGCAGCGCCTCCATGCGCGACTGCGCCTCGCTCGTCTCCTCGCTGGCCAGGGCCGCGCTGTCGCCAGCGACCTTCACCACCACCGCGGTGATGTTGTCCTTGCCACCGCGCTCGTTGGCCAGCTCCACCAGCTTGCGCGGCATGTCGCCGGGCTGGAGGTTGGCCACCAGCGGGAGCAGCTCCTCATCCTCCATGTAGCCATGCAGACCGTCCGAACAGAGCAGGAACACGTCGCCGGGCATCAGGTCCACGATGAGCGTGTCGACCTGGACCGACTCCTGGATGCCCACCGCGCGGGTGATCACGTTGCGGTACTGCGACGTGGCCGCCTGCTCCTTGGTGATGGTGCCGGCCTTCAACTGCGCGGCGACCAGCGTGTGGTCCTCGGTGAGCCGGTGGCACTGGCTGTGGCGCACCAGGTACACGCGGCTGTCGCCCACGTGGCCGATGACGCCCTTGTTGCCGCCCACCGCCAGGCACACGAACGTCGTGCCCATGCCGCGCTTGGACGCGTCCGTCATCGCCGCGCGGTAGATGTCCGCGCACGCCCGCTGCACGGCCACCTCCACCAGCGCCGCCGCCGCGGAACGGCTGTCCGCCGTGGGGTTGTTGGCCAGGTCCTTCAGCAGGTGCCGGTTGGCCGCGATGTGCTGCTTGACGACCTCCGTGGCCCGCGCGCTGGCGACCTCACCCGCGGCGTGTCCGCCCATGCCATCGGCGACCATGAACAGGCCGAGCGACGCGTCCACCATCATCGCGTCTTCGTTGTGCTGCCGTTTCCGGCCTACATCGGTCAGCCCGAAGGCTTCTGTGGTCAAGGCCACCGCGAACGCTCCCATCCGTGCCTAGAGGGTGACTTCGCACGTTACGCAGGCCGCCGAAGACGTGGCAAGGCTTCAGGACTGCAGGCGCTTCGCCAACAGCCGCGCGAAAGCCCCCGGCGTGTAGAAGCTGACCTCCACCTGGCCGAAGCGCAGCCGCATCCCGTCCCCTACCGGCGTCGGTTTGCGCGCCAACAGCCGCTCCCCCATGACGTACGAGCCGTTCTTCGAACCCGCATCCGTCAGGAGAAAACCCGCTTCCCCCGCGTCCCGCGCAAACCACGCGTGAAATCGGGACACACTCCCGTCATCCAGCACGACGTCGTTGTTGCCGGTGCGCCCCACGGTGATGCCCCGGCCAAAGGCGTTGCCGGTCGACTTGAGCAGGGGAAAGACGACGGGTTCGTCCTGCCCGAGCGTTGGCGGCCCGGCGTTGGTCACCGTCCGCAGCGGGTAGTCTTCCAGCTCGGACGGGGTGACCGTGCCCAGGGCGGGCATGAAGAGCAGGAGGCCCGGGGGCAGGCCCCGCTCGAACTCATCGCGGTTGCGCAGGTAACGCGTGACGTGGGCGCTGAGAAGCTCGGCCATGAGGGGTTGGCGGCGCTCGGGCACCCGCACCGGGAGGCCGTTCCGCTCTCGTGCTTCCAGTGTACCGCGCCTTTACCGCCAATCCGCGAAAAATCCGAGGCTCACGCCACCCACGAAGTTACGGGCGAAGCTGCGGTTCTTGAGACCGAACGGTTCGGCGTAGCCCACGGCGACCCCCACGCCCACGTCACTCAGTTGGTAGCCAATCTGGATGCGGCCCTGGACGATGCCGGCGGTGCGCCGGTCCGGGGGCTGGGTGCCGAAGTGGGCGCCATAGAAGACGGGGCCGCCCGACACCTGGAAGCCCCAGTGCGCCTGGCCCGGCAGGTGGTTGCGGTAGGCGATGCCGACCTGCGCGGTGTGCTCGTAGTAGGAGTTCACCGGCAGGATGAACCCCTCCAACGCCGTGTCGGGCAGGGACGCCGCCCAGC
>NZ_RAVZ01000346.1 GCF_003611635.1 Corallococcus terminator | reverse complement strand
CCTTCGCGGAGCCCCGGAGCGGCCCCTACCCGCTGCCGCCGCTGGACGTGCACCCGGTCGCCTCCGAAATCGACAAGGCGTGCTCGGCGCTCGGCTGGCATTCCACGCCCACCGCGCGCGGCATCCTCAGCAAGCCCTACAAGGGCCGGGCCTCGTGCGCGTACTGCGCGCTGTGCGGCAGCTACGGCTGCGAGACGGGCGCCAAGAGCGGCACCAACGTCAGCCTCATCCCCGCCGCCCTCGCCACCGGCAACGTGGAGGTGCGCCCCGGCAGCATGGCGCGCTCCATCGAGGTGGACCGCCAGGGCCGCGCCAGGAGCGTGGTGTACCTGGACAAGGACGGCGTCACGCAGGAGCAGCCCGCGAAGGTCATCATCGCCTCCGCCACCGCGGTGGAGAGCGCGCGCCTGCTGCTCAACTCCACCTCCAGCCGCTTCCCCAATGGCCTGGCCAACGGCAACGGGCTCGTGGGCAAGAACCTGCTCTTCAGCTCCTTTGGCGGCTCACGCGCCATCTTCCGCGTGTCGAAGCAGAAGGAAGCGCGGCCGTGGCTCACGGACCCGGCGCCCTTCGTCAACCGCAGCATCCAGGACTTCTACCTGATGCCGGACGCGCGCCACGGCTTCAGGAAGGGCGGCACGCTGGGCTTCATGTGGTCGCACCCCAACCCCATCTTCGCGGCGGTGGGGCTCGCGGGCTCCGGCAAGTCGGGCGTGTTCGGCAAGGAGTTGAAGGACCGCATGCGCGCGTACCGCGACTCGCGCATCCTCGAGTTCGAGGTCTACGCGGAGTTCCTCCCCACGCCCGGCACCTCCGTCACGGTGGAGTCCGGGGTGAAGGACAAGTACGGCATCCCCGTGGCCGCCATCACCCTGGACCGGCACCCGGCGGACTACGCCGCCACGCGCTTCCTCGTGGAGCGCGGTGAAGAGGTGCTGCTGCGCCTGGACCCGGACGCGGTGGAGCGCGTGGGCACGCAGGGCGAGACGACCATCCTCCAGCACGGCACCTGCCGCTTCGGCGACGACCCGGCCACCTCCGTGCTGGACAAGCACTGCCGCGCGCACGAGGTGCCCAACCTCTACGTGGTGGACGGCAGCTTCATGCCCACGGGCGGCAGCGTGCCCTCCACGCTCACCATCGCGGCCAACAGCTTCCGCGTGGCCCACCATCTGGTGAGCACCCTCAAGGGCTGACCCCGCCGCGCGTCACTCCTGGACGCGCAGCGGCGTCACGTCCACCTTCACCACGTAACGCGCCTGCATGTCGGAGTCGAACTCCACCAGGTGGTCGCCCACGCCGGTGACGTCCACCTGGCGGGTGAACTCGCCGAACTTCTCCATCTGATCCAACGCCGCGCGGCCCGTGGCCGCCTGACGTTGCCGCGCCCGGCAGCCCTCCTCGTGCACGGTGACGGCCGTCTCCTCGCCCGCCGCCGTCACCTCCTCCAGGAAGAAGCTCACCTTGATGGTGGACGCCTCCGGCACCCGGACGATGAGCTGCCCGCGCCCGGGGAAGCGGCCTTCGGAATAGCTCTCAGGCCCCAGGATGCAGCCCGCGAACTGGTTGCACACGGGCCAGGACGCCTTGCAGACATCCTGCACGCGCGCACCGATGAAGTCCTCGCGCGAGCCGCCGCAACCGCCCAGCACCATCACCAGCAACGCCCCCGTCAGCACGCGGGCACTCCGTGTTACAACGCCAAACATTCTCTGAACCTCACCGAGGAGTGGATGTCCATGCGTCTGCGCAATCTGTGGCTGCCCCTCACCATCATCGCCCTTGCGGGCTGCGGAGACGAAGCGGAGGAGCTGCCCAACACGCCGCAGCTTCTCATCGACCGCACCGAGCTGAGCTTCGACACCGAATTCTCCGCCGGTACCTACGTGGGGGCGACGACCTTCAACACGCTCTACCTGGAGAACCGCGGCCTCCAGACGCTGGAGCTCAACGAGGCCTCGCTCTCCGGTCCCGGCGTCTTCACCATGAAGAAGCCGGAGGAGTGGCCGGAGAACGGCCCCATGAAGCTGGAGACCTACCAGCGCACCTTCATCGAGGTCGCCTTCAAGCCCAACGCGGAGAGGGACTTCGAGGGCAAGCTCATCATCAAGTCCAACTCCGCCGACGGCGACACCCGGGAGCTGGCGCTCAAGGGCAAGGGCGTCGCCCGGTAGCGTTCGCGGAGCACCCGGAGGCGGCGGCGGTGTGAACCCCCGCCGCCCGCCCGGGCCCGCTAGCGGGTGAACTGGCAACCGCCCACCCACGTCCCCGCGTCCTGCGTGGGCGCCGGGCACTGGGTGGGGCTGCCACCATCCGGCGCCGTATAGGTGCGCGGGTAGTCGCCGTAGCCGGTGCGCAACGTGTAGCCCACGCGCCCGTAGTCGTTGCGCTCGGTGGCGCTCACCGCCACCTTGAGCGTGCCGCCCTGGATGAAGCGCCGCTCCAGACAGGCGCACGCGTAGGGCGCCACCGTGACGCGCGTGGTGGTGGCCGTCTTCTCCAACTGGTACTGCGCCTGGTAGCTGCTCAGGGGCGTGCTCGCCGTGGTGTGCCAGGCGCGCATCACCGACCCGCTGTACGCCAGCGTCAGCGCCCCACCCGTGCTGGTGGTGGACACCGGCGTGCACGTGCTGGTCCCGCCGTCGGTGGGGGGGGTGCCGTCGCAGAAGGTCAGGTCCAACGCCAGCCCATGCGGGGTGCCACCGTCGGGCAGGTTGTCCACCTCCCACTGCACCAGCCACGACGCGTCTTCCGGCGCCGTGCGGCTGGGGAGCGTGTACGCGTACGTGTCCGTGTCGGACGGCACCGCGTCGTAGTCCGTGGGGCCGCGCACGCCCAGGCCCGTGGCGCGGTCGTTGTCGCGCAGGCGGCCATGGCCGTAGGACAACTGGCCCTTGGCCTCGAAGGTGGCGTCGTTCGCCGGCAGATTGCCCGCGCCCACGCCGTTGAGCGTCTTGGCGCGCGGCTGTTCGACGCTCCCGCTGTAGGCGGCCACTTCCTCCGCGTCGTCGTCCTCCCAGCTCACCTCCAGCCGGTAGTCGCGGTCATCCGCCCAGTTGGTGCCGTCGTCCTGCACCACGAAGTGGTACGTCGCGAGCCCCGCGTGCGCCGGCACCGGCAGCGCGCCCTGGAAGTTGCTCAGGTTGGGGAAGCGCGCCGGCTCACCCTCCTCGCGCACCGACTGGATGCACAGCACCGCCTCCGCGTTGTTGCAGTAGGTCTGCACCAGCGACGGCGCATCCGGGTGCTCGCGCGCGTCGCGGGGGCACACGGTGGCGTCGTTGGAGCACTGGGTGCGCAGTTCGGGGGTGGGCGTCGTGCCCACGGTGGTGAAGACCAGCACCTGCCGGTCCGCCAACTGGCCCAGCGGCAGGGGCAGCGGGTCGAAGCGGCCGCCCGTGGCCAGGGGCACCAGCCGGTAGCGCAGCACGCTGGGCTTGTTGTACGCGGGCACGCGCAGCGCGAACCAGTCGCGGTCCGACACATAACCCAGCCGGCCGGAGAAGGACGTGGACGTGCCGGGCGCGCCCACGAGGTCGCGCGAGAACGCCCGCGCGTACGCGTCGTTGTCCCCGGACTGGTCCTGCGGATCCGCCTCGTCCAGCACGCGCACCTCCACCTCGTACGGCTGGCGCAGGTCGCCCGCGGGAGGCGGCTCATTGGCCGGGCGGTAGCCCTTCACCACCAGCGTCCACGTGCCGGCGAGCTTCACCTTGCGCGCGGTGGCCAGCACGCCCGGGTGCACCTTGGGCAGCACGTTGCCCTCCGACTCCTTGTCGGTGGTGCCCGGCCGGAGCAACTCGTAGGACAGGCGGTAGTTGGGCGCGAAGCCCTGGTCCGGCGCGGTGACGCGCACGTAGGCCACCTTGCCCACCGTCAGCGGGAAGCTGAAGCGGTCCACGTCGTCGTCCGTCGCCAGGTAGCCCTGCGCGGTGCCCACCTGCGTGGCGCCTTGCGCCGAGAGCGCGATGGGCGTGGGCGTGACATCGTTGGGCTCGTTGGTGTCCGGGTTCTCGATGAGCTCCACCGTGAGCCGGTACGGATTGCGCGCGTCGTAGGCGGGGCGCGCGGGGTTCGTCGGCGCGTCGCGCACCACCACCACCAACTGCGTGTCCGGGGTGCCGTACGGCAGCACGATGTCCACCGGCCGGGGCGCGCCCGCGCCGTGCTGATCCGACTTCGCCACCAGCGCGGTGTTCTTGTCCTTCTCCTGCACGGTGACGGACAGGTTCACCGGCGTGCTGGAGGCCAGGTACACGCCGGTGATGTGGACCAGCGTGCGCGCGTTGGCGGAGGCAGGGATGCGGATGCTGTAGAAGTCCTCGTCCCCCGCCTTCACGTCACCGGTGAGCGCCAGGAAGCGCTCCATCGCCACGCCGGGCTTGAGTTCGCAGTCGGCGTTCGTCAGGGCCTCGTCGCGGCTGTTGCAGAAATCCTCCACGACGCCGGTGCCGGCGTCCGGCGTGTCCTCCCCGTCCGAGGAACAGGCTGCCAGGAGGAGGAGCGCGAGCGGGAGCAGTCGGGAGCGAAGGCGCATGGGGAACTCGAGGGAGGCTTTCAGGGGACGGGCGCGAGGGTGGGAAGGACGCCGGGGCAGCCCTCCACGAAGTCCTCGGGGTTCACGCGGATGACGCCATCCGGGGGCGACTTGATGCCGCCCACCGGGTAGCGCACGGAGTCCACGCGGAAGGTGCGCACCAACGTGCGCGCGGTCGGATCATCCGCGGGCAGCATGGCCACGGACAGGTAGATGTCGTTGTAGCCCGCGCCGCGCTGCACCGTGCCGGCATCCACGCCACCGTCCACGCCGCCATCCGCGATGAGGGGCAGCGTGTTGGCGAGCAGCACGTTGTCCACGCGGAAGCGGTAGCACTGGCGGCCGTCCGCATCCACGGGGCCATCCGCCTCCACGCTGTAGCGGTACGCATCCGAGGCGAGGTTCGCGGTGTCCACCTGCAACGGCCGCATGTGCATGCGCACTTCGTTGCGGTTGGTGAGGCTGTCGGTGTCCGGGTCCTCATCCAGGTCGTTGCTCGCGCCCTGGGTGCCGCCGCGCCACTCCATGCCGTCCGGCACACCGTCGCCGTCGCTGTCCTGCAGCGTGGCGTTGGTGCCGATGAACTGCTCGTCGCAGTCCAGCAGGCCGTCACAGTCGGTGTCCGTGCCGCGCAGCGCGGGCGGGCAGCCCTTGTCCAGGCCGCCGCCGTCCGGCTGCACTTCCTGGTTCGGGTCGAACTGCACGCCCCGGTCGCGGAAGTAGACCTCCACGCCGTCGCTGAAGCCGTCGCCGTCCGTGTCGCGCAGGTTGGGGTTGGTCCCCAGCTCCGCCTCGCGCGCGTCGGTGAGGCCGTCGCCGTCCGTGTCCGCTTCGTCCAGCGGGCTGCCGGGGGGCGCGGAGAAGTTGGAGGCGATGAACTCCTTCACGATGAAGGCGCGGCGCACCTGGCCGAACTGGAAGTTGAGGAAGTTGATGGGCTCGTTGTTGCGGAAGTCGCGGAAGTTGCCGCCGCCCAGGCCCGCCATCTTCTCCAGCCGGTCCGCGTTCTGGTTGATGATGAGCAGCGGGCAGCCGCCGTCACCCAGGCCGCCGTCCTCCGCCACCAGGTCGCACACCGACGGCACCGGCTGCGTGGGGTTGAACACGTGCACGGTGTTGAAGCGCACGTCCTCCACCAGGTCGCGCAACTGCCGGATGCGCACCACCGCGTCGCCGCGGATGAGCTCGTCATCCTGGTTGTTCGTGGGCTTGCCGTCCGACAGGAAGATGACGGAGTAGCGCGCCTGCGCCAGCGCCTCGTTGCCGCCGGGCTGCAACCGCGCCCGCGCGATGTCCGTGTTGATGAGCGAGTAGATGTCCGACAGCGGCTTGACGAAGTCCGTCGAGTCCCGGTTCGGAGAGGTGTCGGTGTTGCGGAAGGTGAGCAGTTGTTCGGTGAGCTTCGCCTTCGCCGTGGCGTCCAGGAGCGAGAGCTGCACGAAGCCGTCCTCCAGCGGAGGCCCCGGGTCCTGCGTGAGAAACGCCGTGGTGCTGCCGGCGAACAGCATCACCGCGATGGACACCTCGTCGTCCTGCGGGAGGTTCTCGATGAGCTCCACCAGCGCGGTGGCGCGGCTGCCGTCCGGGTCGCTCACGCGCATGGACTGGCTGGCGTCCATGGCGACGATGATCTTGATGGGCCGGAGTACCTCGTTGGCGCCCAGCGAGCAGAACCGCCCGTCCAGCGCCACCGCCCGGTCCGCCGGCACGTCCGTGTCCCGGCGCGGGTCATAGAGGTACGAATCCGTGCAGGCCACCACCACGGCGAAGCCCACCAGGGCCAGCGCCAACAGACGTCCGGTGCGACTCACGGAGATGCGCCCCCCTGCGTCGGCGACACCCCGACGCAATTGCCCTGGGCCCTCCAGGGATCCACCAACTGATCCGGACGGATGAAGTTCCGGTCCTCCATCGCCAGGTCCGGCCCCAGCGGCACGCGCACGCTGGGCGGCGCGTACTGCGCCCAGGCACACCCGGTGCGCCAGACGCCGTAGTCCGTCGCGACGCCGCTCTCCGGCGCCTCCGCGAACCACACCTTGAACAGGTTGTAGCCCTGCTTCACACCCGAGCGGTCCGGCGGCGTCACCATCTGGAGGTTGGACACCGTGAAGTCGTAGCAGACGCCGTCCGTGTCGGTGCCGCCCGCGACCTTCGTCACCTCGTACTGGATGCCGTACTTGTCGTGGAAGGGCCGGTCGCGCCGGGTGGGGTCGCTGCCCGCCTTCATCTCCACGTCGTCCGGCACGCCGTCACCGTCGGTGTCCAGGCCCGACACGCTGGACTGCAGCGGGTTGAGGCCGTACTTCGCCTCCAGCCCGTCCGGCACGCCGTCGCCGTCGCTGTCCACGATGCCCTGGCGCGTCTTGAGGTAGTCCTCGGCGAACTGCGACAGCCCGTCGCCGTCCGTGTCGCGGCACACGCAGCCGGGCGTCAGCGGGGACTGGGGGTCGCAGCCGCGCGCGTCCAGGTCGTTGCCCGGGCGGAAGCCCTGGTCCTGGCGGCGGTATTCGAAGCCGTCGCTCAGGCAGTCACCGTCGCTGTCGAGGGTGAAGGGGTTCGTCTTGAGCTGGAAGCTGTTGTCCAGATCGTCCGGCACGCCGTCGCCGTCGCTGTCCAGCACGCGGCCGGTGTCCCCGGGCGCGGAGCTGAGCGGCTCCACCATCAACGTCTTCATCACGTTGGGCGAGGCGAAGGAGGAATAGTCCAGCGCGCCCAGGCCCAGCTCGCCAATCTCCGCCGTGTCGCTGAACTCCTGGTAGACGCCGTTGCCCATCTCCGCGAAGCGCTTGAGCAGGTACGAGGCGATCTTCTTCGCCGCCGCCGGGTACTGCGCCTCCGGGACGCCCGGGTAGGTGCCGTAGATGTCCTGGCAGATGGGACCGCAGGCGCGCACCGCCTCCTCGTTGAAGAGCAGCACCGTGTGCATGCGCACGTCGCCCACGTTGTACTGCGTCTTCAACTCCATCAGCCGGCGCACGTAGCTGAAGAGCTGGTAGTTCTGGTTGCGGTCGGTGCCCACCTCGAAGCCCGTGATGGCGTCCGTGGTGCTGGTGGCGTTGCAGAAGCTGGAGATGGAGTCGCGCCAGGTGAGGTCCGGGCTGTCCGGCCCCGCGTAGACGGACAGGTCGTCGTTGCCGGAGCAGCGCGGGTACGGCGTGCCGTCGGTGAGGAACACGACGACGTAGCGCGTGCGCGGCAGCAGTTCCGGCGTCGCCTGCGACACCGCGGCGATGTCGCTGGCGATGAGGCTGTACGCGTAGCTGAGCGCGCCCTGGTAGTCGGTGCCCTTGCCCAACTGCGACTGGAGGCCTTCGATGTAGCCGTTGATGTTCCCCGGAGGCGCGAAGCGGTCACCCGTCGCCGCGGGCGGCCAGGTGTTCTTCACGTTCGTCTCGAACGGGGCGATGGCGATGCTGATGTTGCCTTCGCGGCGGTCGTTGATGCGCTTGAAGCCCGCCACCAGGTTCTTCAGGGCGCGCACGCGCGCCGGCTCGGTGACGCCGGGCGGGATGATGCCCGTCACCTCGGCGCGCTCGCAGAAGCCACTGCCCTCCTGCGAGCCCGGAGGATCCGACACGCACATGCTGCCGGACTCGTCGACGACGAGCACCACCTTCACCGGGAAGCCGGTGGGGTTGGCCGGGCGCGTACACACCCGGCCGGTGAGCGTCAGCTTGTCATCCAACTGCGACTGCTCCTGGGCACGAGGCTCCAGGAGCGAGTCGGAACAGGACAGCGCACCCACCAAGGCCAGGAGGCCGGTCGCAAGAAACGGAACCACGAGCTGACGGCGCATGCGATGCGGACCTCCGGGCATGGGGGTTGGACCTTACGCCTTCCGACGGCGACGCAGGAGCAGGCCGAGCACGCCCGCTCCCAGGGCGGCGACACTGCCCCCCGCGGGAAGCGACGTGCAGCCGCTGCCGGCCTCATCCTGGCCCACCTTCAGGAACAGGCTGGACACGGAGGCGCGCTGGTCGGGGAACACGCGGTCGGCGAAGGCCAGGCGCGTGGAGACCTGAAGCTCGTACTCACCTTCCTTGTCCGGCTGGAAGTTGGGCACGCTGCCGTCCACGTACTGGTACTCCCAGTGGCGGCTGTAGGTGACGGCGCCCTTGGGGTTCTCCACCACCGCGGTGGAACCGGAGGGACGCTTCACCACCGTCCAGGTGTACTCGATGGCCGCGCCGTTGCGGTTGGCGAACAGGGGCGGGCGCACGGCGATGCCCGTCTTCTCCACGCTCAGCACGCCACCGGTGCCCACGCTGAAGGGCGCCTTCGGGTCGAGGCAGTCGTTGGGGCGGTCGCGGTTGAGCACCACGCAGTAGCGCGTGTCGCACGCGTCACCGAGCCCGTCACCGTCGTCGTCCGCCTGGTCGCGGTTGGCGACCGCCTGGCAGTTGTCCTGCGCGTTCAGCACCGAGTCGTTGTCGATGTCCGCGTCGCAGTCATCGCCGATGCCGTCCGCGTCCGAATCCTTCTGGGTGGAGTTGGACAGGCCAGGGCAGTTGTCCAGGTTGTCGGAGACGTTGTCGCCGTCCGCGTCCACGCGGCACAGGCTGACGTCGGCGGGCAGGACGCGATCCGGGTTGGAGACGAGCGGGCAGTTGTCCTCGCCGTCCTTGTTGCCGTCGTTGTCGTCGTCGTCGTCACAGACATCGCCCAGGCCGTCGCTGTCGTTGTCCGCCTGGTTGGCGTTGGGGATGGAGGGGCAGTTGTCCTCGCCGTCCGCCTTGCCGTCGTTGTCGTCGTCGGGATCGCAGTCATCGCCGATGCCGTCGCCGTCCGTGTCCAGTTGCGAAGCGTTGGCCAGGTCCGGGCAGTTGTCGCAAGCGGCGCCCACTGCGTCGCCGTCGTCATTCGCCTGGTCGCGGTTGGACGTGAAGGGGCAGTTGTCCTTGTCGTCCGCCTTGCCGTCGCCGTCCGCGTCATCCGTGTACGACAGCGTCTTGCCGTCGTCCGTGTACGCGACCCAGACGGAACACCCACAGCCACAGCCACAGCCGCCACCCACTTCCTTCGGGCGACCGCACTCATCTCCGAGGCACTCCGGGTTGTCGGGGTTCTGATCCTGGGCCTGCACGGTGCTGGGGGACAGCACCAGGAAGGCGCCAAGCGCCAGCATGGGGGCAAAGCGAGCGATAGTCATGGTGACTCCTTTCACAAGCCCTCTCCTAGCAAGAGGCGATCCGTCTGCTTGTCTGCTGCGAAGGCCAGGAACTTCAAGGGGTTGCGGGCTCGTGCGAGGGTGCTACAGGTTGGGTGTGGGGGGCACACCCCATTGAGACTGTGGGGGAAACCCCACGACCGGGCGGGGGCTCAGGTCCCGACGATGAAGTCGTCGGAGGTCAAGGGAACGATGCCGGCGGGGGTGCGTCCGGTGTCGGCGTCGTACTCAATCTCCTGGATGAAGAGGGACCCCACACCGGCGCCGCGCGGATCATTGTCCCGGCCCACCTGGAGGTAGAGGTAGACCTCGTTGGTGCCCGCCTTGATGAACTCACCGGGGAAGAACGGGTGGGGGCGCTCCAGGGT
>NZ_RAVZ01000345.1 GCF_003611635.1 Corallococcus terminator | reverse complement strand
CCCTCCCTGTCACTCGCTCCGGCCCGGGCCGTGCCTTCCGCAAGCCCGGCGAGCGCGTCCCCGCGGAGCGCGGTCCCCGCCGCGCCGGTGGCCATGGGCGCGGCCTCCGCCAACCACCTGCGCCCCACCGAGGATGCCCTCTTCGATGCGCACGCGGCCGTGCTGGCGGGCTCCGCCCACTCCTTCGTGGAGGGTGAACACCGCGTCATCATCCACACCGTCGAAGGCCAGGTGAAGCGCGGCACCATCCGCGACGCGGACCTGCTCGAGGACACCATCTCCCTGGAGCAGCAGAGCGGCTTCGCCCCCGAGCGCATCCCCGGCAAGCGCGTGAAGGCCATCTTCTTCATGCTCGCCGCGGGCGCGCGTCAGCCCCAGGCGGAGGGCTCCAAGATTCGCGTCACCTTCAACGATGGGCGCCAGGTCGCCGGCTTCTCCCAGGACTTCAAGGGCCCCACCCCGGGCTTCTTCGTCATCCCTGCCGACAACCGCACCAACACCGCGCGCATCTTCATCTACCGCGCCAGCGTGCAGGCCGTCGCCGAAGGCTAGCGGACACCCCGGGGCGGGCCTCCCCCGCCCCCAGGCTTCGCGCACAAAAAAAGAGGGGCCTCGTCACCGAGGCCCCTCTGCTCATTTCACCGCCCCCGAAGGGCCGGTGAAGCGATGACTACTTCGTGTCCTTGGCCGCCGGAGCCGCCGCCGCGTCGGCCTTCTTCGTGGCCTCCAGGTCGAGCGTGATGGTGACCTCGTCGCCCACCGCGAAGCCGCCCGTCTCCAGCGCCTTGTTCCAGGTCAGGCCGAAGTCGCTGCGCTTGATCTTCGTGGTCGCCGTGGCGCCACGGCGCAGGTTGCCCCACGGATCCTTCGCCTCTGCGGACGGGCCGTCCACGTCCAGCACCACGGACTTCGTCACGCCGTGCATCGTCAGGTCGCCCGTGACCTTCAGCTTGCTCGCGCCGGCCTTCGCGACCTTCGTCGACTTGAAGGTGATGGTGGGGAACTTCGCCGTGTCGAAGAAGTCCGGGCTCTTCAGGTGCTCGTCGCGCTTGGGCTCGTTGGTGTTGATGGTGGTCGCGTCGATGGTGGTCTCGATGGTGGACTTGGTGATGTCCTTGTCATCGATGTTGATGGTGCCCTTCACGTTGCTGAAGGCGCCACGCACGGTGGACACCATCATGTGCTTCACGCCGAACTGCGCGCTGGAGTGCGACGAGTCCAGCTCCCACGTGGTCGCGAACGCGAACGAGGGGGCGGCGACGGCAATCAGGGCGATGGCGGACTTCAGGGACATCTTCATGGTGTGGACTCCTGGGTACTGCGAACTGCGAGGTTCAGGCGCGCAGCGCGAAGCTGCGCATGGACAAGGTTCCGTGATGGAAACCCTCGAACACCGGGGTGAGACGGTCCTCGGCGAGGGCGGCTCCGAGGACGAAATAGATGGGCAACCAGTGCTCGGGAGATGGATGCGCGACCTGCGCATTCGGTGCGTCCCTCCACGACTGAAGCCCGACGAAATCACGTGCGGCAAGTTTTCCGGCGACCCACGCATCGAACTCGGCGGCCCATGGCTCCACGGACGCCAGCTTGGATCTGAAATTCACCCGGCGCAGGTTGTGGACCACCCCGCCGCTGCCCATCAGTAGCACGCCGTCCGCGCGCAGCGGGCGCAAAGCCTCGCCCATCTTCGCCACCGCCGCGGGTGACGCACCCGCCGGCAGCGCCACCTGGATGACGGGCACGCGCGCCTCCGGGAAGGCATGCCGCAGCGGAACCCAGACGCCATGATCCAGGCCGCGCTCGGTCTCCGCCACCGCGGGGACGCCCGCCGCCGTCAGCCGCGCCACCACGTCCGAGGACAGGTCCGGCGCGCCGGGCACCGGGTAGCGCAGCCGGTACATCTCCTCCGGGAAGCCATAGAAGTCGTAGACGAGCGGCGGCGCGGCCATCGCCGTGACGTGCACGCGCGCGTCCGTCTCCCAGTGCGCGGACACCACCACCAGGGCCTTCACCGGGCCCACGCCCTCACCGAAACGCTTGAGCGCCTGCGGGTACTCGTCCGCGTCCAGCGCCGTCATCGGAGAGCCGTGCGACACGAAGAGCGCCGGTGCCACCTGCCGGGCGACCGTGGGCCCACTGCCCATCACACCCGCCACCCCGGCGGCCGCCACGCCCTGCAGCACCTCGCGTCTGTCCACCCCGGAACCCATCGTGGGCGACTTCTAATGCAACCCCAGGACCAGCGCAGAAAACACGCCAAACCCTTGGAATTACACGGCCTCACATTCCAGCCCTGCGAAAATACTCTCAGAATGATAGAGAACCCCCTCAGTCTGAATGGATTCGGGAGTCAACGTGGCTGGGCTGGAAGGGCTGGACCTCAGGGAGCTGCTGGCGTTCGAGCCGAAGGGCGGCGTCATCCACTTCGCCGGGCAGCGGACGCTGCTGATGGATCCGGTGGCGCTGGGGCTCTTGCGCACGGAAATCGTCGGGATGATGGGGATGACGGCGGCGCGCGGCATCTTCACGCGGCTGGGCTACGCGCACGGCTGGCGCACGGCGGAAGCGATGCGCACGGCGGTGCCGTGGACGGACGAAGCCGAGTGGCGCCGCGCTGGAGGACGGCTGCACACGCTGATGGGCCAGGTGCGCGTGGAGCGCATCGAGCGGACGGAGAAGGACGGCCCGGAGCCCTTCGCCGAGGCGCAGTGGCGCGACTCGTATGAAGCGGAGCAGCACCTGCTCCACCTGGGGCAGGCGGATCAACCGGTGTGCTGGAGCCTCACGGGGTTCGCGTCCGGATACCTGAGCTACTGCAACGGCAAGCCCATCTATTGCGCGGAGATGAAGTGCGTCGGCAAGGGGGACGCCCTCTGCCAGATTGTCGGCCGGCCCGCGGAGGAGTGGAGCACCGAGTGCGCGGAGGTGCTGCGCTTCTATGAGACGCAGTGCATGGAGGGCGTGCTCGGGCAGGTGACGGAGGCCTTGCGGCAGGCGGAGCGCAAGCTGCGCGCGAAGCGACAGTCGCTGGCGCGGGTGTCCGGCGTGGCGGAGGACCCGGCGGGCATGGTGGCAAGAGCGGACGCGATGCAGAAGGTGCTCAACCTGGCCCGGCGCTCGGCGAAGGTGGACACCACCATCCTCGTCACCGGTGAGAGCGGCGTGGGCAAGGAGCGAATCGCCCGGCTCATCCACGACGAGTCCGGCCGCGCCCACAAGGCCTTCATCGCCGTCAACTGCGCCGCCGTGACGGAGAGCCTGCTGGAAAGCGAGCTGTTCGGCCACGCCAAGGGCGCCTTCACCGGTGCCACGCACGACCGGCCCGGCCTCTTCGAAGCGGCCCACGGCGGCACCCTCTTCCTGGACGAGGTGGGCGAAGTCCCTCCCGCCATGCAGGCCAAGCTCTTGCGCGTCCTCCAGGAGCGCGAGGTGCGGCGCGTGGGTGAGAACCTCAGCCGCAAGGTGGACGTGCGCGTGGTGGCCGCCACCAACCGCGAGCTGACCGAGGAGGTGCGCCTGGGCCACTTCCGCCAGGACCTCTTCTACCGGCTGCGCGTCATCGAGCTGCGCATCCCGCCCCTGCGCGAGCGCAAGGAGGACATCCTCCCCCTGGCCCGGATGCTGCTGGCCGAGGCCGGCGAGCGCCTGGGCCGGCGCGTGAGCAGCCTGTCTCCGGACGCGGCGGATCAGCTCCTGCGCTACCCCTGGCCGGGCAACGTGCGCGAATTGGGCAACGCCATCGAACGCGCGGTGGTGCTGTGCGAGGGGCCGCGCGTGGAGCGCGAGGACCTGCCCGAGGAGGTGCGCGCCGCGCCCCCCAGCATGGTGCCCACCGGCAGCCCGCGCCGCCTGGAGGACATGGAGAAGGAGTACATCCTCGCGGTGCTGGCCCAGAACGGCGGCAACCGCTCCCGCACCGCGGAGCAACTGGACATCGGCGTGGCCACGCTCTACCGCAAGCTCAAGCAGTACGGGCACCCGGAGGCCGCGCACTAGCCACGAAAGCGAACGGGCCCACCAACGCTTTCGCGTCAGCAGGCCCGTGTCACGACTCAACGAGATGACTTCAGTTGAGGAACTGGTCGCGGTCCGGCGGGCGCTGCTCCTTGCCCACCACGCGCAGGTGCTTGGAGCGGTCGCGCAACTGACGCTGCAGCCGCCAGTGCTGCAGGTGGAGCATGAGCCGCTTGGGGCTCGCGCCGCGCACGTAGGCGAACACCAGCACCAGGCTGAAGAGCTCCGGCGCCAGGAACTGCCAGGACGGCGCGGTGAGCAGCCGCAGCACGGTGAAGCCCGCGCCAATGGCCGCGAACCAGTTGCCCGTCAGCGGGATGCCCCAGAAGTTCGCCTGCCCCCGGCCGATGACGAGCCCGTACGCCACCCAGAGCACCGTGGTCATCACCGAGCCGCCGGCGTAGGCGCTCGCCATGGGCATCACCAGCGCCAGCAGCACCGTGAGCAGGCCCGCGAACACCGTGATGCCCACCGACGCCATCAGCAGGCGCCGCGAGCCCCAGGTGGACTCCAGGAAGCCGCCAATGGACCAGATGATGATGCCGCCGAAGATGATGCCCAGCGGGTCCGGCGCGATGAACGCGTAGGTGAACAGCTCCCACACGCGCCCTCGCAGCACGTCCGCGGGGTTGAGCAGCAGCAGCGCGCCCTGCCCACCGCGTGTCGCCAGGAACAGGGCGGAGAACGCCACCAGCGCCACCGCCAGCTTGGCCGCCATCGATTCCAGGCCGACGAAGCCACTGCCTCCGCCACCGTTGAAGCCCCGCATGGGTCGCATAGAGGCCCAAAGGTGGTGGAACACCGCCCGGTCCGCAACCCCAATCGCAGAAACGATGAAGGGCGCCCCACCCTGATGTCTCCAGGGAGAAGCGCCCTCACCTCCATCCGCCTTCACGCGCCCGTCGTGGGACTCAGACCTTGTGGCGGTAGAAGAGCGTGATGGTCAGACAGTGAAACTCCTTGTCCGAGGACTGCGTGACGATCTTGTCCACGATGTCCACGCCGGAGTTCTCCTTCAGCCACTTGGTGATGTTCTCACCCATGTTCTCGCGATCGCGCGCGAGCGTGGTGGAGAACACCTTGACGCCCGTGAAGCTGATAAGGCCCATTCCAACCCTCGTGTCACCAGAGATTACGAACGTTTACCCCGAGTCGCGGGCGCCATCAAGAAACGGGCCCGACAATCCGGCCCGGCGTGGACCCTGGGAGTCCGCTCCCAGGGCCGCCGGGGTGTGGCTGAAGCCACCGTCCTCCCGCCAACACTCCGGCAGCGGGGGGCGAGGGCCTGTCCTGTCAGCGACCCGTGGCGGCGCGGCGGGCCTGACACGTCACCTCGTCCTTGCAGGCGGGACCGATGCCTTCGGGGTGGGCCGTCAGGGGCGTCTTGTCGCTTTCTTCCACGCCACACACCACGCAGCGGCGTTTGCGGTTGCGGCGCTCGGCGCGGCGCTGCTCGGCGATGGCCTTGGCCCGCTCCCGGGCCGTCTTCGCGTCCACCTCGTTGCTCATCTCACGTCCCGTCCGGAAGTCGTCTGCCCCGTACCCCGTCCCCAGCAGGCGCCTAGAGCGCCTCGACCAGCACGGCGATGCCCTGGCCGCCACCGATGCAGGCAGAGCCGATACCATAGCGAGCGCCCCGACGCTTGAGCTCGTAGGCCAGCGTCATGGTGATGCGCGCCCCAGAGGCCCCCAGCGGGTGGCCCACGGCGATGGCGCCCCCGTTGACGTTGGTGGCGTCGCGTGGCAGGCCCAGCTCCTTCTCCACCGCCAGGTACTGGGGCGCGAAGGCCTCGTTGACCTCGAAGAGGTCCACGTCCGACAGCTTCGCGTCCGCGCGCTTCAGGAGATTCCGGATGGCCGGAGCGGGGCCAATGCCCATGATCTTCGGGTCGCAGCCGGACACGCCCCAGTTGACGAGCCGCGCCACCGGCTTCAGGCCGTGCTTCTCCACGAACCCGCGCGTCGCCATCACCATGGAGCCCGCGCCGTCGCAGATGCCGCTCGCGGCGCCCGCGTGCACGACGCCGTCCTTCTTGAAGACCTTGGGCAGCTTGCGCAGGGACTCCACGGAGGTCTCCGGACGGTTGTGCTCGTCCTTCGACACCACTGTGTCGCCCTTCTTGCCCTTGAGCGTCACCGGGGCGATTTCATCCCCCAGGCGGCCGGCTTCCTGCGCGGCGGCGAAGCGCTTCTGGGTGAGCACGGCGTACTGGTCCACGTCGTCCTGGGTGAGGCCGTAGTCCACCGCGAGCTGCTCGGCGGTGAGCGCCATGGCCTGCCCGGTGTAGCTGTCCGTCAGGGCCGTCCAGAGCATGTCCTCCAGGCCGCCCTTGCCCAGGGGGAGGCCCCAGCGGGCGCCCCGGATGACGTGGGGGGCCTGGCTCATGGACTCGGTGCCGCCCGCGAGCACGCACTCGGCGCCGCCCGTCAGCATCATCTCCGCGGCGGTGACGAACGCCTGGAAGCCGGAGCCGCACAGCCGGTTGACGCCCAGCGCGGGCACGGGCACGGGCACGCCCGTGCGCAGGCCCACGTGGCGCGGCAGGTAGATGGCGTCCGAGCTCGTCTGGACGACGTTGCCGTACACCACATGCTCCACCAGCTCCGGGGACACGCCCGCCTGGGCCAGGGCCGCCTTCGCGGACTCCACGGCCAGGTCGGTGGCGCTCAGGTCCTTGAGGCTGCCACCGTAGGTACCAAACGGGGTGCGCTTGCCGGACAGGAAGAAGATTTCCTCGTTCTTGGACACGCTCTTCATGGTGCTCGTCTCCCTACTCTTCCGGGGCGCGCGGTGCACGCGCGACGTGAGGTGGAAAATACCGGGGCGGCTTCAGCCCGCGCGCCCGCCCAGGAAGGCGCCCGCGACGATGGCAAGCGCGATGGCCGTCCACAACAATCCCTGGAGGTTCTGCCGGCGGATTTCCTTGCGGCCAAGGCCCTGGTACCAGGCCCGCCCGGCCTGCACCCGGCCCTCCCAGGTGAAGGCGCCCGGTTCCGACAGGGCCAACCCGTCCAGTCGGCGCACATGTGCGCGCAACAGGCGCTCCGGGGACGCGTCCTCCAGGGAGCCGGAGCGGTAGTCGGGCAGGTCCAGCGCCGGGCGCCGGTAGCTGGCCGTGATGACAAAGCCCCCGGAGGCCAGGGGGGTGAGCAGGTAGAGCCGGGGCCTCTCCTCCCTGCCCAGGTGCAGGGTGGCGAAGACGCGCTCGCCGGGGTGGGCCCAGTCGTAGGAGCGGGTGGCCTTCTGGAGCAGCGGCTTCTCCTCGTGACTGCCCAGGGGGGTGAAGCCCAGCGCCTGGAGCTGGCCGGCGAGGGGGGCCAGCACCTCCGGCAGGTCCATCTGGTCCGCGGGGGCCTCCGTTTCGATGCCCACCTTGCCAGGGAAGAGGAAGAGCAGCGCACGCCAGAAGTTGAGCGACAGCAGCACGCCCGCGAGCACGAGGCTCCCGACGACGAAACCCAACTGACCGAGGACGTTCATGGACCGGGGGCCTTCGGTGTTCAGCGGCGCGACGCGGTGGAGGGCAGGTGCTGCCAGCGCGCCAGCGCCTCGGGGGTGAGCGGGTCGCGTCCCTCCAGGTAGCGCTCCAGGTGTCCCAGCGAGTCCACGCCCCAGAACATCTCCCCGTCCACCAGCACGGAGGGCACACCGAAGGTGCCCTGGGCCAGCGCCTCGTCGGTGTTCTTGCGCACGCGGTCCTTCACCTCCTGCGTCGCCGCCCGGGCGAGCAGGGCCTTCGCGTCGAAGCCGGCCGCATCCAGCACCGCGCCCACCTGCTCCGGCGTCTCGATGCCCCGGCCCTCGCCCCACGCCGCCGAGTAGAGCGCGGTGACGAGCTTCGTCCGGGCCTCCACGTCGTCCACCGCGGCCGTCACGCGCAGGGACAGCAGCGGGTTGAACGGGTGCGAGGGCGGCAGGGTGAACGGGGCGCCCTGTTCATGCGCGATGCGGAAGGTCTGCTTGAAGACGTAGATGCGCTTGGCCGGAATCTCCGCGGGCCCCACGGAGCCCACGGCATTGAGCAGCCCCGCGAGCAGCACCGGCACGGGCTCCAGCGTGCGCCCGTGCCGCGCCGCGAGGGCGGGCATGCGCAGCCAGGCGAGGTACGCATACGGTGAGAGGTAGTCCAGGCAGAAGCGCAGGGGGGACGGGGCCATGGGGCCATCCTACCCAGGACGCTGGCTGTCAGGCGCTCCGCTTCAGCTCTTCCAACTGGCGCGACAGCGGGCCACGCAGGGAGCTGGCGAGCGACTGGAGGTGCGTGGCCTTCGCGTTGCCAAAGGCGCGCTCGGCGATCTCCAGCTCCAGCATCACCTCTTCGTGCGTGCCGTGCCGCTCCGCGTGTTGCAGGTACACGAGCCCCATCTGGAGCACGTTGCCGGTGGCCTCCGCCAGGATGAGCGCGTGGCGCAGGTGCGCGTCCCCTTCCGCCTGGGGCACCAGGGGCGCCAGCGCGCGGCGGGCGAGGATTTCATCCCACGGGTTGGCCAGCACCGGATCCAACGCGCGCTCCAGCGCCGTCTGCGCGGCGGCGAGCGCGGCGGGCCGCCGGCCCTGGTCCCGTTCGAAGCGCGACTGGTACACGTGCACCAGCGTCTCCATGCGCAGGCCGCCCTTGCGCGCGGCCTCCAGGGCGCGGGGCAGCGACTCGCGCGCGGCGGCCGCGTCCTCGAAGAGCACGTCGCGGCACGCCTGGTACACCTGCACGTGGGCCTGCAACCAGCGGTCCTGGGGCAGCACCCGTGCCAGGGCCTCGCCGCGCGCCACCACCGCGGCGACGAGTTCGTGCTCGCCGCGCTCCAGGTAGTACGGCGGCGTGAAGAGGGCCAGGTTGCGCTCCATCAGCCGGGGGCTGCCCAGCCTGCGGATGAGCTCCGCCTTCTGCGCCAGGGCCGGCGCGAAGGCGGCACCGTCGCCGGTGAAGGCCGCGCGCGCCACCTGCGCGAAGAGGTGGTAGGCGCGCACGTCGGTGAAGCCGTGGGCGTCCGCCACCGCGAGCCCGCCGCGCAGCACGTCCTCGTCCAGCGGCTCGCCGCGCAGGGCCAGGTTCACGTTGAGCAGGTAGCCGCCCATGCCCAGCGCCCACGCGAGCCGCCGGGGCGGACGTCCCACCGCGTCGCGGAAGTCGCTCAGCCGCTGCACCTGCTTGCGCTGCTCGGACACGCCGCCCGACCAGCGGCCGGTGTACGCGCTCAGCGTCGCGCGGGCGATGGACAGCCCCGCCAGGTAGGGCGAGTCCTCCGGGTGCTCGGCGGCCGCGCTCGACAGCAGCGTCTCCATCTCCCGGGTGCGCCCCAGGATGGCCAGCGACATGCCCTGGAGGATTTGCAGCTCCGAGCGCTTCCAGAAGACATCCACCGGCGTCATGCGCGCGCCCGCCGCCACCTCGCGGAACAGCGGACAGAGCAACTCCTCGTGCTCCGCGGGCGTGGCCGTGCGCGCGGACGCCAGCCGCTGGGCCGCCTCGCGACGTCCGGCCTCCACGTCCACCGTGGACTCCCAATACGCGAAGAGGCGCTCCCCGTACGCCACCGACGTCGGAGGGTCGCTGGAGTAGCCCACCTCCACCAGCGACACCCACGTGCGCAGCAGTTGTTCCATGCGCCCCGGGAAGTCCGGCGCGGACTCCAACAGCCCCGCCGCCTCCTTCAAAAGCAGCGTGGCCTCCAGCAGCGCCTCCGCCTCGATGGCCGCCTTGCCCGCCTCTAGCAGCGGCTGGATGGCCTCCGCCGGCGCGTCCGAGCGCGCGTAGTGCCAGCCCACCGCGCGCACCAGCCCGGCGCGCCCCGCGGGCTGCGCCTGGAGCGCCCGCGCCACGAGGCCGTGGTGCCCCCTTCGATCCATCTCCGGCGTGCTGTCGTAGACGGTCTGGTGCACGGTGTCGTGCGTGAAGACGTACCGGCCCTCCACGTCCTGGAGGAACTGCCGCTCCACGATGCCGTCCAGCACCGCGAACAGCTCCGCCTCCGGCAGCCCCGCCAGGGAGCGCACCAGCGGCAGGTCCAGCATGCGGCCCGCGGGCGCGAGCTTGCGCAAGAGCGCCACCTGCTCCGGGGGCGCGCTGGCGAGCCGCACCAGCACCGCCTCCTGGATGCTGTCCGGCAGCCGCCGCGTCCCCAGCCCC
>NZ_RAVZ01000344.1 GCF_003611635.1 Corallococcus terminator | reverse complement strand
GCCCTCGCCGAAGCTCATCCCCCCGCCACCTCCGCCTGAAATCGTCGCGGCGCCCGTGGTGGAGACGCCTCCGCCGCCCGTGGTGGAAGAGCCACCGGTGAAGGTGAGCCCGCCCATCGCGAAGAGCGTGACGACGAAGACCGTCCGGGAGGACGCCTCCGCCTCCGCTCCGAGCAAGCGTCCGGACTCGTTGTCCGAGAAGGCCCTCAAGGCACAGCTCCTCAAGCTCTCGGAGGACATCGAGGCCAGTCCCCTGTACGCCAACGACAAGCGTCACAAGGGCCTGTCCCGGCAGACCGCGCTCAACACCGTGAACCGCTTCATCACCCGCCTGGAGAACGCGGAGGGCGTGCAGGAGCGCGCGCTCATCCTCGAAGACCTCCGCGATTGGCGGGCGACCTACCTCAAGTAGTCGTCGCGTCCACCCTTCCGCCCGTGACCGCCGCCCCCGGCCCTGCGCTCCTCGCGGTGGACCTGGGGCTTCGCTCCGGCCTGGCGCGCTTCGGCGCGGACGGGCGGCTGCACTGGTACCGCTCGCAGAACTTCGGCACGCACGCGCGGCTCAAGCGCGCGGTGCCCGCCGTGCTCCTCGACGCGTCACCGCTCGCGTGGCTCGTGCTGGAAGGCGGCGGCCCCATCGCCGACGTCTGGGAGCGCGAGGCCCTGCGCCGCGCCCTGCCCGTGCTGCGCGTCGCCGCCGAGGACTGGCGCTCGCGCCTGCTCTACGCGCGGGAACAGCGCAGCGGCCCCCAGGCGAAGGACGCCGCGGATGGACTCGCGCGGCGGGTCATCGGCTGGTCCCACGCGCCCCGCCCCACGTCGCTGCGCCACGACGCCGCCGAAGCCATCCTCCTGGGCCTGTGGGCCGCGCTGGAGGTGGGCTGGCTGTCCCAGGTGCCCCCGGAGGTGCGGCGTTGAGGCACGGGCGACGTGACGGCTACTTCGCCGACAGGCACGCCACCGGCTGGGCGATGGCGTTGCGCGCGCGCTCCTCGCTCACCAGCGAGTACCCGGCCAGGTCCTGCAACAACATGTCCCGGTTCTGCCGGATGAGGCTCGAGTTCTTGCACTTCTTCAGGTCGGAATAGAACCCGTAGGGAGGCAACGCGAGCTGCAGCTCCGCCAGTTCGGACAATTGCAGCTCCGCCAGCTCGCGGCCGAAGAGCTTGCGCGACGCATCCTCCACGCCGACGACGCCGCGCTCGAAGCGCAGGATGGACAGCTCGTAGGCGATGAGCTGGTCCTTCTGGAAGAAGGCGTGCAGCCGGTGCGCCGCCACCGACAACGGCAGCGTGCCTTCGATGCCCACCTCGCGCGCGATGCGCATCGCCAGCCGCCGCTCGCAGGCGCCGTCGCCCGGAGGCGACGTCCCGAACGTCACGCCCGCGAACAGGCGCCACGCCCACGCGCGTCCATCCTCGCGCGGCGTCTGGAAGTACGTGGGGCACTCCATCTGCCGGATGTAGAGCGCCACCAGGTCCTTGGGCATCCGCGAGAAGTCGGGCCGCGAGAAGGCCACCCGCGCGCGCTCGCTGCCGCCCTGGTCCATGCGGCCCACGAGCACGCTCATGCGGTCGCCTTCGATGCGGTGGCGCAACTGGCTCTCGACGTCGAACTCGCTCTCCAGACGCGGCAGCTTGCTGGCCGTGTACAGGTACGTGAGCGGAATCACCACGCCGGCCAGGCCGACCAGGAACATGAACAGCCAGAAGACGGTCTTCACACCCCCGACTCTACCCAGGGTGGGCACATGACAGAAGGTCCGGTTAGAAAGCTCCCATGAGCCAATGGCACACCGCCACCGTCGGCGCCCGCGCCCCCGCGGCGGATGGCCTCACCGACCTGGTGCTCGACCTCCGGGGCACCGCCCTCGTGGGCACCCATGCCCACCCCGGCCAGTACGTGCGCCTGCGCCTCCCAGGGCAGGAGCCGGGCATGTTCGCCATCGCCTCGCCGCCCGCCCCCCAGGGCACGCACTGGGAGTTCCTCCTCAAGCACGACGGGGCCCTGCCCTCCGCGCTCCTGCGCCTGCCCGTGGGCACGCCCGTGGAGGTGTCGCGTCCGGAAGGTCCGGGCTTCCCCATGGACAAGGCGCGCGGCCATGACCTGCTGCTGTTCGCCAGCGGCTCCGGCATCTCCGCCATCCGCCCCGTCATCGCAAGCCTGCACCAGGAGCGCCGCGCGTACGGCCGGGTGACGCTGTACTTCGGCGCGCGCACGCCGAGCAGCTTCGCCTACGCGAGGGAATTGGAGCGGTGGCAGGCGGACGACGTGCGCGTGGTGCGCACCGTGAGCCAGCCCGGGGTCAGCGGCTGGGAGGGGCTCACCGGCTACGTGCAGGCCCACCTGGGCGAGGAGTCGCTGGAGAACGCCGTCGCCTTCGTGTGCGGACAGGCGGAGATGGTGCAGGACGTGATGGCTGAACTGCGCCAGCGCGGCGTTCCGCAGAGCGCCGTGTTCCTCAACTACTGAGCCTCCACCGCCGTGGGGACTGCGGCCGCCCCGCGCGCCTCCACGCCGGGAGCCGCGTACCGCACGCCGACCACCAGGGCCGCCGGGTCGCTCTCCTGGTTGCCGGTGACCTTCTGCGGCGTCCACGCGGCCACGCCCACCTGGCGCCCGTCCGGGGCGAAGCGCACACGACGCACGGACCAGCCGAACTCCAGCGTGCCCTTCGGCAACGGTTCGGCTTCGGTGAAGAGCTGCACGGTCTTGTCCCAACCGCCCGACGCCAGCGAACGGCCATCCGGAGAGATGGCCGCGGAGGACACCACGCCGTGGTGCACCGCCCACTTGCGCAGCACCTTCCCGGAGCCCGCGTCCACCAGCGCGGCCGCGTTCCACGGCCCCTGCGGGTCTTCCAGGCCCTTGCGCTCGCGCTCGTACACCTTGAGGTTGCGCTCCGCCTTCTCCTCGCTGAAGGCCACGCCCAGTCGCTGGCCGCGCGCATCCACCGTGACGTCGTTGACGTGCGCCGGGAAGGTGAAGTCCGCCTTCGGCGTCAGCCCCCGCGCCATCACCGCAGGCGTCCCTTCCGGCGCGCCGCCCTTGAGCGTGAGCACCGCTTCCGCCGTCGTCTCGTCGAAGACGACGTCCACGCGGTCGCTGAAGGGCGAGCCCAGCACGCCCTGGCTGCCCTGGGGCACGCACGCGTCACACACCGCGACGTCCATGCCCGTCAGCGCGAGCGCCTTGAAGCGCAGCGTCTGCCCCCGCGCCAGCCGCGCCACCGTGTTGCCCAGCGCGCCCGGCACGGTGACGGTGTCCTTCAGGAACGCCACGTCGATGCCGGATGCCGTGGCCGCCGCCGTGGTGAGCACCACCACCGGCGAGCGCGAGTCCAACGCCAACACCACCGGTGCTCCACCGTTGACGCTGCCCTGCACCGCCGCGAAGCCACCGCGCCGCTCGAAGTGCGTGCGCGCCACGTCCGGACGCAGCGACTGTTCCGGCGTGTCCGACGTGCGCACGTGGCCATCCCAGCCACCTGAATACAGCGTCCCGTCCGCAGCGAACGCCAGCGCGCTCACCGGCCCCGTGTGCAGCCGCGACTCCGCGCCGAACGCCAGCCCCGGCACCGACAGCACCGTCACCAGGCCCTGCGCGCTGCCCACCGCCAGCCACCGGCCATCCGGGTGGAAGGCCACCGACACCAGCGGCTCCTCGGTGGCGAGCGCGCCCTTTTGCTCGCCCGTCGCCGCGTCGAACAACTGCACCGCGCCGCTGCGACTCACCGTGGCCACGAGCGCGCCATCCGGCGAGAAGGTCACGCCTTCCAGGTCGTACTGCTGCGCGTTGACCTGCGGATCCGTCAGCATCACCGGGGCCGGCACCGGCGCGTCGCCGGGCTTCCGCGCGCCCACGTCCAGGTCCCACACGGAGACGTGGTACGCCGTGCCGCCCAGGCGCGTGTACGCCACGCGGCCGCCCCGAGGCGCGAAGTCCAGCGCCCAGACGAAGTCCTTGCGGTTGAGGACGGAGGGCTGCGTGTCGAAGCCCTCCACCGGCCCCGCGAGGTAGCCGCCCGGCGTCGCATCCAGCCGCGTCAGCGCCTCTGGCGAGAGTCCCACGCGGGCGTGCCCGCAGCCGACGAGGCACAGGACACCCGCGAGGACGAAGCCCCCGGCACGCACGCTCATGAACCCGAGCCGCGGACGGCGGCCTTTTCCTTGTCGACGTTGATCTCGTTGACGCCCTTGTTGTCCACCGACAGCAGGAACAACTGCTTGTCCGCTTCACGCTTGTCGTTGAACGACGTGCGGCCGGTGGCGCCGTCGAAGTCCTTCAGGCCCGCCAGGGCCTCGCGCATCGCCGCGCGCGAGTTGGGGCGCTGCTTGTCCAGCACCTGCCGCACCATGCGCGCCGAGTCGTAGCCGATGGCCTCCAGCAGGCCGGGGTCTCGGCCGCCTTCCTTGTAGGCCTCGCGGTAGGACTTCACGAACTTCTGCGTGGCCGGCCGCTGCGAGTCCACGAAGAAGCCGTCCACGTACACCGAGCAGGTGACGAACTTGCCGCCGCGCTCCAAGAGCTCCGGCAGGCCCGAGCGGCCCTTGGGGCTGCTCCACTGGTTGGTGCCGAAGAGCGTGACGGTCTTCAGGTCCTTCTTGCCCGTCGTCTTGCGGATGCGCTCCAGGTCGCGCGGGTCGCACGCGTTGGTGACGATGTCCTCCACCGCGAGCGCGGGCGTCACCAGGCTCACCCGGCGCCAGTCGTCCGGGATGAAGAGGCCCTCGAAGTCGACGATGGGCTCCACGCCACTGCGCGCCTTCTCCATCGCCTTGCGGCGGCGGTACGCGTCCGTGATGTTCTCACCCTGCACGTCGCGCACGGCCTCCGCCCAGTCGCCGCGGTCCTCCAGGTAGTAGCGCCCCACCAGCCGCTTGGCCTCGCTGGTGAACGTGGTCTGGTCGTACGAGTACGCCTCCGCGCCGCGCACCGCGCCGCCACGGGCGACGACCTCGTCCCAGAACTCGTTCGCCAGCTCAACGCCGTAGGGGATGTTCGGGTACAGCACCGCGAACTTCTTGTAGCCCTTCACGTTCATCGCGTAGTCCGCGATGGCGCGCGCCTGCGCGGAGTTCGTCAGCATGTTGCGGAAGACGTACGGGCCGATGTCCGTGATGCCTTCCTGCCGGCTCAGCGTCAGCAGCGGCACCTGGAGCTCTTCCGCGAGCAGCGCCGCGCGCTTGGTGTCGTCCACCAGGAGCGGCCCCAGCGCCGCGATGGCGCCGTCGTCGAACGCGAGCTGCTCCATCGCCTGGCCCGTCTTGTTGACGTCGCCCTGCGTGTCCTTCACCACGAGTTCCACGTCGCTGCCCTGGAGCGCCAGCTTCACGCCGCGCAGCACCGCCTCACCGATGGGCTGGTAGCGGCCCGTCATGGGCAGGAGCACCGCCACGGTGCGCGGACGCACCTCCACGCGGCGGGTGGCGCGCGCCAGCAGGTCGCGGGCCTGGGGCGCGAAGCTGCTGTCCGGGGCGTCGCGCAGGAAGCGTTGGAGGGTCTCCTCCAGGCGGGTCCAGTCGCGCAGGTGGTAGTAGATGCGCGCCAGCTTGAACTGGAGCACCGGCCACGCGGGGTTGGAGGGGGACAGGCCTTCCTGCGTGCGCGCGATGTCGATGAAGTCCGCGCGGCCCTCCACCAGCTTCTCCACCTTCGCCACGGCGGCGGCCCGGTCCTCCTGGGTCTGCGCATCACCGGCTTCCTTCACCGCCGTGGTCAGCGCCTGTGAGTACAGGCCCGCGCCTTCCGCCGCGCGCGCCGCCTCCCGGAGGAGCTGTTCCTTCTTCTCGCCTTCGGCGCGCTCGGCCAGGCTGGTGAGGGTCTGGTACGCGTCGCGGTAGGCGCCCACCTCCATCGCGGAGAGGGCCAGCTTGTGCTTGGCGTCCTCGGCCTGGTCGTAGAGGGGGTTCTCGAAGATGAGCTCGTTGAAGGTCTTGCGCGCGTTGGCGTAGTCCTTCGCCTCGAAGTAGAGGACGCCCGCGTTGTAGAGCGCGTCCTGGCCGGCGGTGGTGGCCGGGTAGGCCTTGCGCACGGACAGGTAGGTCTCCGCGGCCTTCTTCTTGTCCGGCTGGGCCTGGGCTTCCGCGCGGGCCTGGGCGAGCGCGGCGTTCGCGGTCGCGTCCTGCTTCACCTCCACGCGGGGGCGGCTGGTGGGCTCGCCGTCGGACGGGTCGCGTCCATCCGTCTGGGAGGGCGCCTTGGGACAGGCGGTCAACAACAGGGCCAGCGCGACAACGAGCGCGCGGCGCGATGCGGAGAGGACTTCCATGGCGAGGTGCATAGCAGCGCGGGTGCGGCTCCGTCGACACTTGAGCGGAGGGATGATTCCCCTGGAACGTCCGCTTCAGTGCACCCGCCATGCCCGCGCGCATCCCCCGAGTGAAACCGGGGGAAATCCCGCGCGCCCCGCCCCTGCCCGTGGCCTCCGGACCGCACCCTGGCGCGGTCCGGAACGCACGCCTGCCGGACGACCTAGCCGAACAGTTCCTTCACCTTGTCGAAGAAGGTCTTCGACTGCGGATGGGTCTCCTCGCCGGACACCTCCGCGAAGCGCTCCAGCAGTTCGCGCTGCTTGGAGGACAGCTCCGTGGGCGTTTCGATGATGACGCGCACGTGCTGATCCCCGCGCTGCTGGCTGTGCAGGTGCGGGATGCCCTTGCCGCGCAGCCGGAACACCTTGCCGGACTGGGTGCCCTGCGGAATGGTCATCTTCACCTTGCCGTCCAACGTCGGCACGTCGATCTTCGCGCCCAGCGCCGCCTGCGTGAAGGACACCGGCACCTCGCAGAAGACCTCGTACTCCTCGCGCTGGAACAGCGGGTGCTCGCGCACGATGACCGTCACGTACAGGTCGCCCGCGGGCCCGCCCCGGTCTCCCGGTTCGCCCATGCCGCCCAGCCGCACGCGCGTGCCGTTGTCCACGCCGCCGGGGATCGCGACCTCGATGACCTCTTCGGACGGAATCTTCCCGCTGCCCCGGCACTTCGCGCACGGATCCGGGATGGTCGCGCCCGTGCCGCCGCAGTCGCCGCAGGGACGGGACACCGCGAAGAAGCCCTGCGTGTAGCGCAGCTCCCCGCTGCCACCGCACGCCGAGCACTGCCGGGGGGCCGCGCCGCTCTTGCTGCCGGAGCCCGTGCAGGTGTCGCACTTCTTGGGACGGGGAATCGTCACCTTCGGACGGCAGCCGAACGCCGCTTCCTCGAAGGAGATCTCCAGGTTGTAGCGCAGATCCGCGCCCCGGCTCGTCTGCCGCCGGCCCCGGCCGCCGCCCCCCCCGAAGATGTCTCCGAAGATCTCCCCGAAGATGTCGTTGATGTTGACGCCCTGGAACCCGCCGCCCGCGTCCCCGAAGGGGTTGCCCGCGTGGCCGAAGCGGTCGTACTTCGTGCGGCGCTCCGGATCGCTCAGGACCTCGTAGGCTTCCGAGGCCTCCTTGAACTTGTCCTCGGCCTCCGCGTTCCCGGGGTTCCGGTCCGGGTGAAACTGCAAGGCGACCTTGCGGAATGCGCTCTTCAAATCCTGCGCGTTGACGGTCTTCTGGACGCCCAGGACCTCGTAGTAGTCGCGCTTCTGCCCCGTGGCCGCTGCCATCGAATCGAACCCCTGGAAATTGCTGGCGTTTCTACGCTGCGTTGGAAATCAGAGTCACTATAACGCAGCGAAACACGCCAGCAATCCAGGCCCGAAACCCACCCCGGTCCGTACGGCCGGGCACCTTGTTCCTACACGGTCCAGACGCGGTTGACCGTCAGCTCCATGCGGGAGAGCCGGCGCTTGAGCGCGGGATCGACGGGGCCCTGGGCGGACCACTTGGGGACCACGAAGTGCAGCTCCGCGTTGTAGAGCTTGGCGGCGCTCGCCAGCAGGCTCCAGCGGTTCTCCGCGGTCGGATCATCCACCATGCCCGGCGTGACGATCTCCAGGATGATGGGCGTGCGCGCCGAATCCGACTGGCGGCAGGTGAAGTCCGGGCGGTGATCCTCGATGGTGCCGGAGAGCACCGGTGGCGGCATGAAGCCGGGGAGCCGGGCCTTGATGTCCGAGTAGCCGATGGTCCGGAAGTACTCGGCCATGAGCCACAGCAGGCGACGGCGCTCTTCATCGTCCACGACCGACTCGCAGCCGGGATTCATCAGGACTTCTTTTTCGGAATTGGTTTCCATGGCGCCTCTCAAGCTGTCCGCATGTGTGGGATGCGGCAACGCAGCCGGGCAGAGGCGCCCCCTGACCGGCCGTGGGGCAGACGGGCATGCACGTCCGCTTCCCACTTCCCTTTCACTTGGACGTCACCGTCGACTCAGTGACAGAGTGCGCCCCCTCTCGTGGCCCCCCGTCCCTCCGCGCACGTCTACCGCCGGCTCCTGGGCTACCTGGTCCCCTACCGCCGACTGCTGCTCGCGGGCTCGCTGGCCTCGCTCACCGCCGCGGCCGCCACCGCCGCGTATGCCTGGATCGTCGGGCCCCTGCTTCGCGCCGTCCTGACCGGTGCACCCGTCTCCGTGGCGGGGATGACCTTGTCGCCAGAGGCCCTGCTGTCCCGCCTGCCCCTGCTCGTCGTCGCGGTGGCATTGGTGAAGGCCACCGCCCAGTTCCTCCAGGGAGGCCTGATGCAGCGGCTGGGCCAGAGGGTGATGGCGGACCTTCGGGGCTTTCTCTATGGCCGCCTGCTCGCCCAGCCTCCCGCGTTCTTCGAACAACGTCACTCGGGAGAACTGGTGGCACGCTTCACCTCGGATGTACCGCTGGTGGAGTTCTCCGTCACCCAGGCGCTGTCATCGTACGTCAGGGATGGGCTTCAAATCTGCGCACTGCTGGCGACGTGCTTCCTCATCGACGCGAAACTTTTTCTCTTCACCTTCGTCGTCGTGCCGGTGACCGTGCTGCCGGTCAACCGCTTCGCCCGCTCGCTCAAGAAGGTGGCGACCCGTTCCCAGGCGAGCCTAGGCGCGCTCAGTGCGATCACCGCTGAACAGCTCCAGAACCTGCCCGTGGTGCAGGCCTACGGCACGGTGCCCCGCGCGCTGGAGTCCTTTGACGCGGAAGCCGACGCGTACCTGGGCGAGATGCGCCGCTCGCTCTTCATCCGGGGCGCCTTCAGCCCCACGGTGGAGCTGTTGGGCATCGTGGGCGTGGCGTTCGCGGTGGCCTGGGGCGCTCGTGCGGTGTCCATGGATCCAACGCTCGCCGGACGCCTGCTCTCCTTCATGGCGGCGGCGCTCCTGCTCTACCAGCCGGTGAAGTCGCTGAGCGGCACGCTGTCCCAGGTGCTCACGGGCCTGGCGGCGGCGGAGCGGCTGTTCGCGCTCGCGGATTCTCCCGTGCCTCCGGACGTGGGCGATGACGCCCGGCCGCTCTCGGGCGCCCTGGTGCTCAAGGGCGTGCGCGCCACCTACGCGGATGGCCGCGAGGCGCTCAAGGGCGTGGACCTCACGGTGCCCGCCGGCGCGCGCGTGGCGCTGGTGGGGCCCTCCGGCGCAGGCAAGACGACCCTCTTCTCCGTGCTGCTGGGCTTCCTGCCCCCGAGCGGCGGCGAGGTGCTTTGGGACGGCGTGCCCCTCTCCTCGCTCAAGTCCTCCAGCGTGCGGGGACAGTTGGCGTGGGTGCCCCAGGAGCCGGTGCTCTTCTCCGGCACCGTGCGCCACAACCTGCTGCTGGGACAGCCGGACGCGACGGACGACGCGCTGTGGGAAGCGCTGCGGCTGGCGCACGCGGAGGACTTCGTGCGCGCCCTGCCCGGCGGCCTGGATGAAGGCGTGGGCGAGCGAGGCGGCCGGCTCTCCGGAGGCCAGCGCCAGCGCATCGCCCTGGCGCGGGCCTTCCTGTGCCGCCCGTCGCTGCTGCTCCTGGACGAGCCCACCAGCGCCCTGGATGCCACCAGCGAGGCGGCGGTGGGCGCGGGGCTCGCGGCGCTGATGAAGGGCCGCACGGTGCTCGTCATCGCCCACCGGCTGGCCACCGTGCGCGACGCGGACCTCATCGCCGTGGTGGAGGGCGGACAGGTGGTGGAGTCCGGCACCCACGCGGAGCTGCTCGCGCTGCGCGGCCGCTATGCCCGACTCCTGGGCGAAGGCGCCGTCGCCGCCTGAACAGCGCGCTGGCCCTCCGGGATGACTTCCCGGCCGCGCCCCCGCACGACTGTTCACTCCCC
>NZ_RAVZ01000343.1 GCF_003611635.1 Corallococcus terminator | reverse complement strand
CGTCAGGCCCGTGAGCGTCCTCGCACCCCTCGGAATTCCGGGGGGTTGGCGGCGCGTTTCAATCTTGCGGAGGACTGCACGGACGTGCAGGATTCGCGCGCCGGAGCCGACGCAACCTCCCGAATTCGTTCTCAATGTCAGGGGGCCATGGTAGTCCCGCCGACCTGACGTTGATGGTCCAACCCGACTGGTCGTGGCGCGCTGACAGGCCGTGCGCCGCGTCATGGGTGGGGGCGGACCCGTAAAACCCATCTGGATTTCATGACCATGCTCGCAGACGCCGATACGAAGACGCGCAAGAAGCAGGGAGGCCCGGCAGGGGGCGGAGGCAAGGGAGGCGGCGGCGCGTCTGGCGCTGGCGGTGGTGACGGCAGCATCCCCGCGGGCCTGGCCGAGGAAGCCCGCCGGCGCTACCTGAACTACGCCCTGTCGGTCATCACCTCGCGCGCCCTGCCCGACGTGCGCGACGGCCTCAAGCCGGTGCAGCGCCGCATCCTCTACGGGATGTGGAACGACCTGAACCTGTCGTTCGACACCAAGTACCAGAAGTGCGCCCAGGTCGTCGGCGCCATCATGGGCCGCTACCACCCGCACGGCGACACGGCCATCTACGACGCCCTGGTCCGCATGGCCCAGGACTTCTCCCTGCGCTACCCGCTGGTGGACGGCCACGGCAACTTCGGCTCGCTCGACGGCGACTCCGCCGCCGCCTACCGCTACACCGAGTGCCGCCTGGAGAAGCTGGCCACGGAGCTTTTGGGCGAACTGGACAGCAAGACGGTCCGCTTCCGGCCCAACTACGACGGCACCCGGGACGAGCCCGTCGTCATCCCCGCGCGCGTGCCCCAGCTCTTGATGAACGGCACCACCGGCATCGCGGTGGGCATGGCCACCAACATCCCGCCCCACCACCTGGGCGAGCTGGTGGACGCGCTGCTGGCCCTCATCGAGAACCCGGAGCTCCAGGTCAAGGACCTGCTCAAGTGGATCAAGGGCCCGGACTTCCCCACCGGCGGGCAGATCCTCAACAGCAAGCCGGAGCTGCGGGAGATCTACGAGACGGGCCAGGGCGGCGTCCGCATCCGCGGCGAATACAAGCTGGAGGAGTTGAAGCGCGGCGGTCAGATGATCGTCGTCACCTCCATCCCGTACACGGTGAACAAGTCCACCCTCGTCGCGAAGATTGGCGAGCTGGTGCGCGAGCGCAAGCTGCCACTCATCACCGACGTGCGCGACGAGTCCACCAAGGACGTGCGCATCGTCCTGGAGCTGAAGAAGGACGCCAGCCCGGAGCTGGTGATGGCGTACCTCTACAAGCACACGCCCCTGCAGACGACCTTCGGCGTGAACCTCACCTGCCTCGTCCCGTCGGAGAACCCGGACGTCGGCACGCCCAAGCGGCTCGACCTCAAGAGCATCCTCCAGTACTTCCTGGAGTTCCGCCTGGAGATCGTCACCAAGCGCTTCGAGCACGAGCTGGCGGAGCTCAAGCGCCGCGTCCACATCCTCGAGGGCTTCGAGAAGGCCTACGACGCGCTGGACGAGATGATCCGCATCATCCGCCAGTCCGAGGGCAAGCAGGACGCGGCCCAGAAGCTGATGACCCGCTTCAAGCTGGATGAGATCCAGGTCGAAGCCATCCTGGAGATGAAGCTCTACAAGCTGGCGCGCCTGGAGATCCTGGTCGTCCAGAAGGACCTCAAGGAGAAGCGCGCGGAGATCAAGCGCATCGAGGGCATCCTCAAGGACGTGAAGAAGCGCTGGGCCGTCATCCGCGACGAGCTCACCGGCATGAAGGCGGCGTACAACGACAAGCGCCGCACGCGCATTGGCGGCGCCGGTTCCGAAGAGGTGGAGTTCTCCGCGGAGGCGTTCATCGCGGACGAGGACGCCCACGTGGTCATCACCCGCGACGGGTGGATCAAGCGCGTGCGCGAGGTGAAGGACCCCTCCACCACCCGCCTGCGTGAAGGCGACGCGGTGATGGCGGTGCTCGCGGGCAGCCTGAAGACGAACCTGGTGCTGTTCACCAACCTGGGCACCGCCTACGTCACCCGCTTCAACGACGTGCCCGCGTCCACCGGCTACGGCGACCCGGTGCAGAAGCTGTTCAAGTTCGACGACAACGAGCGCGTGGTGGGCGCCCTGTCGTTGGATCCGCGCCTGCCCCAGCCGGCGAAGCTGGTGGCGGTGACGCGCCTGGGCCTGGGCATGCGCGTGTTGCTCGCGCCCCACTCGGAAGTGTCCACCCGCGCCGGCCGCCGCTACGCGAAGACGGGCGAGGGCGACGAAATCATCGGCACGCAGCCGGTGGGCGACCGCGACCTGCTCGCGGTCCTCACGGAGAAGACGAGCGCGCTCGTGTGCAAGGTGGCGGAGGTCAATGAGCTGGCCGGTCCCGGCAAGGGCGTCCAGGTCATCAAGGTGGAGCCGGGCGACCGGGTGGTGGACTTCCTCGCGGCGCCCGCCAACCAGAAGGACGCCACGCTGGAATTCGAGACGCAGAAGGGCCGCAAGCTGCACCTGTCACCGGCGAAGTTCACGGTGACGGCGCGCGGCGGCAAGGGCCACGAGATGTCCAAGCGCGACACGGTGAAGGAGGTGGCGCGTCCCGTCACCTTCGTGCCGCTGCCGGAGAAGAAGGAGTAGCGGGAAGGCCATGGCGACCAAGAAGGAAAGCTACACAGGCGCGGACATCCAGGTGCTGGAAGGCCTGGAGCCGGTGCGCAAGCGCCCGGCCATGTACATCGGTGGCACCGACACCACGGGCTACCACCACCTCTTGTGGGAGATCCTCGACAACTCGGTGGACGAGGTCATCAACGGCTACGCCACCACCGTCGAAGTCACGCTCCACAAGGGCGCCAAATCCATCACCGTCGTGGACAACGGGCGCGGCATCCCGGTGGACATGATGCCCAAGCACAAGAAGCCCGCGTTGGAGGTCATCCTCACGACGCTCCACTCGGGCGGCAAGTTCGAACAGGGCAACTACATCCACTCCGGCGGTCTGCACGGCGTGGGCAGCTCCGTGGTGAACGCGCTCTCCAGCAAGCTGCTGGTGGAGATCAAACGCGACAGCAAGCGCCACGTGCAGTCGTACGCGCGCGGCAAGGCCACCAGCCCCCTGAAGGTGGAAGGCCCCGCGCGCGGCACCGGCACGTCCATCACCTTCGAACCCGACGCGGAGATCTTCGGGGAGAAGCAGAAGTTCGACGCGGAGGCCGTGCGCGAACGGCTGGAGGCGAAGAGCTACCTGCACAAGGGCATGACCGTCATCTGGAAGGATGAGACGGCCACGCCCCACACCACGGTGACGTACAAGCACGACGGCGGCATCGCCGAGTACCTCACCAAGGTCGTGTCGGAGCGGCAGAAGCCCATCGTCCCCACGGGCAGCACGCCGTTCTATTACGCGCGCGACAACGAGGTCCGGCTGGAGGTGGCGCTGGCGTGGACGGAGGCCACGGACGAGCACGTGCGCTCGTACGTCAACGGCATCCCCACGGCCATGGGCGGCACGCACGAGGCGGGGTTGAGGGCGGCCATCGTCAAGGCGATGCGCAACTACATCGACACGCACGATTTGACGCCCAAGGGCGTGACGCTCACCGCGGAGGACATCCGCGAGGGCATCACCGCCATCCTGTCCGTGTACGTGGTGGAGCCCCAGTTCCAGGGCCAGACGAAGGGCCGCCTCAACAACCCGGAGACCACGGCCCAGGTGGACGGCGCCGTCCGGCCGGCCCTGGAGAAGTGGCTCAACGACAACAAGTCCATCGCGGAAGCGTTGCTGGCGCGCATCATCCTGGCCGCCCGCGCGCGCGAAGCGTCCCGCGCGGCCTCCGCCGCCATCAACCGCAAGACGGCGGTGAGCCACCGGCTCAACCTGCCCGGGAAGCTGGCGGACTGCTCGTCCACGGATCCGCAGTCCAGCGAGCTGTTCATCGTGGAAGGTGACTCCGCAGGCGGCTCCGCCAAGCAGGGCCGCGACCGGCGCACCCAGGCCATCCTCCCCCTGCGCGGCAAGGTGCTCAACGCCGAGCAGGCGTCCACCGACAAGGTGGCCGGCAACAAGGAACTCCAGGACATCGTCAGCGCGCTGGGGTGCGGCATCGGCGCGGACTTCGACATCACGAAGCTGCGGTACGGCCGCGTCTTCCTGCTGATGGACGCCGACAGCGACGGCCACCACATCGCCACGCTGCTGCTCACGTTCTTCTACCGCCACCTGCGGCCCCTCATCGAGGCGGGCGCGGTGCACATCGCCCAGCCCCCGCTGTACCGGGTGGACATCGGCAAGGAGACGTACTGGGCCCTGGACGAACCGGACCGCGACCGCATCATCCGCGAAAAGGTCCGGGGCAACGCCAAGCCCAGCATCATGCGCTTCAAGGGTCTGGGCGAGATGACCGCCGACGAGCTGAAGGAGACGACGCTCGATGCGAAGAACCGCATCAGCCTGCGCGTCACCATCGACAACGCCCTGGAGACGGACCGCATCATCAACGACCTGATGGGCAAGGATGTCTCCGCGCGTTACAAGTTCATCACCGAGATGGCCGGCGAAGTGCAGGAACTCGACGTCTGAAAAAACGGGAGTCCAGGCTCACCCCGGGACGGTAGCGGCCGTCCCGGGAGAGGCATTGGTCTTCTGACCCGCCGGTCGGCTAGCATCGGTGGAATCGTGAACACGACCCGCCTTGCCATGACTTTCGCGCTCGCCTGCGTGCTGAGCGCCCCTGTTGCCGACGCCGCCACCAAGCGCAAGACCGCCAAGAAGAAGCGGCCCTCCGCGACGAAGCCCGTACCGGCGCCCGAGGACACCTTCACCCCTCCGGACGAACCGGGCCCCTCGGCGGACCCCCTGGGCTCCGCGCGCAAGGCCGTGTCCAGCGACGTGGCGCTGTTCGGCGTGGCCCGCCAGCCGGCGGCCTCGGACCAGGCGGCGAAGCTGGAGGACGCGCTGTCCCGGAAGCTGGGCGCCGCGGGCGACGTGCGGTTCGTGGACCTGGCGGCGGCCTTCCCGGCGTCGGAACCGCAGGGCATCCCCAAGGGCGACGCGCTCTTCGACGAGGGCCGCTCCGCGTACGACAACCTGGACCCGGACACCGCGGCGGTGAAGTTCAAGGAGGCCGCGGACACCTACGTGCAGCGGCCCGGGGACCTGCGCGCGGAGAAGCTGGGCGAGGCGTTCCTCTTCCAGGGTGCGTCCCAGTTGCTCAACGGCGACGTGGCGGGCGCGAAGGTGTCCTTCACGAACGCGCTGGTGGCGGAGCCGTCGCTGCGCCCGGACGCAGGGCAGTTCGGCCAGGACGTGCAGCGGGTGTTCACGGAGGCGCAGAAGGAGCTGGAGGCGCAGCCCCAGGGCTCGCTGGTGGTGACGTCCCAGCCGCAGGGCGCGCGCGTGCTGGTGCGCGGCCGTGACGTGGGCGCGACGCCGCTCACCGGCCTCAAGCTGGCGCCGGGCCGCTACCCCGTGCAGGTGGTGCTGCCGGGCTATGCCCCGTCCGCGTCGTACACGGAGGTGAAGTCCTCCGCGTCCGCCGAGGTGAAGGCGAAGCTCGCGCCCGCGCCCGGCCTGTCCGCGCTGCGTGACGCGGCGGCCAAGGCCGGCACGGAGCAGGCCTTCTCCGCGGACGGCGTTCCGCCGGAAGTGGGCGCCATCGGCGAGCGGCTCAACGCGCGCTACGTGGTGCTGGCGGCGGCGTACCAGGACAAGAAGGGCCGGATGCACGGCGAGGTGCAGGCGTGGGACCTGCGCACGAAGAACCGGCTGCGCGACGTGGAGGTGGACTTCACCAAGCGCGACGGCAAGTACAGCGCGAACGCGGCGGCCGACCAGGTGCACACCTTCCTCACCGGCGCCGCCCTGCCCAAGGGCCGCTCCTCCGACGACAACGAGTCGGTGGCGTCCGGGGACTCGGTGCTGCGCAAGCCCTGGTTCTGGGCCGCGGCGGCGGGCGTCGCGGCGGTGACCGCGGGCGTGGTGTACGTGGCCACGACGGACCGCGGCAGCGGCTTCAATCCCGTCAACGGGCTGCCCGGTGGAATTTCCTTCTAGCCACCACGTCCAGCTTCCAGGACTCCCCATGAAAGCCCTCTCGCTCGCGTTCTTGCTGCTGCCCGCCCTGGCGCTGTCGTCCTCTCCTCCACCGGGCCGCATCTCCGCGCTGATCATCCCCATGGACCCGTCATCCGAGTCCTCGGGGGTGCAGATGGAGGGCTACATGAACGACGCGCTGGGCAACTTCGCGAACTACTCCGTGAAGAAGCCCCGCGACCTGTTCGGCCTGCCGGACGACGCGGCGGCCCAGGCGTCGCTCCAGCGCGCGAAGAAGGGCTTCGAGGAGAGCCTCAAGGCCTTCGAAGCGCGCGAGTACGAGGACGCGGAGCGCAAGGTGCGCGCGACGCTCAAGGAGCTGGACGGTTCGGTCGCGGCGATGCGCTCGTGCTTTCCGCTGTGCGACGCGCTGGCGATGCACAGCGCCATCCTCCAACTGCGGGGCGACGTGGAGGAGGCGAAGCTGCTGCTCATGGACCTGATGGCGCTCAACCCCACCTTCGAGCTGAGCCCCAAGCGCTTCAGCCGGGAGTTCATCGGGCTGCGCGCGCAGGTGGCGACCAGCCGCACCGCGCAGCTTCGCGGCACCGCCACCTTCAAGTCGCGACCCGCGGGCGCTCGCGTCTTCGTGGACGGCGAGGCGGTGGGCTACACGCCCATGACGGTGCCCGCCCTTCCCGTGGGCAAGCACCTGGTGCGCATGGAGCGCCCCGGCTTCCGCCAGTTCGGGCAGATCGCGGAAGTCACCCCAGACGACATGGAGGTCAGCGCATCGCTCGTCCCGACGGCCACCTACAAGGCCTACGACGTGCAGTTGGACAAGGTGCTGGGCGACATGTCGCGTCCCAGCGACAAGCCGGCCAACGCCGTGGTGGCGCTGGGCAAGTCGCTGGGGTTGGACCGGACGCTCGTCGGCACCGTGCGCGTCATCCCGGAGCGGGGCACGGAGCTGGCGGTGGGCCTCTTCGACGTGAAGAGCGGCAAGCGCCTGGGCTCCAAGCGGCTGGTGCTCCAGGGCGACGAATACGGGCAGCTCAAGCTGGAGATGGAGCGGGTGGTCAACCAGCTCATCAACACCGAGGGCGAGAAGGTCATGAAGGTCCGCGACCCGCTGGATGGCAAGAGCGGCGCGGAGGACTGGAGCGCGGAGGACCGCGGCGGACAGCGCAAACAGTCCGAGAAGCGGCAATCCGGCGATGATCCGTTGGATTCGATGTCGGGAACCGAGGACTGGTAGCAGCCAGCGCTTGTCCCGGGGCGGACTGTCCCTAGAGTCCCGGGCCGTATGCGACTCCTGCCGCTGTTGACCCTCCTCCCGACGTTCGCGCTCGCCCAGACGGGCACCGTCAGCAACACGGCCGCCCCGCCCCGGGGCGTCACGCTGCCGCCCACCAACGCGGCGCTCGTGGACGAAGCGCCCGCGCTGTCGCTCAACCCCGCCGGCCTGGGCTTCCTCGACTCGGGCCAGCTCTTCTACCTGCACGAGCGCAACCTGGAGTCGGACTCCGTGGGCGACGCCGTGTTCCTGGGCACCCACTTCCTGGGCCTGGGCGCGGGCTTCTCCCTGGAGTGGATCCGCGGTGAGAACGCCCCGGACTACCGCAAGACGTCCTTCGGCCTGTCCCTGGGGCCCCGCACGCTGCAACTGGGCGCGGCCCTCCACGACTTCAGCTCCGATGACCGCGCCATTGGCGGCCTCACGAGCTGGGACGTGGGCGTCACCGCGCGCCCCGCCCGCTTCCTGTCGCTGGCCGCGGTGGCCAGGGACCTGAACGCCCCCGAAAGCGACGGCCTCAAGCTGCCGCGCCGCTACAACTTCGGCGTGGGCCTGCGTCCCCTGGACGAGCGCTACACGCTGGGCGTGGACTGGCTCTTCTCCGAAGGCGGCTTCCGCGAAGGCCTGGCCACCTACACGGTGCAGGCGGAGGTGCTGCGCGGCCTGAGGCTGGGCGGCGGCCTGTCGCACGGTTTCGTCAGCGGCATCCCGCTTGCGCTCCAGTTCTCCGCCACGGTGGACCTGGGCCACGCGGGCCTGACGTACGCGGCGGGCGGCGCGGGCAATGGCCTGGACCACGTGCTGCAACTGCGCCTGTCGTCGGAGCGCTACCGCTCCGTGCACGGCTCCAGCGGCGTCGTGACGCTGTTGGACCTGGACGACATGCTGTCGGGCGGCGTGAGCCCGGTGCTGTCGGTGCTGGGCGTGAGCGAGTCGGACCCGTACCTGCGCCTGCTCAAGTTCCTGGACATGGCCACGCGCGACGAGCGCCTGAAGGGCGTGGTGGTGAAGATGGAGGGCCTGCCCGGCGTGGGCTGGGGCGGCGCGGAGGAATTGCGCCAGGCCTTCCTGCGGCTGCGGCAGGCGGGCAAGAAGGTCGTGGTGGTGATGCTGTCGGGGGATGACCGCGCCTACCTGGTGGCGTCCGCGGCGGACGGCGTGTACGCGCTGACGGAGGCCTCCCTGCCCATCAACGGCCTGGCCCTGAGCGTGATGTCGGTGGGCGGCACCATGGACAAGCTGGGCGTGCACTGGGACGTGGCGCGCGTGGGTGAGTACAAGACGGCGACCGAGCAGCTCACCCGTTCGGACATGAGCCCCGCGGAGAAGGAGACGCTGGACGCGTACCTGGACGTCCTCGTCGCGCACAACGACAAGGCCGTGGAGGCGGGGCGCAAGCTGTCGCCGGAGAAGCTGCGCGCGGCGTGGACGGGGGGCATCCTGTCCTCGCGCCGGGCGAAGGACGCGGGCCTGCTGGATGGCGTGGTGTCCGCGACGGAGCTGGACGCGCGCGTCGCGGAGTGGTTCCCGGGCCTGCGCTTCCATCCGACGTACGCCCCGCGCGACGAGCGCGAGGACCGCTGGGGGCTGCGCCGCCGCATCGCGGTGGTGCCGATCCTGGGTGACATCACCGGGGGCCGCAGCCGCGAGGATCCGCTGGGCTTCGCGCGCATCGCGGGCGCGGAGACGGTGGTGCGCGCGCTCGCCCAGGCGCAGGAAGACCCGTCCGTGGTGGCCATCGTGCTGCGCGTGGACTCGGGCGGCGGCGACGTGCTGGCCTCGGACCTGATGTACCGCGCGGTGCTGGAGGCGAAGCGGCACAAGCCCGTCATCGCGTCCATGGGCGACGCGGCGGCGTCCGGTGGCTACTACGCGGCGGTGGGCGCGGATGAAGTGCTGGCGGAGCCCACCACGCTCACCGGCAGCATCGGCATCTACTACGTGAAGCCCGCGCTGGAGGGCCTGGGCGCCAAGCTGGGCCTGAACCAGGAGACCGTGAAGCGCGGCGACATGGCGGACCTGCTGGAGTGGTGGCGGCCGTGGACGCCGGAGCAGCAGGTCGCGGTGCAGGCCTGGGTGGATGACTCCTACGACACGTTCATCACCGAGGTCGCGCTCAACCGGAAGATGGACAAGGCGAAGGTGGACGCCGTGGCCCGGGGCCGGGTGTGGAGCGGCCAGGACGCGCTCGCGCGGGGACTGGTGGACGGCCTGGGCGGCCTGAACGAAGCGGTGGCCGCGGCCCGCAAGCGCGCGAAGATCGCCCCTTCGGAGGAGCTGGACCTGGACGTGATGGGCGGCGCGCGCGGCTTCCTGTCCGGCCTAGGCGGCGAACCCGGGGTGCACGCGCTCGCGGGGCTGCTGCTGCCCGCGCTGTCGGAGCGTCCGCCGGAGGCCCTGTCGTCGCTCGCCCGGGAGGTGGGCCTGGGGTCGCCCGAGCTGCTGCGTCCCGGCCTGAAGGCCATGCTCCCCTTCACGGTGCGCATCCGCTGAAAAGCCCCCTGGAAGGAACCCGGGAGGTCGCCCGGAGAACACGTCACGCGCACGGGCGGCGAAATTTGGGGCGCTGACTCCAGGCCCTCTGTTAGGGTGGTGAGTGCCTCCCGGCCGGCGCTAGGGCCGTCGGGGGGTTTCAGGAACCGGCGGTTTCGGCCTTCTCGCAGGCCCCGCGTCCGGCTTCCTGTCCCAAAAACCTGCCTCCTGACGTCCCCGGCGACCCCCTGTGGCCGCCGCCCTCCAGGGCCGTCATGGCGTGGAGCCCCATGAGCGAGAATTCCGACAACCCCGAGACCCGCAACCCGCCGCCGCCGCCCGTGGCCGCC
>NZ_RAVZ01000342.1 GCF_003611635.1 Corallococcus terminator | reverse complement strand
GCAGGCGGCTGACGCACGGAACACGGCGGCTGACGCGTCAGGAGCGCGCCGTGTTCCGGCGGGGTGCGTCACAGGTCGAAGTGACCGGCGGCTTCGGGCTGGTAGGGGACGGCGACGATGCGCAGGCGGCGGGTGCGGCCATTGGGGAGGGGCCATTCCACGGTCTGGCCCACGGACAGACCGATGAGCGCACTGCCCACGGGGGCGAGGATGGAGATGCGGCCCGCGTCGCTGTTGGCGTCCTTGGGATAGACGAGGGTGACCTCGCGCTTGCCGCCGCCCTCTTCGTCCTCGAAGACGACGGTGCTGTTCATGGTGACGACGTCCGCGGGGATGGCGGTGGAGGAGGTGACGACGGCGCGGGCGAGCTCGGACTCCAGTTGCTCCACGAGCTCCGCGTTGCGCGCGTTGCCGTACTGTTCGACGACGCGCTCCAGGCGCTGGAGGTCGGTGTCGGTGACGATGAGGGGATGGTTGTGGACCATGGTGGTGCCTCCTGGCGGTGAGAAGGAATGACGGCCCCACGCATTCCCGGAAAAAGGGAGCGCATGGAGGAGCCGTCGGGTGAAGGAGTGGAGAGGACGCCGACCGTCGCGAGCTACACGGGACGGGAGGCGTGGGAGACAAGCCAGGCGGTGGCTCGGCCATGCGCGGGCAGCGTCCGGCGCACGGAGATCCGGCGCGGAGCATGCTTCTGGCAGGCTGTGAGCGAAACCGTCATCTGGACAGGGACCCGTGGCTGCGAACGCGAAGTGGAACCCTGAATGTAGCCGTGCCGGCCCTGATTGCAACCAGCACCCCGTGAAGGGGGCGGCCGAGCGGACAGGCGCCGTGGCGGCGGATCAGCGTAGCGGCGACACGTCCTTGAACCACACGCCCGTGGCGCCCAGGTGCTCCAGGGCGAGCTTGATGTCCTCGGAGATGATGAGGGACACCTCCCAATGCAGGGGGCGGAACACCTTGGGACTTCCGATCCGGGAGGCGTCCAGGCGCATGCCCCAAACGATGGAGTAGGTGCCGACCTTCTCCGGGAGCCCGTTCTCGGGCTTCCAGTAACACACCTGCTCCGAAGCGTCGTCGTCGATGCAGTTCACTCGACGGACGGCATTCATGATGAGGAATTCATCGGTCTGGCCCTCGATGTCCACGGGGAAGAACTGCACATCCGCTGGGGCCAGTCGCTCGAAGACAGCGGCCACCCGAGCGTGGATGACGGGATTGCTGAAAGGCGCGTGGGAATAGTCCAGCGCGGTGCCGGGGATCTCAACGGGGATGCGCACGCGCCCGGGCCAGTAGGCCGGCTTGCCCATCCGGAACTGCCAGGGGTCCATGAGTTCTGTTCCCTGGGCATCCTGCGGGTGCCCCAGCTCCCAGCGCCCTTCCAGGTACACATCATCAGAGAGGTCGAAGTACCGCTGCGACATGGGCCGAACTCCTGGACTCACTCCGTGCGGGTCACCAGCTTGTTGAGGAAGCTTCCTTCCCTGACGATTTCATCCGCCAGGATTCGCAACATCCGCGTCAGCGACTCCCGGCATTGCAAGAGGGTTTGGCAGTTCGACGTCGCCTGTTCAAGGGCGCCATGAACCCGTTCATGGTACGCGCGAGGATGGGGACCCTTGTGGCCAGGGACATGGACCTGGTTCGCGGGATCACTCAGTGCCATGTCTGCTCGCTTGAAGATCTTCTGATAGCGCTGAGTCCACGGCCCGCCGTTCGCGGTGGAGGTGCTGAACTTGTCGGACGCGATGTGGTGCTTCTGTCCTGCCGCATCCACCACGGGCCCACGGACCGTCATCGCCACCGCGCCCGGCGCCAGCGCGATGGAGATGACACCCGACGTCGACACTGCGACGGACTCCACCTGCGCGACCGCCCCCAACCGGAAGCCGCCCTGCGCCGCGCCCACCACTGACGCCTGCGCCGAGCCGGGCAGCGTGGGAATCCTCGCGGCCATCGTCTCCGCCGTGCTGCCCAGCGCCGCCGTGGCCAGCATCACGAAGGCCCGTGCGGCGTTCACCCCCATCACCTCGCCGTACCGTTCCCCTGCCTCCCGAAGCTCTTCGAAGGTCGTGGCCTCCCGCGCCGCATCAGCGAGCACCAGCCATCCCCGGATGAGGCTCACCACGGTGTCGATGCCCGCGTACGCGATGAGCACCGCCGTCAGTGTCGCCGCGACGCCCTTGGACACCGCCGGCTCCGGAATCAGCCACAGCCCCAGGTACAGGGTCGCCGTCGTCGTGAGGGTGGCAATCACCGCCTCCCGACTGACCATGCCCCGCAGCGCTTCGTCCGTTTCGTCCCACACCGAATCCAGCGCGATGGAGAAGGCCAGCGTGCGTCGGCCGACCTCGTCCAACGTAGGTCCGTCCTGCAAGAGGTGGAGGCAGTCTCCGGACAGGGCCTTGCGCTGACACCACCGTCCGTAGGCCGCCGCGAGTCCTTCCGCTGGCTCCGCATGAAGCCGGAGCTGCCGCCTCTCCGGCTCCTTCACGGAGACAAGACCCAGGCGCCCTCGAACATGGGAGTACGCACGCGATGGAAGGGATGCCGCCAGCAGCCGATAGGCTGTCTCCCTCGGTGGCGCGGAAACAGGCACGTCGCGCGCCAGCGCTCTCACCGCCGCCGCGAACGCCTCTTCATCCAGTTCCCCGGGCCGGACCTCCATGTCGGGTGCATGGATGATGGGCGCCCCCTGCCCCGTCTCCAGCCTCACGCTCCGTGACGTCGAGCATCCCACCCCACCGAGCAGCGTCAGCAGGACAAGGGCAACCTGCGTCAGACGTACCGTGACAACGGATCCGTGAGGGTACAGAGGTTTACCCGGCACGCGGGGATGTGGCATGGGTGAAGGACTCCTCCACGAGGCACGGCCTTCCGAATCCTAGCGACCTCTCGACCGCTCACGACGACGCCATGCAACGACGCCCTGAATTCGACAGCCTGCGCGGAGTGCTCCTCGTCCTGATGACGCTGACGCACCTGCCCACCCGGTTGAACGTCCTCAGCAACCAGCCGTTCGGCTTCGTCTCCGCCGCCGAGGGCTTCGTCTTCCTCTCCGCGTTCCTCGTCGGCGTGGTGCACGCGAAGAAGCTGGGCACGTCCAGCCCCATCGCCATGGTGAAGAGCCTCTGGAGCCGCGCCCTCAAGGTGTACGGCTACCACGTCGCCCTGCTCTGCTTCGCGTTCACCATCATCGCCGCGCTCGGCGTCGCGGCTCGCAGGCCCGCCATCCACAACCTGCTCGGGTTCTTCCACCAGGATCCGTTCACCGCTCTGTGGAGCAGCCTCTTCCTCCTCTACTGTCCCCCGCTGCTCGACATCCTTCCGCTCTATGTCGTGCTCCTCCTGCTCACGCCCGCGGTGATGCTCGGCGCGCGCAAGGAAGGCTGGTCCCGCGTGCTGGGATTGAGCGCCCTCATCTGGGTCTGGGCCCAGGTGGGCCTCAAGCGCGCCCTGTACGATTTGCTCGTCGCCATCCCCGTGCTGCCGTGGCCGCCCTTGAGCATCGACCTGTCGGGTGCGTTCGACCTGTTCGCGTGGCAGTTCCTCTGGGTGCTCGGCGTGTGGCTGGGCGTCAGCCGCGCCACCGCGCCGGAACACCGCGAGCCCGTTTCCCGAAGGCTCCTCACCGGAGCGCTCGTCGTCAGCGTCGGGTTCCTGCTCGTGCGCCACCAGGTCGGCATCTTCAATGTCGAACTGGGCGCCGCTTCGGTCCTGTTCGACAAGTGGTCGCTCGCACCGCTGCGCCTCGTGAACTTCCTCGCCGTGGCCCTGCTTGCAAGCTGGCTCGCGCCCCGCGTGTTCCGCTGGCTGCGCCCCCGCGTGCTGGAAGCGCTGGGACAAGCCTCGTTGCCCGTGTTCGCCGTCCACGTCGTGCTGTGTCTGCTCAGCCTGTCGCTGCTCGACGAGAACGAAGACCCGCTGGACTACTGGGACGAGTTCGCCGTGCTCGTGGCGACCTTCTGCTCCATGTACTTCGTGGCGCTGCGCCAACGCCTCGCGGGACGGGGCGTGGGCCCGCCCTCCACGTCATAGCGTCCCAGCTCAGTCGCGAACGGCCGCCAGCGCGGCCTCGGTTTCCGCCATCAGGGCCCGCACCAGCTCCGCCGCTGGCCCCTCCCGCGACAGCCCAACGCCCTGCCCCGCCCACAGCGTCATGAAACGCGTGTCCCCGCGCTGCGCGGCCGCGGCCCTCAACGCTCGCGTGGCGCCGTGAAGCTGGGGATACGGCAGATACGCCCCGGCCTCCTCCAACGTGGTGGTGAGTTCATTCGGAATCGCCCGCGCCGGCCTCCCGGTGAGCGCACGGGTGATGCGCGACGATTCATCCTTGGCCTCGCGCAACACCTCGCGGTGCGCCTGCACCGTGCCGCTCTCCTGGGAGCGCAGGAACGCCGTGCCCAACTGCACACCCGCCGCTCCCAGCATCCGCGCAGCCGCGATGCCGCGCCCATCCATGATGCCGCCGCTGGCGATGACCGGCAGCCTCACCGCGTCCACCACCTGCGGCACCAGCGCCAGCGTCCCCACCAGTCCCGCCTCGAAGGACCCTCCGAAGGAGCCCCGGTGTCCACCGGCCTCGGAGCCCTGCGCGACAATCGCATCCACGCCCGCGGCCTCCAGCGCCAACGCCTCCCGCACGTTCGTCGCCGTGCCCACGATGAGGATGCCGCGCGCCCGCATCGCCTCCAGCACCGACGCATCCGGAATGCCGAACGTGAAGCTGAACACGGTGGGCGCCACGTCGAGCACCACCTCCACCTGCTTCAGGAAGTCCGGCAGCGGGGCCTCCGCCACCTCGGGCGCGGGCAGTCCCAGCTCCGCGTGGAAGCGCGCCAGCAACCCCAGCACGGGTCCGGGGTCGCCATCCGCCACCGGAGCGCGGGGCGCGAACAGGTTGATGCCATACGGGCGAGACGTCCGGGCACGCACCGCCTTCGCCTGCTGGCGGATGGCTTCAGGCGGCGCGTCCGCCGTCCCCAGGGACCCCAGCCCGCCCGCCTCGGCCACCGCGACCGCCAGGTCCGGGGGCGACAGCCCTCCCGCCATGGGCGCCTGGATGAAGGGGTACCGCGTACCGAGCCGCTCCGCGAACCTGTGCCAGGCCAAGGGGTCCATCATGCGGTCACCTCGCGCGCGGACAGGATGCGCGCGGGACAGCATTAACGGTCATGGCCTCCCAGTCGCCATCCTCCCCAGGGGACGTCGAGTAGCGCACGCCCGGGGCATCCATTATCAGCAGTCGTAGTCCGGCACGGGTGCCCCCGCGTCCAGCACGACCGGCGCCGGGCCCCCTGTCCTGGCCAACGCCTCACCACAATCCAGCGCGGTGTCCTTCGCCAGATGCCGGTACAACACACACGAGGCTCGCTCCACGACGAAGGCCTGCTTCGGCCAGTCCGGCCCGCGCGAGGCGAGAATCGCCACCGCGTACCGTCCACCGCCCGGCAGCGTCACCAACCCGATTTCATTGAGCACGTTGTAGCGCGCGTCATCCGAACAGCACCCCGGCGGCAGCCACCCACCCTTGTGCTGAAGCGACGCGCGAACACGCTCGGGCAGCCGCGTGCCCAGCCAGCCGCCGCACCCCTCCCGAGGCGTCAATTCCATCCACTTGAGCAGCCGCGCGGTGGGGCCCGGCTTCAACAACGCCTTCTTGTCCAAGCGCGCGAGGAAGGACACCGCGTCGTCCGCGCAGAAGTAGTTGTCGTTCTGCATCACCTTCGGGGAGTTCGTCGCCTGGCGCTGGCCGCCGTAGTTCCACTTCGTCAGCGCGGTGTTCTTCATCCCCAGGCCCTGGAGATAGACATTGATGGCGTCCGGCCCGCCGACGAGGTCGATGACCTCCCCGGACGCCTCGTTGTCGGAGGTGCGGAACACCTTCTCCGCGAGCGGCGCCACCTGCTTCAGGTCTCGCTGCTTCAGCGCCGCCGCCACCCAGAACACCTTCGCGGAGCTGGCGGAGATGTGCGGCGTCGTTCCGGAGAAGCTCGCGGATTCACCCGTGCGCAGGTCCATCACCGCGAGCGCCAGGTCCGTCCCGGGCGACAGCCGCGCGGACTCGCGCGCCAGTGAATCCACCACGGCCTGCAACGACTCCCGGGGCACGCCCGCATCCGGAGGCGCCGCCGAAGCGCTCATCGCCAGCAGCCACGTCCCTAGCAGCACCCTCCGCATCCGCGACTCCCTTCCAGTAGACCCGCCGGCACACATTCTCCAGAGGCAACGCGGCCACGGCACCGGGTCCTGCTCAGTGGATCAACCGGTACACCTGCTCCAGCAACAGCGCCGTCACCAATCCACAGTACGTCCCCAGCACATACCCCAGCACCGCGAGCAGCACGCCCACCGGCGCCAGCGCGGGATGGAAGGCCGCCGCCACCACGGACGCGGAGGCCGTGCCTCCCACGTTCGCCTGCGAACCCACCGCCGCGAAGAACACCGGCGCCTTGAGCCACCGCCGCGCGCCCATCGTCACCGCCGCGTGGATGGCCATCCACACCGCGCCCACCGCCACCAGCGCGGGCGCGTCCCACAACCTGCGGAACTCCGCCTGCGCGCCAATCGTCGCCACCAACAGGTACAGGAACAGCGACCCCATGCGGCTTGCCCCCGCGCCCTCCAGCCTTCGCACCGGCGTGAACGACAGCACCACGCCCACCGTCGTCACCAGCAACACCACCCACGTGAAGCCCGTCACCACGTTGCCCAGGTCCGGCAGCACCTTCGCCAGCGCCGTGCAGGCAACCGTCACCCCGAACGCCACCGCCAGCATCGACAGCAGATCCGACAAGGTCGCGGGCCGAGCGGACGCGGCTTGCAGCCGGGCCGACTCCTCCCGAACCCGGTCCAACGCCGCCCGGTCCGCGCCGATGCGCGCATCCATCGCCTTCTCGCGCCCGGCGAAGGACAGCAGCACCGCCGTCCACACGTTGGACACGCCCACGTCCACCACCACCAGCATGCTCAACGTGCTGTCCAGCGCGCCCACGCTCTGGCCAATGGCCACGAAGTTCGCGCTGCCACCAATCCAGGAGCCGCTCAGCGCCGCGAGCCCCTTCCACGCCTGGTCTCCCAGCTCCGCCGGCACCAACCACCCCAGCGCGAGGTACGCGATGGGCCCGCCCACCATGATGCCCAGCGTGCCCGCCAGGAACACGCCCACTGCGTTCTTCCCCAGCCGCGCGATGGCCGGCAGGTCCACCGACAGCACCAGCAACACCAGACTCGCTGGCAGCAGGTACACGCGCGTGAAGCGGTACAGCTCCGACTGCGTGGGGATGACGCCCGTGTTCGACAGCAGCGTGGGCACGAAGTACGCGAACACCAGCAGCGGCACGACGTTGAAGAACCGCTCCACCGTGGGGTGGCGCTGCAACACATACAACCCCGCCAGCACCGCGAGCAGCACCGCGAGCACCGCCATCGGGTCCTGGATGAGCGGCGGCGTCACAGGGCCGCCCGAGGCTCCACGCCCAGGCCCGGTCCATCCCCCAACTGGATGCGCCCACCCACCACCGGATGCGCCCGGTACGGGTCCTCCGCGAGCAGCAGGTTGCCGTCCAGGTCCACCCAGTCCACCAGCGGCGCCAGGTGCGCACCCGCCGCGATGCCCAGCCCCGTCTCCACCATGCAGCCCAGCATCACCTTCAGGCCACACGCGCGCGCCGTCTCGATGATGCGCAGCGCCTCACGGATGCCGCCGCTCTTCTGCAACTTCACGTTGATGCCGTGGAAGCCCGCCGCCAGCGACGGCACGTCCGACGCCTTCGTCAGCGACTCGTCCGCCACCAGCGGCAGCGGCGAGCGCGCCTTCAACCACTTCGCGCCCTCCACGTCCGCCGCGGGCAGCGGCTGCTCCACCAACTCCACGCCCTGCGTGGCCAGCCACTGGATGTGCTCCAGCGCCTCGTCCGGCTTCCACGCCTCGTTCGCATCCACGCGCAGCGTCTGCGTCGTCAACGCGCGCACCGTGCCGAACACCTCCCGCATGCGCTCCGCGCTCAGCTTCACCTTGAGCACCGGGAAGTCCGCCGCCTCGCGAACCTTCACCGCCAGCACCTCCGGCACGTCGATGCCAATGGACATGGACGTCACCGGCTGACGCTTCGGATCCACGCCCAGCATCCGGTACAGCGGCACGCCCATCATCTTGCCCGCCAGGTCATGCAGCGCCAGGTCCACCGCCGCCTTCGCCGCGGGGTTGTCCGGCAGCGCCGCGTCCAGCGCCTCCGACACGTCTCGGAAGCAGCGCAGGTCCCGTCCCTCCAGCACCGGGGCCAGCTTCCGGAGCGCCGCCTCCACCGACTCCCACGACTCGCCGTAGCGCACGTTGGGCGCGGCCTCGCCGTAGCCCACGTGTCCTTGCGAGCGCACCTCCACGAACACGTTGCGCTTCACCGTGCTCGTCCCCCGGGAGATGGTCCAGGCGTGGCGCAGCGGCAGTTCCACGGTGCGAAAGCTCAGGGGCGACGACATGGGCAGGGCTTCCTCCAGGGCCCTTCCCTTAACACGGCACTCCCGGCAAACGCCGCATCCGTTGCCTTCCAAGGGGGAAGGCGCGAGCCTCCCGCGCCATGCGTTTCCTGCTCCTGTCCTTCCTCCTCGCGTCCGGCGCGAGCCATGCCGCACCGCCCCGTCTCGCGCCGAAGGACGAGCTGCGGACCCTGCTCGCGGAGCTCATCGCCGCGGACACCTCCAACCCGCCCGGCAACGAGACGGCGGCGGCCCGGGTGGCGGCGCGCTGGTTGAGCGAGGCGGGCATCGACTCGGAGCTCATCGAGCCCTCGCCCGGACGCGGAAATCTCCTGGTGCGCCTGAAGGGTACCGGGAAGGGGAAGCCCATCCTCGTGCTTGCGCACCTGGACACCGTGCCCGCCGTGCGCTCCGAGTGGGCCACCGACCCGTGGAAGCTCACCGAGAAGGACGGCCTGCTCTACGGCCGAGGCGTGCAGGACAACAAGGGCATGGCGGCGGCGAGCATCCTCGCGCTGCGCCGGTTGAAGCAGGACGGCGGCACGCGCTCGCGCGACATCCTCCTGTACCTGGGCGCGGATGAAGAGGTGGGCTCGGGCCAGGGCCTGGACTGGATGATGGAGCACCGCCCGGAGTTCAAGGAGGCGGAGTTCGCGCTCAACGAGGGCGGCCTCACGGAGCTGTCCGCCGACCGCAAGCAGGTGCGCTTCGTCGCGCTCCAGGCCGCCGAGCGCGTCTCGCGCAACGTGACGCTCAAGGCCACCGGCCCCGGAGGCCATTCCTCCGCGCCCCCCGTGGACGCAGGGCCGCTGGTGCGCGTGGCCGCGGCGGTGGCCCGCGTGGGCGCCCTCACCTTCCCCGCCCACCTGACGCCCGCCGCGCGGCTCCACATCCAGGGCCGCGCGCCCCTTACGCCGGGGGAGCTGGGGGACGCGCTGCGCCGCATCGCCGCCGCGCCGGACGCGCCGCCCGAGGACGCGGTGTCCACCGTGGCCAGGCTGGAGCCCGCGCTGGGCGCCGTGCTGCGCACCACCTGCGTGCCCACCGTCTTCCACGCGGGCACGCGCTCCAACGTCATCCCCGCCACCGCCGAGGCCACCGTCAACTGCCGCCTGTTGCCGGACGCGGACGCGAAGGCCGTGCGCGAGCGCATCGTCGCCGCCGTGAATGACCAGGACATCCAGGTGGAGATGGACGTGTCCGCGCCGGACTCGCCCATGTCGCCCGTGGGGGACAACGCGATGTTCCGCGCGGTGAAGGCCGCCGCCGCGAAGGTGTGGCCCCATGCCCCTGTCATCCCGCGCCAGTCCACCGGCACCACGGAGTCCGCCACGCTGCGCAGGGCCGGCATCCACGCCTACGGCATCGACCTCTTCGCCCTCACCCCGGACGACGCGCGCACCGCGCACGCCCCCAACGAGCGCGTGCCCGTGGCCTCGCTCCAGCCCGGCGCGGAGTTCGTCTACCTCACCCTCAAACACCTGACGCGCTGACGCGTCCTCCGTGACCTGGACGGTGCGCGCGATTGCGCGCTATGGCTTCTGCCCAAGGAGAGGCCATGTCCGACGCATCGCCCCAGGAAATCACCGCGCAGGTGCGCCAGAAGATCGTCGAACTGGCCCTGCAGGGCGGCTACTTCGACACCGTCCAGCGCGCGGGCCCGGAGCTGGACCGCCTGAAGGAATACTTCCGGATGCTGGCCGGCCAGGTGCCCCTTCCGCCCGCGACACCCGGACAGTCCCCCACCATCTTCCC
>NZ_RAVZ01000341.1 GCF_003611635.1 Corallococcus terminator | reverse complement strand
TCGCCAGCGAAAGGAGGCCCTCCACGCCCTGGCCGCTCTCCACCAGCACCTGCTCCTGGCGCGCGACGCCTTCGTCCTCCAGCAATTCGCGCACCCGGGCCAGCCGGCGCAGGCCCTCCAGCACCACGGGGGTGCTCAAACCGAAGTCGAGGAGCGCGGCCACCTCGTCCACGTCCGCCCCCTGCACGTCGCGCAGGCGCTTCAGGCCGCTCTCCATGGAGCCGACCAGACCCGTCATCCGCGCGTGGTGCTCGAAGGTGTGCTCCAACAGCGCGTTGATGTCGTCGGGCGACAGCTTGTTGATTTCACCCTGGTAGCCCTGGGCCACCAGCAGCGACGTGACGATGTCCGTGGAGCCCCGGAAGTAGCCCAGCAGCGGCTCCCGCACGACGCGCCACACCTCCGCCTCGTCGTCGCCCAGGTACGTGTGCAGCATCACCGTGATGTGGCCCCGGCCCGGGTGGCCGTTGCGCCGCCACGCCTCGCGGTAGAGGGCCACCTTCGGCTTCAGCTCCTCCAGCGAGTGCGCCATCAGGCCCGTCAGCACGCCCGCGCCCAGCTCGCCCGCCAGCCGGAAGGTCTCCGGGTTCGCCGTCGCGGTGAGCCACACCGGCAGCTCCTTCTGCACGGGCTTCGGACGCAGCGCCAATTCCACCGTCGTGCCCGCGCCCGCCGGCCGCGTCACCTTCTCGCCGCGCCACAGCGCGCGCAGCGTCTTCAGGTTCTTGAGCAGGATGTTGCGCCGGTCCTCGTAGTTGCCCGGCGCGAAGGTGAAGTCGTGCACGTGCCAGCCGGTGGCCACCGACATGCCCACGCGGCCCTGCGACAGGTTGTCCACCACGGACCACTGCTCCGCGATGAGCAGCGGATCATGCAGCGGCAGCACCACACTGCCCGAGCGCAGGCGCAGATTCTTCGTGGCGATGGCCAGCGCGGCGGAGATCACCGCCGGCTGGGGGTAGAGACCACCGAAGGAGGCGAAGTGCCGCTCCGGCGTCCACACGGCGGAGAAGCCATTCGCGTCCGCGAACTTCGAGCCCTCCAGCAGCAGTTCGTACTTCGGCCCGACGAGGGAGTCCTCGTCGTTGGCGAAGTAGATGAGGCTCAGGTCCATGGCCTTCGCCCGCCGCCCCGCGCCTCCCACGTTCACCAGCCGCGCCGTCACCTGCTCGGACGGGAACACCACGCGCATCCCGCGCGAGAGGGCCCAGAGTGCTTCCAGGTCCGGACGGTCCGCCGCGGCCTCGCCCGCAGCCAGCCACGCGCCGCCGTCCTTGGGGGCCAGCCGCGCGTCCAGCGCGAGGAAGAACTCCGCCAGCTCCAGGTGGCCCAGCGCCCATGCGGGCTGACCCACGCCCATGGGCAGCAGCCACGCCAGGGTGTCTGCCTCACCGCGCCCCAGTGTCTCGGGAACCCCGCCGACCTCCGGGGACGTGGCGAGGTCCTCCACGAACAGCGTGCTGGAGGGCTCCACGCGCACGGAGGCGACGAGCTCGCGCGACGTGACGAGCACCGGCACGCGCACGCCCTCCGAGGCATAGAGGGACATGTCGCCCAGGTCCGTGGGACCCAGCGCGACCACCGCGCCGCCGGCCTCCAGCACGGCCCACAGCGCGACCAGCTTCTCCGGGGACGGACGCAGCGTCACCGCGACCGGCGCGCCATCCCGCACCCCCAGCGACCGCAGCCTCGAAGCCAGGGTCCGCGCCCGGGCTCCCACCCGGGCCCAGGTCCAGACCTCATCCCCCCAGGACAGGGCGACGACGTCGGGCTGACGGGCGCGCCGGTCCGCCAGGAGGGCGGGCACGGAGGTGAAGCCGGACAGGGTGTGGGGACGCGGCCACGCGCGGCGCTCCGCCTCCGTGGCCAGCGGCAGGAGGGAGACCTGCATGTCGGGCTGGGAGAGCGCGGCGGACAGCAGCACCTGGAAGTGCTCCACCAGACGCGTCGCGGTGCCCGTGTCGAAGAGCTCCATCGCGTACTCCAGCACGCCGTGGAGGCGGCCGGGGGACTCGGAGAGGATCAACGTCAGGTCCGCCAGCGTGGCGCCCCACTGCACGGGCGTGCCGGGCACCTCCACCAGCGAGCCGCGCAGGCCCTGGAGCTCCAGCGTCATCGCTCCGGCGCTGACGCCGGAGTGGAAGATGAAGACGGAGTCCGTCATGCGGCCCCGGCCAATGTCCTTGCCGGGCACGAGCGCTTCCACCAGGTATTCGAAGGGCACGTCCGGCCGCGCCTGGGCGTCCGCCACCTCTTCGCGCACCTGGGCCAGCAGATCTCGGAAGGTCGGGTCGCCCGCGAAGCGGGTGCGGAACGCGGCCGAGTGCGCCACGTAGCCGATGAGCGGGAACAGCTCTGGCCGGGTGCGGTTGGCGATGGGCGTGCCGACGACGAGGTCCGTCTGGCCGCTGTAGCGGTGCAGCAGCGTCTGCCATGCCGTGAGCACGGTCATGTACGCGGTGAAGCCCTCGCGCCGGGAGAAGGCCGACAGCTCCCGGGCGAGCGCGGACGGGAAGTCCACATCCATGCGCGCGGAGGTGAGCGGGCTGTGCGAGGGACGGGGCCGGTCCGTGGGCAGGTCGATCTGCCGGGGCATGCCGGCCAGCCGCTGCCGCCACCACTGCTCCTGCTCCGGCAGGCGCGCTTGCGTGACGCCCTGGCGCTGCCAATGCCCGAAGTCCGCGTACTGGAGGGGCAGCGGGGGCAGGGGCGACGGGCGGCCCTGGAGGAAGGCGTCGTAGAGCTGGCCCAGTTCCTGGACGAAGAGGGCCACGGACAGCGTGTCGCAGACGATGTGGTGGATGCAGACCACCAGCATGTGCACGCGCGGATCCAGGCGCACGAGCGTGGTGCGCAGCACGGGGCCCCGAACCAGGTCGAACGGCAGGCCCGCGTCCTCGCGGGCGATGCGCAGGGCCTCGGCTTCGCGCGTCTCCAGCGGTCCCCGGAGCTCCACGCGCGTGAGCGGGATGCGCATCGAGGCGTGGAAGCGCTGCACGGGGCGGCCGTCCACCGTGTCGTAGGTGGTGCGCAGGGCTTCGTGGCGCTGGACGATCTCCTGGAGGCCGCGCTCCAGGACGTTGGCGTCCACGTCGCCTTCGAGCCGCAGGACGAACGGGATGTTGTACGCGGACAGGCCGGGCAGGTGCTGCTCCAGGCGCCAGACGCGCTCCTGCACGTAGGACAGGGCCAGTTCCCCGGTGCGCTCCAGCGGCACCAGGGGCAGCTCCACGGACACCTGCGCCTGGGGGGCCTGGAGCAGCAGCGGCTCCAGGCGTTGGGCGATGCCCGCGACGGTGGGGGCCTCGAAGAGCGCGGCCAGCGGCAACTGCACGCCGAAGGTGTCACGCACCTGGTTGAGGAGCTGGGCAGCCGTCAGCGAGTTGCCGCCGATTTCGAGGAAGTTCTCCTCACGGCCGACGAAGTCCAGGCCCAGGCGCTCGCGCCACAGCGCGGCCACGCGTTGCTCCACGTCGCCGCGCGGCGCGTCCTCGCGACCCACGGGGATGGCGGCAGGGGCCAGGGGTTCGGAGGCTGTGTGCGCGGAGAGGCCCGGCAGCAGGGGACGCGCGGCGGAGGACGCCCCTGCGGGCAGGGCCGCGCCTTCACGGAGCGATTGCGCGATGCTGGGAATGGCGAGCGGGGGCGGGACGCTCCGCGACGCCGGAACCGCTGGCTCCGTCACGGTCGATGCCGGGACCTCCGGCGGTGCACGCACGGCGGACGGTGCCGGATGCACGGACGGGGAGGGCAGGGCGCCCGCACGCGACTCCACCCACACCGGCTTCTTCAGGAACGCATACGTCGGCAGGTGAAGCCGCAGCCGCTGCTCGTGCGCGTAGAACGCACGCCAGTCCACGACGACGCCCGCGGTCCACAGCTCGCCCACGGCCTGGAGCCAGCCTTGCGGCTCCGTCGTCGTCCCTCCCCGGCGCAGTGATGCCAGCGCGCGGACCCGGTCGCGATCCTGCCCCAGGCTCGCGCGCACCAGTGGCGTGAGGTCCTGACCGGGCCCCACCTCCAGCAACACCCCGCAGCCCTCTTCCAGCAGCGCGCCCACCGCGTCGGTGAAGCGCACCGGCTGGCGCATCTGCTCTGTCCAGTACCCCGGCGCCGTGAGCTGCCCCGGCCGCGTGAACGTGCCGGTGAGGCTGGACACGTAGCGCACCGTCGGCTCCGCGCGGTGGAGTGAAGCCACCACCCGCGCCAGCTCTGGCATCAACGGCTCCACGTCCGCCGAGTGGAACGCATGCGGCGCGGGCATCCGCACCGCCCCCGCCTTGCGCTGGCGAAGCTCCGCCTCCAGCCGCTCCACCTCGTCCACGGGGCCCGACACCACGCACCGGTCCGGCGCATTCACCGCCGCGAGCGTCAGCCGGCCCGTCAGCAGCGGCACCACCTGCGTCTCCGGCAGCGCCACCGCGAGCATCGCCCCCGGCGGCATGCGGTGCATCAGCTCGCCACGCGCGACCGCCAGGCGCATTCCGTCCTCCAGGGACAGCACGCCCGCCACACACGCCGCCGCGTACTCCCCGAAGCTGTGCCCCAGCACCGCGTGCGGCGCCACGCCCAGGTCCTTCCACAACCGCGCCAGCGACACCTGCACGCTGAACAACGCGGGCAGCGCCACGCGCGTGTCCGCGAGGCTCGCCGTGACATCCGCGCCCTTCACCGGCCACAACAGCTCCGACACCCGCGCCCGCAGCGGCGCCTCCATCAACGCGAGGCACGCTTCCAGGTGCGCGCGGAACAGCGGCGAGGCCTCCGCCAGCTCGCGTCCCATGCCCACCTGCTGCGCACCCTGACCGGAGAACACGAACGCCACGCGCGGCGCGCGGTTCGTGCCCTTCGTCGCGGACGCCGGCTTCTGGAGCTGCTTCGCCAGGTCCTCCGCGTCCTTCACCACCAGCGCCCTGCGGTACTCGAACACCTTGCGGCCTACCGCATAGGTGAAGGCCAGGTCCGCCAGGGACAGTTCGGCCCCGGAGGCCTGTGCGTGCGCGTCGAGCTGGCGGGACGCCGCCTCCAGCGCCTCGGGCGTGCGCGCGGACAGCACGACGAGCTGGTGGGAACGGGTGGTGGAGCCGCTCTGCCGCATGGGTGCTTCCTCGAGGATGGCGTGGGCATTGGTGCCACCAATGCCGAACGAGCTGACCGCGGCGAAGCGGGGCGTCTCACCCCGGGGCCACGAACGCAGACGGGTGTTGACGAAGAAGGGGCTCGCCGCGAAGTCGATCTGCGGGTTGGGCCGTTCGAAGTGGAGGCTGGGCGGGATCTCGCCGTGGTGCAGCGACAGCGCGACCTTGATGAGCCCCGCGAGGCCCGCCACCGTGTCCAGGTGGCCGATGTTCGTCTTCAGCGACGCCAGCGCGATGGTGCCCTGGTGGTCCGCTCCCAGGCCGTACGCGCGCGTCAGCGCCGCCACTTCAATCGGGTCGCCCAGCGGTGTCGCGGTGCCGTGGGCCTCCACGTAGCCGATGGACTCCGGTGACACGCCGGCCCGGGCCAGCGCCCGCGACACCACGGACGCCTGCCCCTGCACGCTGGGGGCGGTGAAGCCGGACTTGTGCCGGCCGTCGTTGTTGATGGCCGACCCGCGGATGACGGCATAGATGGCGTCGCCATCCCGCACCGCATCATCCAGGCGCTTGAGCACCACCGCGCCCACGCCGTTGGACGCGAGCGTGCCCTGCGCCTTCTCATCGAACGCGCGGCAGTGGCCGTCCGGGGAGAAGATCATCCCCTCCTGGTACACGTAGCCCGTGCGCTGCGGCACCGACAGGCGCGTCGCGCCCGCGAGGGCCACATCGGATTCGCCTCCTCGGAGGCTCCGGCAGGCCAGATGGACCGCGACGAGGCCCGTGGAGCACGCGGTGTAGACGAGCGTGCTCTCACCCGTCAGCCCCAGCTTGAAGGACGCCTTCGTCGCCAGACTCTCGTGCGTGGCGGTGCCATGCAGCTCCAGATACGAGGCCGCGTCCAGCGGCATCGCCTGCCGCACGGCGTCCGAGTAGCCGGAGCTGGAGGCGCCCGCGTAGAGCGAGATGTCGCCCGGGAAGCGATCCGGATCCACGCCCGCGTCCTCCAGGGCGGCCCAGGCCGTCTGGAGGAACAGCCGCTGCTGCGGATCCGTGAACTGCGCCTCGCGCAGGGACATGTCGAAGAAGGCGTGGTCGAAGTTCTCCATGCCTTCGAGGATGCCGCCCGCCGCGACGAAGGCCGGGTGCTGCCACAGCTCCAGCCCCTCCGGCAGGCCCGCCAGGTGCTCCAGCTCCTCCGGCGTGAAGTTGCGGATGGACTCCACGCCCTCGCGCAGGTTCTTCCAGAAGTCCGCCACCGATCCCGCGCCGGGGAAGTGGCCTGCCATGCCGATGATCGCGATGTCGGCGAAGCCGGACGCAGGGGGGACCTTCTCACGCGCGGGGGTCCCGGGCGTGGGCGGAAGCGCGGCTCCAGCGCCGGTGCTCCCCAGGGCTCCACCTGACTCGCGCTCCAGGCGCTGGGCCAGGCCGTGGACGGTGGGGTGTTCGAAGAGCCACACCACGGGCAGCTCGTGCTTCAGCTCTTCACGCAGCCGCGTGGAGACGCGCACCACGGACAGCGACGTGCCGGCCAGGTCGTCGAAGAAGTGGTCGTGCACACCGACGCGCTCCAGCCCCAGCTCGCGCGCCCAGAGGGCCGCGATCTTCTGCTCCAGCGGACTGGTGGGCTCCATGAAGCGGCCCGGGGCGGAGGTGGCACCCGGCGCGGGCAGGGCCTTGCGATCCAACTTGCCGTTCGGATTCAGGGGCAGGGCGGGCAGCAGGACGAAGGCCGTCGGCACCATGTACTCGGGCAGCCGCTGACGCACGTGCTCGCGAAGGTCCGCGGAGGAGAGGGTCGTCCCTGCCGCGGTGTCCGCCAGCGCCGGCACGGCGTAGGCGACGAGCCGCTTGTCGCCGGGCATGTCCTCGCGCACCAGGACGGCGACTTCGCGCACGCCGGGCGAGGACATGACGGCGGCCTCGACCTCCGCCAGCTCGATGCGGAAGCCGCGCACCTTCACCTGCGTGTCGATGCGGCCCAGGAAGTCCACCGAGCCGTCGGCGCGCCAGCGCGCCAGGTCGCCCGTGCGATAGAGCCGTTCGCCGGGACGTCCGCTGAAGTCGTCCGGCACGAAGCGCTCGGCCGTCAGGTCCGCGCGGGACAGGTAGCCGCGCGCGACGCCGTCTCCGCCGATGAACAGCTCACCGGGCACGCCCACCGGGACGGGCCGCAGGTGCGCGTCCAACAGGTACAGTTGCGTGTTGTCGAAGGGGGGACCAATGGGAACGCTGGTGCCCACCGTCTCCGCCCGCGTCATCCGCAGCGCGGTGGCGTAGATGGTGGTCTCGGTGGGGCCGTAGGCGTTGACGACGGGGATGCGCAACGTCTCCAGCGCCTTGCGCGTGTGCGCGGGGGACAGGATGTCGCCGGCCACGATGATCTGCCGCAGACCGCGCAGCATCTCCAGGCCCACATCCACCACCTGGGAGAAGAGCCCGGTGGACACGTGGAGCGTGGTGACGGCGTGGCGCCGCAGCACACGCCCCAGCAGCTCCAGGTCCGTGGGGGGCCTGGGCGGGAAGACAGCCAGCTTGCTGCCCGTCAGCAACGCGCCCCACAGCTCGATGCCGGAGACGTCGAAGGAGATGGGCGACATGAGGATGAGCGTCTCCTCGGGCCCCAGGTCCATGGACTTCACTCCGAAGAGCATGCGCAGCACGCCCCGGTGCTCCACCGCCACGCCCTTGGGCCGGCCGGTGCTGCCGGAGGTGAAGTCCACATACGCCAGGTTGCGCGAATGCGGCCGGACGCCCGTCGGCGTCACGGGCTGCGCGTCCAGGCGCAGCTCCTCCACGAAGAGGCATGGCACCGTGTCGGACACCGGAAGGCGCGGCCGCATCACCCGCGAGGTGAGCAGCAGCCGGGGAGGTGCGTCCTCCAGCATGGAGGTCAGCCGCTGCATCGGGTACGCGGCATCCAACGGCACGTAGGCGCCACCGGCCTTGAGGATGGCCAGCAGCGAGATGACGAGCTCGGAGGAACGGTCCAGGCACACGGCCACCAGCGAGTCGAGCCCCACGCCGTTCGCGCGCAAGAGGTGCGCGAGCTGGTTCGTGCGCGCGTCGAGCTGCGCGTAGGTGAATCTCTCGTCCTCGAACTCGAGCGCCGTCGCGTCCGGACGCAGGGCCACCTGTCGCGCGAAGAGCTCCGGGATGGAGGCGTCGCTCGGGTAGTCCACCCGCGTGTCGTTCCAGTCCACCAGCAACTGCTGGCGCTCGGAGGGCGTCAGCCACTCCAGCGAAGCCAGGGGTGCGTCCGGAGACGCGACCACGGACTCCAGCAGCACGCGCAGGTGACCGGCCATGCGCGCCACCGTGGCGGGCTCGAACAGGTCGGTGCTGTATTCGAGCATGCCGCGCAGGCCGTCCGGGGACTCGGAGAGCATCAGGCCCAGGTCGAACCGGGCGGTGGCGTTGTCCACCTCCACCGGGCGCAGCGTGAGGCCTGGGGCCTTCCATTCACCCTGGGGCGCGTTCTGGAGCGCGAGGAGCACCTGCACCAGCGGGTTGCGACCCAGGTCGCGCTGGGGCTGGAGCGCCTCGACGAGCTTCTCGAAGGGGACATCCTGGTGCTCGTACGCGGCCAGGGTGGTGTCGCGCACCCGGGCGAGCAACTCGCGGAACGACTCCTGTCCGCGCACGCGCCCGCGCAGCACCAGCGTGTTGACGAAGAAGCCGACCAGTCCCTCCAGCTCACTGCGGCTGCGGCCCGCGATGGGCACGCCCACCAGCAGGTCGTCCTGCCGGCTGTAGCGCGCCAGCAGCACCTGCCACACCGCCAGGAGCGCCATGAACGGCGTGGCGCCTTCCTGCCGCGCAAGCGCACCCAGGCGTTCACCCAGGAGGCGGGGCAGGTGCACGGGCAGGTTGGCACCGCGAGGTGAGCGCTGCGTCGGCCGGGGCTTGTCGGTGGGCAGCTCCAGGACGTGCGGTGCTCCGGCAAGCTGCTCCTTCCACCACGCCAGTTGCTGCTGGAGCACCTCGCCCTGGAGCCAGTCACGCTGCCACACCGCGAAGTCCACGTACTGCACGGGCAGGGACGGAAGGTCGTGCGGCTTCCCGGAGGCGAACGCCGCGTAGGCCGCCGCCACCTCGCGCACCATCACGCCCACGGACCAGCCGTCGGACACGATGTGGTGCATGCCCAGCACGAGCACGTGTTGCTCCGGGGCCAGCCGGTACAACCGTGAGCGCAGCAGCGGTCCCGCTTCCAGATCGAAGGGACGACCCGCGTCCTCCAGCGACAACTGCTGCACCGCCGCCTCGCGGTCCCCAGCCGGAAGGTCGCCCAGGTCCGTCACCGGCAGCGTCCACGCGGGCGGAGGATGGATGACCTGTACGGGCTCGCCGCCCTTCAGTGCGAACGAGGTGCGCAGGGCCTCATGGCGGTCGACCAGCAACTCCAGCGCGCGACGCAGGGCCTCCGCGTCCAGCGCGCCCTCCAGGCGCACGGCGCCGAGCAGCACGTACGGGGTGGCTCCCGGCTGGAGCTGCTCCAGCACCCACAGCCGCTGCTGCGAGAAGGACAGGGGCAGCGCGCCCTCGCGCGACACGCGGCGGAGGGCCGGCACGCGCGGCCCGTCCGAGCGCACCAGCAACTGCTCCTCCACCAGCTCCGTGACGCGGGCCACGGTGGACGCGGTGAAGAGGCCACGCAGGGGCAGCTCCACCTGGAAGGTGGTGCGCAGTCGGGAGATGAGCTGCGTGGCCAGAAGCGAATGGCCGCCCAGGGCGAAGAAGTCGTCGTGCAGGCCCACGCGCTCCACGTGCAGCACGTCACGGAAGAGTCCTGCGACGCGCTGCTGGAAGGGCGTCAGGTGCTCCGGGACGGCGGGGAGCGAGGCCGCGGGGGACTGCTCCGGGACGGGCAGGGACTTGCGGTCCAGCTTGCCGCCGGGCGTCAGCGGCAGCGCCGCCATGGGCACGAGCGCGGACGGCACCAGGTGCGCGGGCAGTCGTTCAGTGAGGAACGCGCGCAGCACGGAGGCATCCAGCGTGGGGTGGCCCACGACGTAGGCCACCAGTCGCTTGTCTCCGGGCACATCCTCGCGCACGACGACGACGGCCTCACGCACGGACGGGTGCGAGTGCAGGACGGACTCCACCTCACCCGGTTCGATGCGGAAGCCTCGCACCTTCACCTGCGCATCCACGCGGCCCACGAAGTCCAGCGTGCCGTCCTGCCGCCACCGCGCCCGGTCCCCCGTGCGGTACAGCCGCGCGCCGGGCACGCCACTGAAGGCGTCCGGCACGAAGCGCTGCGCCGTCGTCGCGGGGTGGC
>NZ_RAVZ01000340.1 GCF_003611635.1 Corallococcus terminator | reverse complement strand
GGCATCGGCTGGGGGAATTTGTAGACCTTGCTCGCGCCCGCGGAGGACTTGGTGACGATGTAGATGTCGCCGGTGGAGGGGTGGACCATGATGGTCTCCGCGTCCTTGGCCGTGTCCGGGTACTGGAACTTGAAGGTCTCCGCGGTGAGGTCGCCGCTCGTCTGGCCCGCACCGATGTTGGGCTCCGGGATGCGGTAGACGGCGAACACGTTCGGCGGCGTGGGGAAGTTGGCGCTCGAGCGGCCGATGTCCCCCATGTAGATGCACTGGCCGGTGGGGCACGGGCCGGTGGCGACGTCCTCCCAGTCCGCGGGCGTCACGTTGGACACGTTGAAGGTGCCCAGCGTGGCGGCGTTCGCCGTGCTGATGCCGACGATGGCGGTGGTGTCCTCGTTGTGCACGTAGACGACGCCCGGCGTGAGGCGGCTTGCCGCCAGACCCGACGGCTCCACGATGGCGGTGGACGCCACGGTGCCCTGGGTGGTGTACGTGGTGGCGAAGGTGTCCCCCACGGTGCAGGACACGGTGGCGTCCGCCTCGCGCAGCGCGACGACCTGCGCGATGTTCGTGTTCGGGTACGGCGACGAGCCGTTGAACGAGCCCTGGGCGCCCGCGGCCGCCAGGTCCTTGTAGGCGACGTCGTAGAGGATGGCGGTGGACGGGGACACGAGGCAGGTGTCGACCGGCTCGGTGAAGCCCGTGGGCGGGACGATGGGGCTCGCCGGGCATGTGCTGCCAGCCCACAACTGCGAGCCGAACCACACCGCGACGCCGTTGGCGGTGCTGGTGGAGAGCGCGGGCGTGTTGAAGCTGGCGGTGGTGCCGTTCTTCTGGCCCGTATGCGCGTCAATGGGGTTCGTCGGGTTCGCTCCGGAGAAGGCGGAGATGCTGCCGGCCAGGTTGCTGGCCAGGTCCAGGGTGAACGCGTAGCTGGCGGGCTCGGACGCGGTCGCGACCTTGTAGAAGACCCACGCCTTGAGCTGCGACGCGCTCTGGTCCGAGCGCAGGAACGTCCAACCCGCGGGCGGCGTCGCCACCGCGGCCACGAAGTTGCGGTTGACGAGGCGCGCCAGCAGAACGTCCCCCGCGACGGTGCCGGCGGGCTTCGTGAGGGTCAGCGAGGTGAGGCTGATTCCGCTCGCGGTGCTGCTGCTGCGGTAGGCGATGGTGGACAGCGCCTGTTGCTTGCTCCCCACCTCGGCGGAGACGCCGTCCTGCTCGGGAACAGAGGTGGAGTCCAGGTCCTGCGGTCCACAGCTCGCGAGCGCGAACAGCGACACCGAGCACAGCATGCGTGAAACATTCCGATTGAAGAACTTCAAGGTCACTCCAGACTGGATGGTGATGCGAGACAGACATCCACGAGAACCGACGGCGTTCTCGCTTTCGCAGGAAGTTGTCGGAAAGGGCGAACGACTGTTGCGGAATTCCCGCACGTCCTCCGTTCACGTCGCCCGGGAGTGCAAACTTCCGCGAGGAGCCGTTTTGAAGGGGCAAGGTGTTTCCGTTCCGCACGGTTGCCTGTCCGCTGGTGGACCGATGGCTGCCGTTGCCCGCGCCACGCGACGTGAAGGCCCGGCACCCGGAGTGTGGACTTCCCTCGCGTGCGCGGGTGTGGAAGACCGTCGTTCATGATGCGCCATGCTCCCGCCACCGAGCGAAACCGCGAACCGCTCTTCGCCGTCCTGAAGGAGGTGCTGCCTGCTTCCGGTGTCCTGCTGGAGGTGGCGAGCGGCACCGGCCAGCACGCGGCCTTCTTCGCCCGGGCCTTTCCAGGGCTGAGCTGGCAGCCGACGGATGGGGATCCGGGGGCGCTGGAGAGCATCGACGCGTGGCGTGCGGAAGAGGGGACGCCCAACCTGCTTCCCGCGCGCGTGCTGGATGCGAGCTCCGACGCGTGGCCGGTGGAGCACGCGGACGCGATGCTTTGCGTGAACATGATCCACATCGCGCCGTGGGCGGCCTGTCAGGGATTGATGCGGGGCGCGGGGCGGGTGCTGCGCCCGGGAGGGCGGCTCGTCCTGTACGGGCCCTACTTCGTGGAAGGTGTCGTGCCCGCGCCGAGCAACGTCGCCTTCGATGAATCGCTCAAGGCCCGCGACGCGGCCTGGGGTGTGCGCGAACTGGGCGCGGTCAGCGCCGAGGCGCTGCGACACGGGCTTGTGCGGGAGCGCGTGGTGGAGATGCCGAGCAACAACCTCACGGTCGTGTTCGCCCGGTAGGACCTCTCACCGGGACGGCATTCGCGCGCCGTCCCGGCGACCTGCTCGCGGCTACATGCCGGGGCAGTGGCCCTTCTCCAGTTGATGGGCCGTCGCGTTGACCTGGTCGATGAGCTCACGCTTCTGCATCCCATTGTCGGCGGAGTAGGTGACGGTGAGGCCGTTCGCGGTGTCCTGCACCATCGCGCGCGACGGCACCGTGGGCGCTCCGGCCGAGCCCTTGGAGCCGCCACCGCCGGTGCCGGTGTCATCCATGCCGTCCTGCTCCTCCGTCGCGCTGACGCCCAGGTCTTCCGCCTGCGCCAGGTCCATGGGCGTCTGCGAGCGCGCGTACTGGGCCTGCTCGACCATCATCTTCCGGCCGCGCATCTGGAGGTCCGTGACCTGGGAGGGATCCGACGTGGTGAAGATGAGCGCCACGCCGTCCGACGTCTCCTGCGAGCGGACCTGGGCGCCCGGCACCGCCATGGGGCAGCTCGGGTCCTTGGACGCGGAAGTCGCCTTCGTCGATTCGGACTTGTGCATCCCCTGCTTGGAACAACCTGCGGTGAAGCACAGCGCCGCGGACGCGGCGAGGGCCAGCGAAAGTCTGGACATGGGCACGGTGAGCCTCCTCTGTCGTGAGTTATTCGTGCGCAAGGTGGGGATGGGGCTTCCGGCTTCGCAAGCAGGGAACTTCGGGGCCACGCCTGAAGGCCCCACCCCACGGGGCGCTGACTTCATCCCGCGGAGGACAGGCGTGAGCGACGCGGCTCACCACCCCCGGGCCGCGAGCCTCAGCTCCGCTTCGTCATGTCGAACAGCGCGCGGGCCTGCGGGCCCAGGAAGCCGTCGAAGCCCCCTGAGCGCTGGGCGATTTCGAAGTACGCATAGGGCCACGTGCGCGTGCTCCCATCCCGGAGCCGCAGGGGCAGGGGGGAGGCGTGCGTGGCCGTCTGGCGCAGCGACGTGCCGGGTGCGCCCTCGATGTCTGTCTTCATGGGGACGCCCGCCTCGCGCATGCGCCGCTGCCACGCCTCCACGTCGTCCACCGCGCCGGTGAAGTGGTTCACCTTGCGGCCGAACGCGAGCAGCCACGCGCCGTACTGCGTCTCCTTCTCCAGCTCCAGCAGCGCGGTCTCATCCGGCGGTGCAGGCGGTGAGAACCAGGCCGCGAGCGCCTCCACGTCCTCCGGAGGCGGTGGATCCACCGGGAGCGCGGCGAGCAGCTCGCGGGCCCTCGGTGACAGTTCCTCCGACTTCAGCTCGGAGAGGAAGACGCGCGGCAGTCCGTCCGGGTGGGCCAGGTAGATGGCGGACAGGTGCGCATCCGGGAAGGTGTACGTCCCCGCTGGACGCCAGCCGAACCGCTCGAACACCCGCGAGAACAGCGCGATGCCCCCCTCGGGCCGCGCGAGCGTGCGGAACGCGACGTGGTCATTGCGGAGCTGCCCTCCTGACAGCGCCACGAAGGTGCGGGCGAAGGGGACTTCGGAGGCATAGCGCTCCCACAGCAGGTCCAGCAGCCGCGAGGCGTCGGAGGCGGAGGTCGTCATTCGCGCCAGTGTAGTCCGCGCGGTGCCTGGGATTGGAGTGGCATCCGCATGGATTCCAGGCGTGCTTCAGCGCAGCTCCACGGTGAGCCCCCCGAAGGTCATGGCCGCCGTGTTCCCGCCATCTCCCGAGTGCGTCATCGGCGCCTCCGCGAGGCCCACGGCCACCAATGAGTCTCCGTCCGTGTCCACCCCCAGCAGGTGGAAGTGACGGTCCTGGCCTTCGGGGCCCGCGTGCTGCGTGCGCACCGTCTGTCCATCGGAGGAGGCCAACGCGAGGAGCGCGCCCGCGCCGCGTGAGATGCTCATGCCGCCGTACCACCGGTCCCAGCCGGAGCCACCCACCGCGAGCAGCCCCGCGTCCGTCCAGCGCAGCGCGGAGAAGTGATCCGCGCGGCCCGTGTCCACCCGGTGCTCGAAGCGCAGGGCCCCCGTGTCGAGCGACAGCACGCCCAGATAGCCGTCATACGGCGTCATCAGGGCCGCCTCCCCCGGCGCGGACGGGTAGTACCCCACCGTGCCGTCCGCGCCTTCCGTCACCACCGTGCCGGCGAGCGCCAGTTCTCCCTCGCGCACCGCCATGTCGAAGACGACGAACTCCGCGGCGCTCGCGGGAACGAAGACGTGCGTTCCCATGCGAGCCCCCGTCGGCGTGAAGGTCGTCACGGCGAAGGGCTGGCGCTCGGTGTCCGCGGTGGAGGTGACATCGTCGCCCGTCTTGCAGTGCAGACTGGTGAACTCGTTGAACGTGCGGCTCGCGGCCAGACAGCGGGACGTGTTCCACGTGCGGCCCACCACCAGCCGCCCATCACCGTCCACCGCGAGCAGTGGTCGCAGCGGGGCTTCGCGCCAGCGGAACTCGTCGTAGGCCCAGGCCGCCGGCTGCGTGGAGTGGCCTCCGTCGACGACGCGCGTCCATTGCTCGTGGTAGCGACCGTCCGCCCACTGGAGCGTCATGAGCCCCGACACCAGTTGCGGTGTGTCGGGGGCGCCTTGCTCGGTGGCGACCCGCGACAGGAAGGCCACGGCCACGTCCTCACCGCGCGCCTCCGTGCGAAGCCAGCCGTCGGTGAGTGCGTCCACCCATGACGACTTCATGCGGAAGGGGGAGGGGAGCAGCGTGCCCCCCAGGTCGGAGGGCGGCACCGTCGCGGGGGCAGGCAGCGGCTGGCGTGACAGGACCTGCCCTTCGGCCGACAGTCGCACCAGGTCGAACGCGCCGGTCGCGGCGTCGGTGCGTTCGACGCCCAACGTCGTCTCCCCGGACGGGTGCACGGTGAAGTCGCTGAAGTGTTCCCCGGCCGCTTCGTCGATGCGCCAGAGGACCGCGCCCTCCGGGGTCCGCAGCGTGAGCCGGCGGCTTGCGCGACCGCCCGCGTCCCGCGCCGTCTCCAGCACGAGAGGGCGTCCGGCGATCCTCCGGACCTTGAGTCCTCCGAAGTCCGCGCGCGGCTCCACGCGTGATGACAGCGCGCAGTGCTCGAAGGACTGCGTGAGTCGCTGTCCGGCGACCCCGCGGTCCGCCCCGTCACACGGCGCCGGGAGGACCTCGGTTCCATGACAGGCGGAAGCTCCCAGCCACCCCAGGGCGCCCAACAGGAAGCGGGTTCGACGAGGGCTCATGGTTCGCATGCTCCTCATACGGACGCATGCCTCGAACCGGGTCGTCGCTGGGGGCGGCCGTTCCTACGGCTTCGGACATTCTCCTCCCTTGGGCGTCGGTGGTGTTTCGTGGCTGGCCGCGTACAGTGAGACACCCCCTGTCGTTCGAAGTGAGCCGACCCGAGTGCCCCCCACTCCTCTACGTCCGAGTCCTTCCGTGACCTCCCTGGCCCGTCCGGAGGTGGACGCGGTCGCGCGCACCCTGGCCGAGAGCACTGAACTCGCGCTGTTCATGACGGATGCCCGGCTGCGGTGCACCTATCTGAACGCGGCGGCGGAAGCCCTGACGGGCCGCACGCTCGCGGAGGTCGTCGCGCGCGGACTGTCGCTGCTCGACCTGGTGCACCGCCCGTCCGCGGAAGGGCAGCCCACCCCGAGCGTGGACAGCCCCCTTGCCCAGGCGCTGGCAAAACAGGGGCGCGAGCGGGGCGAGGATGTCTTCGTCCACAAGGACGGCCACGCCCGTCCCGTCGTCTTCACCGTCCACCCGCTGCGTGACGCGGACGCCGTGGTGGGCGCCATCATCGAGGTCCGCGACCTGACGGCGGAGCGGCAGGCGGTGGCGGCCCTGCGCGTCAGCGAGGCGCGCTACCGCTTCCTGGCGGAGACCATCCCGGTGCAGGTGTGGACCGCGAAGCCGGACGGCCTGCTGGACTACGTGAGCTCCCGCGCGGTCATCGAGTTCGGCGTGCCGCTGGCCACCCTCCTCTCCGAGGGCTGGCTCAACGTCCTGCACCCGGAGGACCGGCAGCTTGCCATCGAGCGTTGGACGACCGCGCTGCGCACCGGCGAAGGCTACGAGGTCGAGTTCCGGCTCAAGCTCGCCAATGGCCAGTACGCCTGGTACCTGGCGCGGGCGGTGCCAGAGCGGGACGCGAACGGCCACGTCCTCCAGTGGCTGGGCACCAACACGAACATCCACGAACAGCGCGAAGCGCGTGAGCGCACGGAAGCGTTGCTCTTGGAAGTGGGCAAGCAGGCGCGGGAAACCGAAGCCACGCTGGTGCGGCTGCGCGCGGAGAAGCTCGCCGCCGAACAGCGGGCCGCGGAGCTCGAAGCGAAGTCCTCCTCGCGATGAACACCCAGCCCAGAGACTGGCACGGCGTCGCGGTCGCGAAGCTGAACTCCGTGCTGGGGCCTGCCCGAGGCCCTGTCGTCCTCGAGGAGGCCCTGCGCGCCACGGGCCTCGTCCACATCAACAGCGCGGATGAGCTCCATCGCTTCGCGCAGGTCCTCATCACCACCGGAGGCTTCGCGGGCGCCGTGGGAGGCCTGCTCAGCGTGCACGCCGTGATGCACGGGGCGAGCGGCGACACCCCCGCACGGCCCGGTTCCCGCTGACGCTGGCGAAGGCGTCGCACCCTCCTCACCCGCGTGACGGGGCCATGTCATATGACACGGCCCCATCGCACGCTTGCTGCTACGGCACCGACACCGCCTGAAGCGCGGCGCGGCTCCGGGCTTCATCGCCCGTGACGCTCACCACGAGGCGCTGGAGGCAGCCGTCGAACTCCTGCTTCAGTTGGTCCGCCGTCACCGCCTGGAGGTGCGCGGGGCGCTGGGCCACCGCTTCCACCGGGAAGCCCTTCACGCGCGCGGAGAGCAGCGCATCCACCCACTCATTCGTGGTGATGAACGACACCGCCTGCTGCGCGAGCAGTCGCGACCGGGCCTGCTCCAGGTCCGCGGCCGACACGTCCTTCACGAACCCCGCCAGCGTCGCGCGCAGGGCGCCGATGCCCTCCTCCAGGCGCTGCGCGTCCAGCATGCCCCGCACCACCAGGTGCGCCGCGCCGCCCCGGGCGATGAACGGTGAGGCCCCGAAACCGTAGGAGGCTCCCGTCCCAGCGCGCGTCTCCTGATACGCCTTCACCTCCAGCAGCTCCGCCATCAGCGCGTACCGCGCCTCCAGCTCCGGAGTCGCCGTGGGCAGACGGCAGGCCAACTGCACCTGTCCCTGCGTGGCCCCGGGACGCGAGGTGAAGAGCGTGCTCACGCGCGGGGACGCCGCGGGCAGCGCCGGTGCCGGCGGCACCACCACGGGCTGGGGCTTGCCCCGGCTCCAGCCGCCCAGGTACTTGCGCACCATGGGTTCGACCTCCTTCACGTCGAACTCACCCGCCACCACCACCACCGTGTTGCCGGGGCGGTAGACATCCTCCAGCCAGGACTGCGCCTCGGACCAGGACACCTGTCCCATCTGGGCCCCGGTGGCCTCGCCGCCGTAGGGGTGGACGCCGTAGAGCGCGCGCATCAGCTCCCGGTTCGCCAGCACCTCCGGGCGCGTGTCCACCGCTTCGCGCCACGGCAGCACCTGCTCGCGCAGGAAGCGCACGGCGTCCTCGGACGTGCGGGTGGTGGAGAGCTGCTCGGCGAGCATCGCCAGCATGTTGCCCACGTTGCCCGCCGTGCCGGCCAGGTCCACGCGCACGTGGTCCATCCGGCTCCGGGAGCCGCCATGCAGGCCCCAGTCACTCAGGTGGCCCTCGAAGTAGGACTCGCGGAAGGAGCCCCAGTTGGCCAGGTCCGCCACGCCCGGCTTCGCCCCATACGTCAGCCCGCCGCCCATCGCGGCGCCCACCCGCACCACGGGCAGGCCCGGCCGGGGCGCGAGCAGCACCTCCATGCCGTTGTCCAGCTTCAGCACCTGCACCGGAGTGGTGGTGGCCGTGAGCATGGACGGGGTGACGCGGTGGCCCGGCTCCAGGCCGGACTCCTCCGCGGAGACCTTCGCCAGCGGGGCCACCAGCGTGGGGATGCCGCTCTCCCCCGGCTTCACGAAGACGGCGTGCGCCCGGCCGCGCTGGAGCCATTCGTAGGCGAAGTCCGTCACCTTGCCGCCGCCCAGCCCCATCAGTGCCTGCTGCCTGCGCGTGTAGGAGCGCACGTCGAGCGTGAAGTGGGTGAGCAGCGCGCGCTGCTTCGTGCGCGCCAGCAGGCGCTCCGACTCCAGGGCCATGCCCGTCACCACCTGGCGGCGCAGGGACTGGAAGCTGAACTCCTGTCCCAGCACACCCCCGGCGTTGAGCTCCTGGCTCCAGGCCTTGTGCACCTGGTCCAGCACCTTCTCCGCCGAGCGCTCCGGGTGGTCGCCATGGGACAGTTGCACGCTCACGATGAGCATGGAGGACCGGGTGCCCGGCACGAGTTCGGTCTTGATGCCCGCGATGTCGCCGTCATTGCGCATCGACTCCCACAGGTTGCTGTCCAGGCCTTCGCCCACGAAGTCGTGCACGGCGCTGGCCTCATCGAAGCCGCGCGGAAGCACCCAGGACAGGTACAGCTCCGGCGTCGGCACGGCGGCCGCGTACACCGGCATCGTCTTCGGGATGGGCACGACGGCGGGCACCACGGGGTTCGCGGGCAGGCGCGTGTCCGGTGCCAGGGGCAGGCCGGTGCCCACCCACGCGGGCGGCAGGTTCTGCGTGAGGATGGCCTCCACCCCCGCCAGGTCCACGTCGCCAGCGATGACCAGGGTGACGTTCTCCGGACGGTAGTGCGTGCGCGCGAAGCGCTGCGCGTCCGCCAGCGTGAGGGCACTCAGCGAATCATGCGAGCCCACCACCGGCCGCGAGTACGGGTCCCCCTTGGGGTAGGACGCCGCGCTGATCCAACTGAACACCTGCCCCACGTAGCCCGTCTCGTTGCGCTGGCGCAGCTCGTTGCGCACCACCTCGCGCTCCACCGCGAACACCTCCGGGCTGATGCCGGCGATGGGCGCGGACAGCCGCTGCCCTTCCATCTTCACCAGCGTGGCCAGCGCCTCCTTGGGAGCCAGCGTTTCGTAGGCGGTGTAGTCCAGGCTGGTGGAGGCATTGGAGTGGCCCGCGCCCGCGGCCTCCAGTCGCGCCGTCGCGGATGGGGCCCCGGCCGGATGCGAGCGGAAGGCCAGATGCTCCACCAGATGCGCCAGGCCCTCCCGGCCGCCTGGATCGCTGGAGCCGCCCGCGCCCACCACCGCGACGACCGCCACCACGGGCGAGCGAGCGTCGTGCTCCACCACCACGCGCAACCCCGAAGCCATGCGGAAGTCCCGCAGGGGGAAGGACACGTCGCGCATGACGACCTGCCCTCGCGGAGGAAGCGTGGCGCATCCTCCCAACGTCAGGGAGAGCGAGGTCAGGGCACCCACGGCCAGACGCGGCCAGCGGACGGAACGAAACGGGGACATACGGCTCCAGGCGGCATGCCGGAAGGAGCCCACGAAGGGCGCAACGGCCCATCGCCTCCCCCAGGCGGATTGAAAGGTGATGTCGGGACGGCCGGGGAGACACAACGCCTGACGGGACATGCAGGCGGGCCGGTAACGGCAGACAACGCCGGGACTCATAGCACCCCGGCTTCCCTTTCGTCACCTCACTCCCCGTATCAGGGCGGGTGCCTGGAATTGCGTGGCGCCTCCAGTTCCAGCGGTCCTGGCGGAAGTCCGGAAGCCTGCGTCTAGGATGGCGGCATGACCCGTCAGCCTTTCCGCACCGTCCTTCCGCTGCTTTCCCTGGCCCTGCTCGCCTCCGCCTGTGACCCCCAGGCGACCGGAGAGTGCAAGGGCACCCACCTGGGCAAGAGCGTGAACTGGCCCATCTCCACCAACGCCGTCCTGACACGCATCGACTTCCTGGAGGACGGGACGCCGAGCACGTTGATCGACCTGTCCTATACGCCGGACAGCGTCGAGGGCCTCCAGGAGTTCGGGGTGGACATCCAACTGGTGCGCGGCGCGTCGGTGGAGGAGGGCGCGGCGAAGACCGTGAAGCTCCTGCCACAGGAGGACCGGCTGGTGCCCGAGGAGACGTCGCTGGTGTCCCGGTGGTGGGGCAACACGGGGGGCACGCAAGTGGGCTACCTCGCCGTGCCGGGGGTTCCGGTGGAGGGGTCGGTGACGCTGGACCGGGTGGCGCTGGACCACGCGGAAGGCCACTTCGTCTATCGCTACGCGGACGGGGGCGAGCTGACCTGTACCTTCGATGTCCCGGGG
>NZ_RAVZ01000033.1 GCF_003611635.1 Corallococcus terminator | reverse complement strand
GGGGAGCGCGGTCGACGCGCAGCCGCCGCGAGCCCTCGGGCCATTCGCCCCGCTCATCGATCCACGGTTGGGTGACGATCCACGTGGCTTGGCTCTGGGCCAGCAGGGCCTGACGCCGCTCCTTCGGGAGCGAGGGATCGACGGGGACGTAGGCGGCGCCGGCCATGAGGATGCCGAGCACGGCGACGACCTGCTCCCAGCCCTTCTCCATCACCACCGCGACCAACGTGTCGGGCTGGACGCCCGCTTCCCGCAACTGGTGGCCCAGATGCCGGGCCAGCGTGTCGAGCTCCCCGTACGTCAGCGTGGCGCTCGGCGTGATGACCGCGACGTCGCGCGGACGGAGCCGGGCCTGCTCCAGGAAGGGTTCGTGCAGGAGCTGCTCGGACAGGGGGGCTTCGGTGGCGTTGACGGCGGCCCGTCGCGCCAACTGCGCCGGCGGCGTGAGCTCCGGGTGGAGTTCGTGCCACGCGGCCCCGGAGTCCACCAGGCGCGCGAGGAAGCGACAGTAGGCCGCGAACATGTCGTCCAGGAGGCCGGGCGGAAACAGTGCCTCCACCGCGTCCCAGTTGAACAGCAGCGCCCCGTCCTGCTCGATGACCTGATGATCCAACCAGACCTGCGGCGTCTGGCCGACGGCGTAGGTCATTTCGCCGAACTGATTGAGGACGGAGGCCTCCTGGCCCGCGGCGCCGAGCGCCAGCGTGCTGGTGAACACCACGGGCATCAGCGCGCGCTGGCTGCCACCCTGCCGGCGGGCCAGCTCCCGCAGCACCCGCACGCCTCCGAAGTGGCGGTGATCCAGGTCCTGCCAGAGCTGCTGCTGGACGCGCTGGGCCCGCGCCGTGAAGGGCTCCAGGAGCGAGGCATCCACCTCCAGCAGCGACAGCGAGGTGAAGTCCCCGACGATCTCGTGGGTCTGCGGGTGCAGGGGCAGGCGGTTGAAGAGGGTCAGGTTGAGCGTGAAGCGGGGGCTCTTGCTCCAGCGGGCCAGCACCTCGGAGAACGCCGTGCAGAGGACGGCGGAGGGCGTCAGGCCTTCCTCGGCGGTCCGCTGCTTCAGCTTCTGCCAGTCCTCGCGGGACAGACGTGAGCCCCGGCGCTGGAAGCGGCCCGCGCCCACCGCGTCGGGCGTCCTCGCGAGCGGCAGTTCGGGAGCTGGCGCCATGCGCTCCACCCGCTCCATCCAGTATGCGCGCGAGCGTTCATACAGCGGCGTGCGCCGCAGCCCTTCTTCCGCGAGCACGTAGTCCCGGAACGTGAGCTCCAGCGGCGGCAACCGTGCCTCCGGCTCCTGGTAGAGCCGCGCCCACTCCTGGAAGAGACAGAACATGCTCCAGGCGTCGGCGATCAACGCGTCCAGTCCCACGTGGAGCCGCAGGTGCCCGTCGTCCAGCAGCGAGGCGCGGATCTCGAACAGCGGCCAGCGGTCGGCGGGGAGCACCTGATGGGACATCTCCTCGCGGACCGCGTCGAGCTGACGGGTGCGTGAGGCTTCGTCCTGTCCACGCAGCTCCAGGATCCGCAGGTGATAGGGCGGCACCTGCTTGAGCACCTGCTGACGGCCATCCGGGAGGATGACGGCGCGCAACATGTCGTGGCGGTCGATGAGCCGGCGCCACGCCTGCTCCAGGCGGGAGACCTCCAGCCCCTGACCGTTGATCTCGAAGTAGATGTGCGTGGACACCTGCCCCAGCTCGTAGTCGCCCGAGCGGCCCACCCAGTAGGCCTGCTGGATGTCGGTGAGCGGGAAGGGTTCGAAGCGGGCCTCCGGGGCGGGCGTCACCTGGGGAAGGGCCGTGCTGCTGGGGGCGCTCGCCGAGGGCGCCGTCCGCTGGAGTGAGGCAATTCGCTCAGCCAGGGCACCGAAGGTGGACGACTCGTAGAGGCCCACCAGCGGCAGTTGCACGGAGAACGCCTCGTTCACCGAACTCACGAGGCGCGCGGCCAGCAGCGAATGTCCCCCTCGCGCGAAGAAGTTGTCCCGCATGCCGACCCGCTCCACGCCCAACAGCTCCGTCCAGAGGCGGGCCAGACGCAGTTGCAGCGGGGTGCTCGGCGCTCCGCCTTCCGTGAGGGAGTCCGTGGGCGTGGCTTCGCGGGGCGCATGCACGGCGGGGATCAGGTCGTCCGGGAGCAGGGACAGCAGGGCGCCCAGCCGCTCCGGCGCTCCGTCCGCCACCGCGACGGACAGCGCCAGCAGGCCCTGGAGGACGCGCTCGGCGGACGCCGCATCCAGCCGTGAGCGGTCATGCACGAGCCGGACGGTCAGCTCGGAACCCGGGAGGATGAGCAGGGTGAGCGGATGGCGCGTCCTCGCGCCGATGGAGCGCAGGTCGGCCAGCGCGAGGCCGGGACCCGAGGACGACGAGGCCTGAAAGGCCTCCATCGGATAGTTCTCGTAGACGAGGATGCTCTCGTGGAGCGGGAGCGCTCCGGGCACTTCGCTCCACTCGTGGACCTGTCCCGCGGAGCAGTATTCGAAGGCGCGCTGGTCGTTGCGCTGGGTCTGCCCCTCCTGGAACCAGGACCACAGCTCGCGCGAAGGCTCCACGACCCTGCGCACGGGCAGGGTGTTGATGAACGGGCCGATGATCGACTCCACGCCCTCCAGCTCCGGCGGCCTGCCAGACACCGTCGTTCCGAAGACCACGTCCGTTTGCCCGCTGTAGCGGCTCAGCAGCACGGCCCAGAGCCCCTGGAAGAAGGAGCTGGGAGTGAGCCGGTGCTGCTTGAGCGTCGCGAGGAGCGCTTCCGTCCGCGCTGGAGGCAGGCCTGCCTGCACGACGCCATAGCCCGCGTCGGAAGTTGCCTGCGCCGCGGGCCTTCCGAGCGGCGTCGGTCGGGTGAAGCCCTTCAGACGGGCGGACCAGAAGCCGCGCGCGGCCTCGGGCTCCTGTCGCTTCAACCACGCGACATAGTCCCGGAAGGGGCGGCTCGTTCCCAGGCGGGGTGTCTGGCCCTGGAGGAAGGCCTGGTAACAGCTCAGGACCTCCTGAAGGAGCAGGGGCAGACACCAGCCATCCAGCAACAGGTGATGGAAGGTCCACACCAACCGGGCCTCGTCATCACTGAAGCGGAAGAGGGCCAGCCGCATCAGCGGCGCCTTCGCGAGCTTGAAGCCGCGCAGGCGCTCCGACTCCAGCTCCGCTTCCAGCCGCTGCTGCTGTTCGTCGGGAGGCAGCGCCCGCAGGTCCTGGCCGCGCAGGGGCACCGCGACGCGAGGCAGGACGACCTGGACGGGCTCCGACTGCTGCTTCCAGGCGAAGCCGGTGCGCAGGACCGCGTGCCGCTCCACGACGTGCTGCCAGGCGCGTTCGAGGGCGGCCTCGTCCAGGGGCCCCTCCATGCGCCAGACGAGCTGCTCCACGTGGATGCCGGACTCGGCGGCAGCGAGGCTCTCGTAGAGCATTCCCTGTTGCGAGGGCGAGAGCGGGTAGATCTGCTCGACTTGAGGCTTGCTCACTAGTCCTCCGTGGAGTCCTGCTCGAGCTCATCCAGGATGAGGTCGAGCTGGGACTGGCTCAGGTTGGCGTCGGGAAAGTCCGAGGCGGAATAGCCGCCCGCATCGGGCGACCGACAATGGGCGATGAGCCCGCGCAAGGCTTCGAGGTAGTCGCGGGCCCGCGCTTCGATGGTGGAGCGGTGGTGGACGCGGCTGCCGTACAGCCAGTCCACGCGCAGCCGTCCCTCCGTCACGACGGCGATGATGCTGAGCAGGTGCGGGCGCCGTCCGTTCGGATCATGCTCCAGCCCGAGCGTCGCGGGGGACGCCCGGAACGCGGCGCTGTCCTCCTGGGTCCGGGCCTGCTGTCCCAGGTAGTTGAAGCTCACCTGCGGTCGGGGCAGGGCGCGCAGGTGTTCGCGCAGCACGCCCTCTCCCAGGAAGCGAAGCACGCCGTAGCCGATGCCCGCATCCGGGATGCTCCGCAGCGCTTCCTTCACCTGCCGCAGGGCCTGTCCCTGCGATGACAGACCGCCCTGCTCCAGCAGCACGGGGAAGGTGGACGTGAACCAGCCCACGGTGCGGGAGAGGTCCAGTCCATCGAACAGCTCCTCGCGGCCATGGCCCTCCAGGTCCACCAGCACACGGGCGTGTCCGGTCCACTGGAAGAAGCTCCGGGCCAGCGCGGCGAGGAGCAGCTCGTTGATCCGGTTGTTGTAGGCCCGGGGCGCCTCACGGAGCAGGGCGTGGGTCTCCTCCGGCGTCAGCCAGGTGGAGACCGTGGCCATCGTGCCCAGCGTGTCTTGCGCTGCCTCCTGGGACACATCGACCGGCAGCGGGACCAGGGCTGTCCCTGCCAATCCCAGCCAATGCGGCGCGGAGCCTGCGACCCGCACGGGGCCATCCTTCTCCAGACGGCGGGCCCAGTGCGGGAACGAGGTGGTCCGCGCGGGCAGTCGCACGGGTTCGCCACGCTGGAGCTGCCGGTAGGCGGTGTCCAGGTCCTCCAGCAGGATCTGCCAGGAGACCGAGTCCACGACCAGGTGGTGCGCCACCAGCAGGAGGCGATCCGGCGGGGTGCCTCCCACCCGGATCAGGGCCGCCCGCAGCAGCGGTCCCTCCGCGAGTGACAGGCTGGCCTGGAGTCGCCCGGCGGCCTCGTGCACCGCCTGTTCGTCACCTCCACGCGCTTCCAGCAACTCGAGCGGTACCGCTTCCTCCGGCGGCGCGACGTGCTGCTGCCAGCCCGATGGCGAGCGGGTGAAGCGCAGGCGCAGGGCCTCGTGCTGTCGCAGCAAGTGCTGGAGCGCACCCGACAGGAGCTCCACCTCCACGCGGCCGGCCGCTTCGAGCAGGCACGACTGGTTGAAGTGGTGGGGCGAGGGCAGGTCCAGTTCGAAGAACCAGCGCTGGATGGGCGTGAGCGGCACCGCGCCGCTGGCCTCGGCTTCCTCGGGGGCGGCGTGGAGCGGCGTGGCCACGGCGGCCAGCTCCTCGATGACGGGGTGCTCGAAGATGTCCCGCACCAGCAGCCTGAGTCCGGCCTGGGTGGCGCGAGCGACGATGCGCATGCTGAGGATCGAATCGCCCCCCAGCTCGAAGAAGTTGTCCTGGACGCCCACGCGCTCCAGCTTGAGCGTCTCCGCCCAGATGGTGGCGAGCGTCTCCTCGTTGCGCGTGCGGGGCGCGACGAAGGTCCCCGCTTGCTCCGAGGGTGCCTGGGGCGCGGGGAGGGCGCGTGAGTCCGTCTTGCCGTTGGGCGTGAGCGGCAGCGCTGGCAGGTCCACGAGCGCGGACGGCACCATGTACGCGGGCAGCCGCTCCTGGAGGAACTGGCCGAGGTCCGCCAGGTCGAGCACCTGCCCGGCGTGGGGGACGGCGTAGGCCACGAGCCTCCGGTTGTCCGGCACGTCCTCCCGCACGAGCGCCACCGCCTCGCGCACCGAGGGGTGCCGCAAGAGCGTCGCTTCAATCTCTCCCAGCTCGATGCGGAAGCCGCGCAGCTTCACCTGATGGTCGCCGCGGCCGAGGAACTCGATGGCGCCGTCCGGCGACAGCCGCACGCGGTCCCCGGTCCGGTAGAGCCGGCCTCCGGGCTCCTTCGCGAACGGATCCGGCGTGAAGCGCGTGGCGGTGTGCTCCGGGTGGTGGAGGTAGCCTCGCGCCAGTCCCTCGCCTCCGAGGTACAGCTCGCCCGGCACGCCGATGGGGACCGGTTGCAGTTGCGCGTCCAGCACGTGCGCGCGCGTGTTGGAGATGGGCCCGCCGATGGGCAGGTTGGTCGCGCCGGGAGGCACCCGGTCCACGCGCCAGGACGTGGCGAACGTGGTGCTCTCGGTGGGGCCGTAGACGTGTTGGAGCTCACCGGGTGCGGACTGTTCCAGGGCCTCGCGCACCCAGCGGGGGTTGACCTGCTCGCCCCCGAAGAGGACGTAGCGCAGCAAGCGGAAGGCCCGGGGCGCCTCCCGGATGACCTGGTTGAAGAGCGCGGTGGTCAGGAACAGCACGCTGATCCGCCGCGCTTCGAGGAACGTGGCGAACTCCGGCGGGGACAGCGTCACGTCACGGCCCACCCCCACCACCGCGGCGCCATGCAGCAGCGCTCCCCAGATCTCGAAGGTCGCGGCGTCGAAGGACGCATTCGATGCCTGGGCGATCCGGTCGGTCGGCTCCAGCTTCACGTAGCGCGCGCCGAGCACCAGCCGGTTCACCGCCCGGTGCGTCACCATGACGCCCTTGGGCTGCCCGGTGGAGCCGGACGTGTAGATGGCGTAGGCGAGCTGCTCCGGATCCACGTCCCAGGACGGGTTCTCGGAGCTCTCGCGGGCGACCTGCTCCCAGTCCGAATCCAGGCGCACGCGCCGCGCCCCGGTGTTCGGCAGGCTCGCGGCGTGTCGCTCCTCGGTCAGCAGCACGGGGGCGCGGGTGTCCGCGATCATGAAGGCGATGCGCTCGGCGGGGTAGCTCGGGTCCAGCGGGACGTAGACGCCCCCGGCCTTGAGGATGCCCAGCATGGCGACCAGCATCTCCGGCGAGCGCTCCACGCAGAGCGCCACCATCGATTCAGGGCCCACGCCCAGCGCACGCAGGTGGTGCGCGAGCTGGTTGGCCCGCCCGTTGAGCTCACGGTAGGTCCAACGCCGCTCCCCGTACTCCACGGCCACGGCCTCCGGCGTCCGCGCCACCTGCGCCTCCACGAGGCGATGGATTGGCTGCTGCCGGGGGAAGTCGGTCCACGTCTGGTTCCACTCCTCCACCACGAGCCGCCGCTCGCTCTCCGCCATGGCGGGCAGTTCGCCCACGCGCTGGTGCGGGTGCGCGAGCAGGGCCGCGAGCAGCGTCTCGAAGCTGGCCGCCATGCGGCTGATCGTCGCCACTCCCAACCGGGTCGGGTCGTAGCTGAGCCGCGCGTTCAGCGGGGCGCCGGGCAGGACGACGAGCGCGAGCGGGTAGTGGGCCCGCTCCAGGTCATGCAGGTTGAGGATCTCCAGGTCGGCGACGGCGCCGTCCATGGGGTAGTTCTCGAAGACCACCATGCTCTCGAAGAGCGAGGTGCCCTGGGGCACTTCGCTCCAGCGCTGGATCTCCGCCAGCGGCGCGTAGGCGTACTGGCTGCCCTGCTGGAGCCGCGCCTGGAGATCCTGGAGCCACGGCACGAGCTGCGCGTCCGGGGCCACGTGCGCACGCAGGGGCAGGGTGTTGATGAACAGCCCCACCATGTCCTCGATGCGCGGCAGCTCCGCCGGACGTCCGGAGACGGTCGCGCCCCAGACCACGTCCTGCGTGCTGCCGTAGCGGCTCAGCATCAGGGCCCACGCGCCCTGCACCAGCGTGTTGGGCGTGAGCCGGTGTTCGCGCGCCAGGGCTTCGAGTCGGGACCCCGGCAGACGCAGCACGTGGCTTGCGCGGGCGCCCCGGCGGATGTCCGCGCGGGCCGGCTCGGCGGAGGGCAGCGGCGTCGGCGCGGTGAAGCCCGCGAGCGTCTGGCGCCAGTAGCGCTCCGCCGCGGGAAGGTCCTGCCGGTGGAGCCAGTCGATGTACGCGCGGAAGGCCGGCACGGCGTTCGCCGGCGTTGGCTGGCCCTGTCGCGCGGCGTGGTACGCGGTGAGCACCTGACGCAGCAGCAGCGAGAGCGACCAGCCATCCATCAGCAGGTGGTGATGGCTGCAGAGGAACTCACAAGCCTCGTCGCCGACGCGGATGAGCGTGCAGCGCATCAGCGGCGCCCGGTCCAGGGCGAACCCGCGCTGGCGGTCTTCTTCGAGCAGGGAGGCCATGCGCCCCTGTCGTTCGCTCTCGCTCAGTCCGCGCCAGTCCAGCTCACGCCAGGGCAGCTCCACGCGGGAGTGGACCACCTGCACCGGATGGGCGAGCGCGTCCCAGTGGAACGAGGTGCGCAGCAGGGGGTTGTCTTCCACCGCCTGCGTCCATGCGCGTTGGAAGGCGCCCGCGTTCAGCCCGTCGCGGAAGCGCAGGGTGAGCTGCTCGAAGTAGATCCCCGTCTCCGGCGCGTAGAGCGAGTGGAAGAGCAGCCCCTGCTGCATGGGCGCCAGCGCGTAGATGTCCTCGATGTCCCCGGGCTCCGTGCCCGCCGCCTGGAGGCGGGAGCGCAGCGTCTGGAGTTCCGCTGACGTCAGTGCCGCGGCGGGGAAGTCCCCGGACGCTGTCTCCGGGTTCCGGACGGGCCGCTCGCCTCGGAGGATGTCGCGCAGGGCCGTGAGGAACGCCTGGGCGAGGCGTTCGATGGTGGCCTTCGAGTGGACGCTGGGGGCGTAGATCCACTCCACCTGGAGCTGGCCCTGGCGCACGGCGGCCACCAGGTCGAGCAGGTAGCGCCGACGGTTGAGGGGGCCATGCTCCCGCCCCTTCGGTTCGTCGGCCACGGAGAACACGGCGTCGCCGGGCAGGAGCTGATCCAACTGGCCCAGGTAGTTGAAGCTGAGCTCCGGCTCGGGGCCTTGTGCGAATTGGCGCCGCGTCTCGTCCGGTCCGAGGAAGCGCAGCAGGCCGTGGCCGATGCCCCTCCGGGGGATGGCCTGGAGTTGCGCCTTGACCGCGTGGAGGGCTTCCACGGGATCGGCGCTCCGCCCCTGCTCCAGCAGCACGGGGAAGACGGAGGTGAACCAGCCCACGGTGCGGGAGAGATCCACCCCTTCGCCCATCGGCTCGCGTCCGTGCCCCTCCAGCGCGACGAGCAGGGGCGAGACGTTCGCGGCCTGATGGAAGCTTCGCGCGAGTGCCGAGAGCAGCACGTCGTTGATCCGCGTGCCATGCGCGGCCGGAACATCGCGCAGCAGGGCGCGGGTCTCCTCGGCACCCAGGCTGACGTGGACCGTCGCGCTCGCGCCCAGGGTGTTCGCCTCCGCTGGCGTTCGCGGCTCGGGGCGCAGCGTGGGCACGGGCCCGCGCGGCGCGGCCCAGAAGTCCCGCTCACGCGCCAGCTCCGGGGAGCGGGCATGGTCCTCCAGCCGCACCGCCCATTCCTTGAAGGAGGTCGTCTTGGGCGGCAGTTGGAGCGCCTCTCCACGGCCGAGCTGTGTGAAGAGCGTCTCCAGGTCCTCCAGCAGGATGCGCCAGGAGACGGCGTCCACCGCCAGGTGGTGGACGGCGAGCAGCAGCCTTCCCGGCGCTCCCTCGCCCCGGTCGAAGAGGACCGCGCGCAAGAGGGGGCCCTGTCGCAGGTCCAGGCTGGCCTGTGCCTCGTTCGCGGCGGCCTCCATCGCGTGGGTCCGCGCGTCCTCGGCAAGCGCGCCCAGGTCCAGCCGGTGCAGCGCGACGGGCTCACCGGGTGCGGCCAGCCGCTGGCTCCAGCCCGTACCCATGCGGGTGAAGCGCAGGCGCAGCGCATCGTGATGGCCCAGCAGGTGTTCGAGCACCCGCGCGAGCCCTTCCTGCTTCAATCCGGGCGGCGTCTTCAACAGCAGGGACTGGTTGAAGTGGTGCGGCTCCACGGGCTCCAGCTCGAAGTACCAGTGCTGGATGGGCGTCAGCGGGACCTCGCCCGTGACCGCGCTTTGTTCGGCCACGGCGGTGGGGAGGGTGGAGACCGCGACGGCGGCCAGCTCCGCGAGGGTCTGGTGCTGGGAGATGTGCTGGGGCGTGAGCTGGAGTCCGGCCCGACGCGCCCGGGTGACGACCAGGATGCCCAGGATGGAGTCGCCGCCCAGTTCGAAGAAGTTGTCGTGACGGCTCACGCGTTCCAGCCGGAGGACCTCGCTCCAGATGGGGGCCAGCCGTAGCTCCGCGTCGGTGCGGGGCGCCTCGCGGGGCGCGTGGGCGTCGTCGCTGGCGCGCGTGGGGACGGGCAGCGCGCGCGCGTCCACCTTGCCATTGGGGTTCAACGGCAGCCGGGCCAACGTCATGAACGTCGCCGGCACCATGTGGTCTGGCAGCCGCTCCTTCAGGAAGCGCCGCAGCTCCGCGGGCACCGGGGTCTGCCCTTCGCGCGGCACGACGTAGGCCACCAGTCGTCGGCCGAGCGGCTCGTTCCGGGCCACCACCACGGCTTCGAGCAGCGTGGGGTGCGCGAGCAGGGCCTCCTCGATTTCTCCCAGCTCGATGCGGAAGCCGCGGATCTTCACCTGCTTGTCCTGCCGGCCGAGGAACTCCAGGTTGCCGTCGGGCAGGTGGCGGGCGAAGTCCCCCGTCCGGTACAGCCGCGAGCCAGGGCTCGCGCCGAAGGGGTTGGGGACGAAGCGCTCCGCGCTCAGCGCGGGCCGCTCGAAGTACCCCCGGGCCAGTCCTTCGCCTCCCAGGTACAGCTCTCCCGCCACACCGGTCGGCACGGGCTGAAGGTGCCTGTCGAGCAGATACACCTGCGTGTTGGCGATGGGCCGTCCGATGGTCGGCGCGCGCTGGGAGGCGCCGTCCAGCAGCGCGAAGGTGGAGTAGGTCGTGTCCTCCGACGGCCCGTAGAGGTTGTAGACGCGCCGGACCGAACCGCCCCGGTGGATGCGGCGCACCAACTCGCTGGAGAAGGGTTCGCCCGCGAGGTTCACGGTGAGAACCGAGGGCGGCAGCCGCCCCACCTTCAGCAGCTCGTTGATGGCCGAAGGCACCGTGTTGATGAGGGTGACCTCCGCCGCGGCCTCCAGCGTGGGCAGGTGCAGGGCGTTCTCGGCCATCAGCACCTTGCCGCCCCAGCTCAGCGGGACGAAGAGCTCGAAGACCGAGAGGTCGAAGCAGATGGAGGTGGAGGCGAGGACGCCCGCGTACTCCTCGGGCGTGAACACCGTCCGCGCCCAGTGCAGCAGGGTGACGGCGCTGTGGTGGGTGATGGACACGCCCTTCGGCGTGCCGGTGGAGCCGGAGGTGTACAGCACGTACGCCAGGTTCTCCGCGCGCGACGTGTCGCCCAGGTTGGTGTCGTCTTGATCCGCGCCAGGAACCTCGTCCGGCCCCACGCAGACGCAGGTGGCCGTCTGGGAGGGCAGGCGCTCCAACAGCTTGCGCTGCGTGAGGAGCACGGGCGTGCGCGCATCCCCGATCATGAAGCGCAGGCGCTCCTCGGGGTAGGCGGGATCCAGCGGGACATAGGTGCCGCCCGCCTTGAGGATCGCCAGCAGTCCCAGCACCAGCTCCAGCGAGCGCTCCACGCAGACGCCGACCCGCACCTCGGGCCCCACCCCGAGCGAGCGCAGGTGTCGGGCGAGCCGGTTGGCGCGCGCGTTCAGCTCGCGATAGTCCAGCCGCCGCCCGCCATCCACCAGCGCCTCGGCCTCCGGGGTCCGGGCGGCCTGGGCCTCGAAGAGCTCGTGGATCCGCTGCCCGGTCGGGAAGTCGGCCCGGGTGTCGTTCCAGGTCCGCAACAGCCGCGCGGCTTCGTCCTCGGAGAGCAGGGGGAGCCGGGAGATGGGCCGGCGCGGCTGTTCCAGCACGCCCCGGAGCAGCGCCACGTAGTGCTCCTCCATGCGGCGCAGCGTGGCGGCGTCGAAGAGGTCGGTGTTGTACTTGAAGAAGCCGCCGAGCCCGTCCTGCGTCTCCATCATCTCCAGCGTCAGGTCGAACTGCCCCTCCTGCTGCCCCATCGCGAGGGGTTCCAACTGGAGGCCCGCCCACTCCAGCGAGGCGTGTCCGCCCGCCGGTGCCCAGAGCTCCATCAGTGGCTCCAGCCGGGGCGGCTTGTGCAGCGCGAACAGCACCTGGAAGACGGGCGACAGGCTCGCGTCGCGGTTGGGCTGGAGCCGCTCGACGAGCAGCGGGAAGGGGTAGTCCTCGTGGCGCATCGCGCCCAGGACGCGCTGCCGCACCTGCGCGAGGAAGTCGCTGAACGTGGGGTCGCCGGACAGGTCCGCGCGAAGGACGACGGGGTTGACGAAGTAGCCCGTCACCTCGGCGAACTCGGACTGGCCGCGTCCAGCCATCAGCGAGCCCACGAGGATGTCCTGCTGATCCGTGTAGCGGTGGAGCAGGACCTGGAACGCGGCCAGCAGCACCGTGTAGACGGTGGCGCTTTCGGACCGGGCCAGCGCCTTGATGTCCCGGGTCAGCGAAGGACCCAGCCGGAAGCCATGCGAAGCGCCCCGGTACGTCTGCACGGGCGGGCGCGGACGGTCCACCGGCAGGTTCAGCGCGGGCAGGGCGCCCGAAAGCTGCTCCTTCCAGTACCGCTCGAGCCGCTCGCCTTCGGGACCGGCCAGCAGCTCCGCCTGCCAGTCGACGTAGTCGGAATACGCGCGGGTGAGCGGCGCCAGCTCCGCCCGCGTGCCCTGTTTGCGCGCCTGGTACAGGGCGCCGAGTTCATCCACCAGCACCATCAAGGACCAGAAGTCGATGACGATGTGGTGGAGCGACATCAGCAGCACGTGCTCCCGGGGCGAGAGGGTGAACAGCTCCACCCGCATCAGCGGTCCCTGCTCCAGGTCGAACGGCCGCCGGTAGGAGGCGGACACGCGCGCGGAGAGCTGCTCCTGCGACCAGCCCGACGCGTCCACGAGCTCCAGGTGGGCTTCGCGCTTCGCGTGCACGTGCTGGACGGGCTGGCCTTCCGACAGCGGGAAGGTGGTGCGCAGCGTGGCGTGGCGATCCACGAGCGCCTGGAGCGACTCGCGCAGCGTGGGGACCTCCACCTCCGAGCGCAGGCGGCCCGCGAACGCAACGTTGTAGGCCGGGCTGTCGGGAGCGACCTGGTACAGGTACCAGAGCGCGCGTTGGCCCTGGGAGAGCGGGTGGCGGCGCACCGGAGCCGCCCGTTCCCGGAGCAGTTCGAGCAGCCCGGCCTTGTGGTGCTTGAGGTCGGCGAGGATCGCTGGCGTCAGGACGTTGTTGGGCGCGCGGTAGCGAAGCTTGTCGCCTTCGGCCCACAGCTCCACGCCCTGCCCGGAGAGGTCGCGCAGGAGCCGCGACGGCGTCATAGCTCGCCCTCCACCCAGCCGGCGTCCGCGGGGGCCGGGGCCAGCAGGGTGGTCAGGTGTTGTCCCAGGAGATCGACGAGGCTGACCACGCTGAAGCCCTCCATGAATTTCACCACCGGCACATCGGCCTTCAGGTCGTGGCGCAGCCGGGTCCTCAACTGGATGGCCATCAGCGAATCGAGCCCCAGCACATGCAGCGACTGCCGCACGTCGAGCTGCCGCACGCCCAACCCGAGCACCCGCGCGACGTGCTCCTGGACGTAGGTGCTCAGCTTCCCGGCGCGCTCCTCCGGCGGCGCTTCCGCGAGCTGTTGCAGGAGCGATGCGCTCGAAACCTGCTTCACCGTGATGGGGACGGGCAGGGGGGCGCGGATCGCGAGTTCCTCCAGCAGCAGCCGGCGCCGCCGTGCCTCGTACACTTCCTTGAAGGTGCTCCAGTTCACGCGGGCCACGGTGACCTGGGCCGCGCCCGTGGCCATGGCCTGTCCCATGGCCAGCAGGCCGTCCTCCACGCGCATCGCTTCGACGCCAATCTGGCGCAGCGTGCTGCCGTACCCTTCGGGGAGCATGCCGCCCTCGCCGATGAGCGCCCAGTTGACGGTCAGCGCGGGCAGGCCGAGCGCGCGCCGGTGGTGGGCCAGGGCATCGAGGAACTGGTTCGCGGAGGCGTAGCTGGCGTGTCCCCGGGCGCCCCAGGTGGAGGAGGCCGAGGAGAAGCAGACGAAGAAGTCCAGGTCGAGCTCGCGCGTCAACTGGTGCAGCAGCCACGCTCCCGCGACCTTGGGACGGAACATGCTCGCCAGCGCCCGAGGCGTCGTGTCGGTGAGCGGCTCATAGCCGGCGACCCCCGCGGAGTGGATGACGCCGCGCCACGCGGGCCGCACCGCCGTCGTCGGCTTCAGGAGTCGTGAGAGGGCCTCCGCATCGCCGACATCCACCGCATGGCATTCCACCGTGGCGCCCTGCTGCTCCAGCGCGAGGAGGGCCTCCGCGCGCTGCTGCTCCTCGGAGCCCTCGGGGAGCTGGGCCCACCGGGCGCGCTCCGAGAGCGCACTCCTGCCGACCAGGACCAGATGCCGCGCGCCCTGCCGCACCAACCAGCGCGCCACCTGGAGCCCCAGGAAGCCGAGCCCTCCGGTGATGAGATAGGCGCCGTCCGCCTTCACGGTGGGCGCGCGAGGCTCCTGCACGCTGCGAGGCGCGAGGCGGCAGGCGTAGCGATGCCCACCCCGGAAGGCGAGCTGCTCCTCGCCGCCCGACGCGGTGAACTCCGCCAGAAGCGCCTGGGCATCCACGGGCGCTTCGGGATCCAGATCCACGAGCCCGCCCCAGGCCTCCGGGTGCTCCAGCGCGATGACCTTGCCCAGGCCCCAGAGCGGAGCCTGTGCCACCCCAGGCACCCGGGCCGAGGGACCGGCCGGCACCGCGCCGCGAGTCACCAGCCACACCGGAGGGGTCCTGGGCATGGCCACCCGGACCAGGGCCTGCACGAGGTGCAGGGCGCTTTCGACATTGTGCCGCGCGGCTTCCTCCAGGCCCGAGACATCCTGGGGGCCGGTGTCCTCCCGCACGTCCAGGCTCCACAGGTGCACCACGCCGCGAGGGACGATCCCCGCGCCCAGCACCTGCCGGAGCACGCGCTCGAAGTCGCCAACCTCGGAGGCCGCGACCTCGAACGCGTGTTCGGAGCGTTGGGCGAATCCCGCTCCGGCGTGGATCCGGATGCAGGGCTCGCCCCGGGTCTTCAGCAGCGCTTCGAGCTGATCCGCCACGCCACCGCGATCGGCCAGCACGAGCCAGGGGCTCGCCGGGGCCCGAGGCTTCACGGCCGTCGCTTCCCCGGCGCGTGCGAGGAGGACCGCCTGCCGGGAGAGCATTCCGCCTCGCGGATCAGACAAGGCGATGACCTCGGAGTGGGGCAGGCCACTTCGCGCCATCACCTCCTGCCAGCGGGGTGCGGACAGCAGCGGATGCTCCGGCCGCAGCTCGGTGTCGGTGAACCGCCACCAGCCCTCCGTGAGTCCGAAGGTGAGATCCGTCCAGCGCGCGGGCGCGGTGACCTCCAGCAGCACCAGCGAGCCACCGGGCGCGAGCAGTCGCTGGATGTGCTCCAGGCTCGTGCGTAGCTCCCGCGTCGCGTGGAGCACGTTGGCGGCCAGGATGAGGTCGAATGAGTGCTCCTCGAACCCCTGCGCCCGTGGATCCTGCTCGAGGTCGAGCACCTTGCCCCGCAGGAAGGGCCAGGCGGCGAATCGCTCCCGGGCCTGGGAGACGAACATCGGCGAGACGTCACTGAAGACGTACTCGGTCCGCTCCCCGGGCAGGATGGGCAGCACATGGGCCGTGGTCCCGCCGCTCCCTGCGCCAAGCTCGAGGATGCGCAAGGGCTTCTGGGGGCGTTGTGAGAGCCACCAGGACAGGGTGCTCCGGACCAACTGGTTCATCGGCAGGAACGAAGAGGACCCTTCGTAGAGCCGGGCGGTGGTCGACAGGTCGCCTTCGGGGAAGAGGAGCTGGAGCGGATCCTGCTCCCCGCGAAGCACCGTACCGAGGGATGTTCCGCAGCGATCGAGCAGCTCCAGTTCCACCGCGGGCGGGTGTGTGCCCGTGCGGCCCACCCAGGTTTCAGGTGAGGCTTCCTCGGGAGTTCGCAGCACCTGCCACCGCGCACCGTCGCGCCGCAGCACACCTTCTTCCGAGAGGATTTCGAGCAGCCGGCCCAGCAGCCGATGGTGCCGAGCGACGACGTTCAGCCGCGATGCGAGGGCGGAGGTCGTGAACTCATCTCCACGCGGGAACGTCCAGCCGAGCTGCTGGAAGGCCTGGACGACGTAGGCCGCGCTCAGCGCTTCGAGTCGGTGGAAGAGCGCGTCCTGGGCCGTGAGATCCTGCCCGGCGACGAGCCGCTCCAGCTCGGCCCGCAGGGGGATGCGAGCCTCCTCGGGGAAGGGTCCGCCCTCGCGCGCGGGCAGGAGCACCGGACCCTGATCACGCCACTCGGACGTGTAGAGCCAGGACTGCCAGGGCTTCGCCGCGCGGCCCTGCAAGGCCTCCGGGGTGGCCCGCTTGAACAGCATGCCTTCGACGCGCGCCAGTGAGCGGCCATCGGAGGTGAAGAAGTCGAGGTCGACGGTGAAGGTCTCCGCCCCCTCGCGCGCACCCGCGTGGAGGCGGGCCCTGCTCCACACCTCGGTGCCCGGGGTCGCGTCCACCGTGAACCGCTCGATGCTCACAGGCATGTACGTCCCCGTGGAGAGGGCCCCATAGGTCACCTGGAGCGCGGCATCGAGCAGCACGGGATGCAGCAGATAGTCGCCCGCCTCCCTCGCGATGTGCTCGGGAAGCCGGATCCGTCCGAGCGCCTCGCCCTCGCGTCCCCAGAGTTCCTCGACGGCCTGGAAGCTGGGCCCGTAGTGGATGGAGCGCGCATCCATGCGCGTGTAGAAGTCGCCCACCTTCTGTCCACCGGGGATCCGGCGGTCAGGGACCTCCAGGTTGGGAGTGGCCGGGACCACGGGACGGGCCACCAGCCTTCCGGAGACATGGAGGGTCCACGCGGGCTGCTCCGCGTCGTCCTCTTCCGGCCCGATGCTGGAGATGCGGAAGGTGAACGCGCGCGCGTCCTCTTCGGGCACGAGGACGGTCTGGAGCGTCCGGGGCTCCTCGGGTGACAGGAGCATCGCCTGCTGGAGGACGACGTCCTCGAGGGCGAAGGACTCCGAGCCGAACACCGCGGAGCCCGCGGACAGCACCATCTCCAGGTAGGCCGCGCCGGGCAGGACGATGGATTCGTGGACGACGTGCTCGGCCAGGTACGCGGGGGCGTTGGCGTGGAGCGTGGACTCGAACTGGATCGCCTCCAGCGCGGAGCGGAGCCGCCGGCCTCGCAGCGGATGGCTCCGACCGCCCTCGCGCGCACGGGGCGTGGGGGTCCGCGACGAAGACGTGCTGAACCAGGCGCGTTCGCGCTGGAAGGGGTAGGTCGGCAGCGAGACCTTGCGCCCCGGCTCGTGGCGATGGAGTGCGGCCCAGTCCACCCGGGCCCCTCGCGCATAGAGCGTGGCCAGGCTCTGGAGCAGTTGCTGCTCGTCGTCGATGCCGGGCCGCAGGCTGGGAAGCCAGACGCCGGCGTCCTCGGGCAGGCACTGTCGCCCCATCCCGAGCAGGGTGGGCTTCGGGCCCAGCTCCAGGAAGGTGTCGCAGCCTAGCGCGTGTAGCGTCCGCATCCCTTCCGCGAACCGGACGGGCGCGCGGACATGGCGGCACCAGTAGGCCGTGGTGGTGAGCTCCGGACCCGCGAGCGCCCCGGTGACGTTGGAGATGACGCCGATGCGCGGAGGCCGGAAGTCGATTCCGGAGGCGACGCGCTCGAACTCCGCCAGCATCGGCTCCATCAGGGCGGAGTGGAAGGCGTGGGAGACCGTCAGCGCGCTGCCCTGGACGCCGCGCTCCTTCAGCGTCGCGGCGAGTGCTCGCACGGCCTCGTCGGGGCCGGAGATGACGACGCTGGCCGGGCCGTTGATGGCGGCGATCGACACGGGCGCCCCGCTGGCGCGGATCGCTTCGGCGACCTGCTCCTCGCCGGCGAGGAGCGCCATCATCGTCCCTCCGGAGGGGAGGGCCTGCATCAGCCGCGCCCGGCTGGCCACCAGCCGCAGTCCTTCTTCGAGGCTGAACACGCCGGCCACGCAGGCCGCGACGTACTCGCCCAGGCTGTGGCCCATGACCAGGTCCGGCACGATGCCCCAGGAGCCCCACAGCTCGGCCAGCGCGTACTCCACGGCGAAGAGGGCCGGCTGGGTGAAGCGGGTCTCGTGGAGGGGCGAGGAGGTCCCCGACGCCGGATACAGCACGTCCCACAACGAGGCACCGAGCAGGGGACGCAGCAGCGTGTCGCAGCGGTCGAAGGCCCGCCGGTAGACGGGCTGCGTTTCGTGGAGCTGGCGCGCCATGCCCACGGACTGCGCGCCCTGTCCGGTGAAGAGGAACGCCCGCTTGCCCACGGACGGACGGGGTCCCGGCTCCTGGCTGGCGAACGTGGCCAGGGCTTCGCGCAACTGCTCGGGAGTGTGTGCGACGAAGGCCTGCCGGTGGTCCAGGTGCGCGCGCCCCGTGCTGGCCGTGAAGCAGACATCCTGGAGCGAGGGCACGTGCGCACTGGCCAGGGCCTCTTCATGGGCACGGGCGAGCTGCCGCAGCGCGGGAGCGCTCCTGGCGGAGAGCGCCAGCAGGTGGTGTCGGTGTGCGCCCGGGTCGCGACGCGGGGCCGGTGCGGGCGCCTCTTCCACGATGACGTGGGCGTTGGTGCCGCTGAAGCCGAACGCGCTCACGCCCGCGATGCGGCGGCGTCCCGGCTCGCCGCGCCAGGGCAGTGGCTCGGTGGGGATGCGCGCGGGAATGGTGTCGAGCCGGATCTGCGGGTTGAGCCGCGCGAGGTGCAGGTGCCGGGGGATGGACTCGTGCTGGAGCGAGAGGACGACCTTGAGCAATCCCGCAAGTCCCGCCGCCGCCTCGGTGTGGCCGATGTTCGTCTTCACCGAACCGATGGCCAGGGGCTGCTCGGGCGTGCGCCCCGCGCCGTACACCGCGCCCAGGGCGTTGAGCTCCACCGGATCTCCCAGCGGTGTGCCGGTGCCATGGGCCTCGACGTAGGAGACCTCCGCAGGCGCCACGCGCGCGTCGGCCAGGGCCTTGCGGATCACCGCCTCCTGGGCGAGCCCGTTCGGAGCGGTGAGGCCGTTGCTCGCGCCATCCTGGTTGATGGCCGTTCCGCGCAGCACCGCGAGGACGGTGTCTCCGTCCGCGAGCGCCTGGGACAAGCGCTTCAGGATGACCGCGCCACAGCCCTCGCTGCGCGAGTACCCGTTGGCGCCCGCGTCAAAGGTCTTGCAGCGCCCATCCGGCGAGAGCATCCCCGCCTGGGCGAAGGTGACGTTCAGCTCCGGAGACAGCAGCAGGTTCACGCCCGACGCGAGCGCCACGGTGCACTCGCCCTGGCGCAGGCTCTGGGCCGCCAGATGGACCGCGACGAGGGACGAAGAGCACGCCGTGTTGACAGTGATGGCGGGGCCCTGGAGGCCGAGGAAATAGGACAGGCGTCCCGAAGCGAGCGCGCTGGAGTTGCCGGTCGCGAAGTACGGGCCCAGCTCCTGCGGCGACTGCTGCCGGAGCTGAAGCGATTCGTAGTCGTGGGAGAAGATGCCGGTGAACACGCCGGTGGGCGTGCCCGCCAGGGATTCGGGATCGAGCCCTGCGTTCTCCAGTGCCTCCCAGGACACTTCGAGCAGCAGCCGGTGCTGCGGATCAATGGAGCCCGCCTCCCGGGGTGAGATCCGGAAGAACGAGGCATCGAATCCGTCGATGCGCTCCAGGAATCCGCCGTGCCGGGGGAAGGGGTCGTCAGCGCCCGGTCGCGAGGCATGCAGCGAGAGCAGCTCCCCGCGCGAGTGGGGGATGGCGCTGATGGCATCCGTGCCCTGGTGCAGCAGCGACCAGTAGGCCGCGGGGCTGGTGGCGCCGCCTGGGAAGCGGCACGCCATGCCGATGATCGCGACGGGCTCGTGCGACGTCTCCGCCCGCGAGGCGCCCTCACCGCGAAGTTCCCGGAGCTCGTCGGAGGCTTCGTCGTGGACCCGCGTCCGCTCGGGAGCGCGGACGGTGGTTGCGCCACCCCGGGCCTGCTCCTCGAAATATTGGAAGAGGGTGGCTGGGGTCCCGTGACGGAAGAAGAGGGTGGACTCCACGGACGCGCCGAAGTGCCGACCGAGCAGCGAGGCCAGCTCCATCAGGTCGAGCGAATCCAGGCCCATCTCGTTCAACGAGGCGCGAGGCGCGAACGCCGCCGCGCGTCGCTCGCCGAGCACCTGTCGGATGGCGGCCTCGACGGTGTCCGTGACGGCGGGGCGCTCCTGGGCTCCTGGGGTGGAGACCGGGGCCCCCTGGCCGCGCGTCCGCGTGCGCAGCTCGTAGGAGATCCGCACGCCCGCGCCCTGGTTGTCGGTGTCCTCCGGACGGTAGTCGGGCACCAGTCCGACGATGGAGGCGCCGTGTGCCTCGTGGAACCGGAGGATGGAGTCCACGCGCTTGCCGCTGCCGTCCTTCAGTTGGAGGTAGTCCCGCTGCGGCAGGTGCGCATGTGCCGGGTAGTCCCGGCAGCGGGTGATGCCCACCACGCGTTCGACGTCGCTCAACAGCGTGCAATGCTGGAGCATGAATTCGAGGAGCTGATCCCCCAACCCAAAGCGTTGCATCTCCGGCAGGACGTTCAATCCCAACAATTGGATGAGCGCTCCTCCCGGCGCATGCAGGGCGCCCAGCTCCGAGTGCCTCGCCCGCGCCAGCAGGGACTCATCCGTGATGCGCTGCGAATAGACGACGCCCGCCGTGCGGCCCTCCAGCTCCAGGAGGAGGTTGCCGTCCGGGGACTGCTCCAGCCGGGACCGCAACTGCCGCTCCGAGGCCCGCAGCGCAGGAGGCATGCACGCCTCTTCCAACTGGAGCAGGGCGGGCAGATCCTCCAGCCGTGCGTGGCGCACGGTGTAGGGACGCTTCTCGAAGTGGCTCAGGGTGATGCGGGTGAAGGGGAACGTCCGAGGCGAGCGGCGAGGAAAGCCGAGCTTCGGGAACAGGCCCGCCTCCGCCGCGGCGAGCAGGAAGACGTGGGGCTCCACCAGGTACTGCTTCGAGAACGCGTGGTACGCGTCGAAGTGGAGGTTCTCGCACTGGTCCAGGAAGCGGTGGACCGTTTCAGGCGGGAGGCTGTGGACCTCAAGCAGGAGCAGGCCGTGCTCCGTCACCACGTCCGCCCAGCGCTGGAAGTGCTCGACGAGGCTCTGGAACATGACGCCGGGAGGGATGAGCGCGCCCTTCGGATCCACATACACGCCCTGGAGCGGAAGCCGGGCCCGCGCCTCCGTCTCACGAGGCCGAGCGGGAGGGATGTAGGGGCGGTCATGGTCCAGGAACGAGCGCACGTGCAGGGTGCGTTCGAGCTCAGGAAGTCCGAGCGCGCGCAGGTCCGCCATCAGCCGGGCCGGGTCTCCGATGTCGCCATGGACGACGAGGTGGGGCACCTCCGCCAGGGTCTTCGCGGTGGCGGCGCGCGCCGCTTCATTGACGTCCGCGCCGATGAAGAGGACGGGGTGCTGCTCCAGGTGCTGGCCCCGGGCGGTGCGTGAGCGGATGAGCGCATGGATGCGCAGCAGGAACGTCCCATCCCCGCAGCCCATGTCGATGACGTACCGGGGCTGGGCTTCGAGGGGCAGGCGGTCGAACATCGCGAGGACGACGTCATCGACCTCCTGGAAGAAGCGCTCGTGCTGGAAGCCGCTGGCGACGACGTTGGTGGTGCGGTCGACATGGCTTTCGGCGCCGCCGTGCGCCCGCTCGAACGCGGCCTGGGCATCCCCGAACAGCAATTCAGGCATCCGCGCGAGCATCGGAGCGTAGGAGGCGGTGGTCCCGGCGATGAGGCCGCGCTGCGTCAGGAAGCGCCCGGTATCGGTGAGCTGGAGGCCCTCTGGCACGGGCTCCGCCCAACCCTTGCTCAGGAACAGCGCGTCCAATTCCTCGCGGACCGGAGGGCTCACGCCGACAGGCCAGGGCAGCGTCCCGGGGGCCGCGGGTCCAGGGCCCGCGCGACCCAGCGAGGACAACAGGGGGACGAGCAGGACCCCGTCCAGGAGATCCGCGAGCAACGGATCCGTGACATCCCACCGCTGTCGTGAGCGAGCGATCCACCGCGAAAGGGGGCCGCCTGGCTCTCCGGGCGACAGGTAGCGGGCCATGGAGAGGCCGCTCAGTTCGAGCAGGTCCGAGGGGAGCTGCTGGTGGAGTCCGGCCTCGGGGGTGACCTGATAGGTGCCAGCCTCATCGCGTGAAAGCCAACCCAGTGCGTGAAGCATCCGGAGCGCGGCCTGGAGGTGGCCGGAGTTCGCGCTCAGCGCTTCCGCGAGGGATTCCAGGGTCTTGGGTTGCTCCAGGCTGGAGAAGAGCCCCTTTTGCTTGCATGCGACGATGACGGGGACTGACACGAAGCCATGGGCGTAGCGATTGATGAGTCGCAGCATGGCAGCCTCACCCGGGGGGAGCCCTCGCTCATGAACCTGAGCGATGAGGGGGGCACTTCATATCAGGCGAGAAGCAAGGAGGGCGAAGTATCCTGGAATGTGATCAGCTTCCGGGAAGGGCTCCGCGGCAGGGGGGAACGCAATGCAGTGCGTGATGGCCGCACCAGGCGGATCCGGTGGGCCGGGGGTCGGATCAGGCCCGCCCCAGGGCGGTGGCCCCCTGTTCCCCAACGCGGCAGGTCACCGTTCTTCTTCCCCGCAGCAAGAGGCTCTAGGATGCTGGACGTGGTGGAGCACGGGTGGCGAAATTGGCAGACGCAGCGGACTTAAAATCCGCTGACCCGAAAGGGTCGTCCGGGTTCGATCCCCGGCCCGTGCAAGTGTAACTAACTGAAAACGTTAGGGCGTTCGGCGCTGTCGGCGCCATGTGCCCCCAGTGTGCCCCTGGACTGCGCTTCCAGCACCTTCACCACGTCCTTCTTCACGTCTGGACTCAGATGGGCGTAACGCATTGTCATCTCCATCAATGCGTGTCCCAGCAGTTCCTGCACAGCCTTCAAAGACACTCCGCGCATGACGAGATGACTGGCGAAGGTGTGTCGCAAGGCGTGCCAGCCAATGGGTTGGAGTCCTGCGCGCTTGCTAGTGCGAAGTATCGCATTCTGGAGCCGCAGCACCTGCGACTGGACGTCCACGGGCCCCGTACGCCTCAACCCCTCCCTGGATGCCCACCGCGTCCAAGCTTCGGATTCCGAGCCGTTGATGCCCCGATGCCGCGGCCTCGCGATTTGTGCTGCGACCGTGATGATGCGCACCGTGCCCGTCGCGCTGGTTTCTGTGAGCTGCGCCGCTCCTTCGCGTGTCTCATTGTGCCCGTGCTTCTTCGCGCCGCTGGTGCGCTCCGGGCTTGTGCTACCGCGATTCGGCACGCTCCGAGCACCATGGCCATCAGGGCGTGCTGGCATACTTCAGGGCGGGCGAGCCTTGACCCACAGCATCGCGCTTGATTGAAAGGAGGTGACCATGCGTCTCCGAGCTTGCATCGCACTTCTGCTTTTTCTCTCCGCCTGCGCTACGCCCGCACCGCCTCCCAGCGCGCGGGGAACTCGGAGCCAGAGACTCGCCAACCTTGAGCGGGCGGCGAAGCTGCCGTGGACTGACGGGGGACGGTGCGTCGTCCGTGAGGCTTCCCAGCCTTGGCCCGCGCTGGTGGAGAAGTGCTACCGGACCCTTGACCATGACCGGATCGAGTTCCACGACACTGCGGGAAGATGCGCGGTCGCCTCCGTTGGCGCTGGTGCCATGGGAGTCGGGTTCTGCGTGCTGGCGGCTCCTGAGATTGCCGTGGGAGCCGTGATCGTGCTTGGCGTGGTGGTGGTCGGCGTCGCCATCAAAGAAGCGATGGCTGCGTATGAACTCCGCCATTCCTACCCCGAGGAAGCAGGTACCTCACGAGGAACGAAGGTGGCATCCCGGGAAGCTGAAGTGCAACGCAAGCCCAAGTTGAAGCCCGAGCCAGCGGGGCAGGACTGGCAGCCCCCGGTGCCACCTGTGCCCGTGGACCGGACGGGGCGCGTCAGTTGCGAACCCGTTCCGGTGCCCCACGCGGGCGAGGATGTCCCGCATAACGAGTGCGCCGACAAGTTCCCGCCGAACCGCTACCCCGGCATGGACGTGCTCGTGAACGGAATACGGTTCGATGCGCTGCAAGTAGGCGTGCGCGTGTTGTGGGAGATCAAGACCCATCGGTTTGACACATATAATGGTTTTATCCAAGAGCGGGAAATTGAGAAGGAAATTGTGCAATTGGATAAGGAGCGCGACGCTGCGCTGGCCTGCGGATATGACTTCGTTGTCGGCGTAAGTACCGACGCGCACAGACTCGCGCTGCTCAAGCAGGAGCCCACCTTCAAAATCGTCGTAACGGGATGCAAACGATGACCACTCAAAGCCCCCTCATTCTCAACGTCTATGCGCCTGCGCTTGTGGGTGGAGGCAACCGCACACTCGCTGCCGTCCATGGGATGGAAAAAGCGCTCCCCGGCTTGCGCCTGGAGTGGAGAGTCACCGACAGGCGACGGCTTTCCGCGTTGCCACAGCGCGATGCGTGGTTGACTGAGGAGGCCACGCGCGGCGAGTTTCCGATGGTATGTAACAACGATGAGCGTTACCCCGTGACAATTTCCGGGCGCCACCGATCCGCGTATGTGAGCCCAGGAGGCCGACCCCAGCTCCAAGTCCATGCGAAGTTGCCGCTAGATGCGGCGGTTATCGCGGCAGCGGTGGATGTGCTTGAAGCAGTGGCAGAGGGCGCACGCGCGTTCTGGGGGCAGGCGACGCCGGACGGCGCTTCGGGGGACATCGCGGAGCAGATAGCTCCCACGCTGGAAGGGCCGCCGTCTCCTCCCCGGGGCCTGCCAGCCCTCAAGCTCTTCGAGCACATCCGCTCGCCCGAGATCCCCTATTACCTCGGGTGGCTGAACTACTGGTCCGCCACTGCCGCGCAAGCCATCGGATTCCCGGACCCGGCCCGCGACTCCGAGTTGCTTTCACGGGCGCGGCGCACAGCATCGGGCGGCTGGGTCGTGCAGCTCACCGACACGCCGCTCGACCTGGACAACCCCGAACATCTGGACACGCTCAAGCGGACCTACGAGCGCTTCCCGGAGATCGGCGGACGCGCAGCGCCTTGAGCTCGATCAAGGGGCTTGGGACGCGGACCGGGCTGTAGGAATGAGACCCACTGCGCGAGCGTCCATGAGGGGAGCCTTCCCATTCGGGAGGTCATGCAAATCCTCTGGCCAGACTTCCTTCCATGCAGTGCTGATCAGGCAGCTCCCGCAGGCGCGCTTCCTGGCGGGGGTATGCCCGGAGCGCATGAGCGCTCCGGGCACGCCCACCGTCTGCTTCACCGGGCGAGGGTCGCCTGGGCGTCAGGCTCAGGGCACGATGGCGGCGCAGTCGGCTCCGCAGGAGAAGGTCGCAGACGTGCAGGCCCGGTCCGTGAGGCAGGCATCACAGCTCGGCGCCCCTTCTCGTCGGGCAGCCACCAGGGCTCGTTCTTCTTGAAGCGCAGCACGGCCTCCGCCCAGAGTTGGTCCCGGTCGTTGCGTAGCCCCTCGATGTCGATGTGCGAGCAACGCACAGGCCAGAAGCGACGATGTCCCGTGGGGTCCCGCAGGTAGGCGTCGTCGTTCGTCGTCCCCACGAGCCGTTGCTCCGCGACTTGCCGCCGCCCGTGCTGGAGCGCTCCGAGCCCACTTGGATGCTGGCATGCTCCACATGCGGCCAGCATTGCCCTGCAACTCGCTGGCTCGCTTGAAAGGACGTAACCATGCGACTCCGCGCCTCCGCCGCACTCCTACTCTTCCTTTCGGCGTGCGCCACGTCGGCACCGAGCCCAGCAGAGCGCGCATCCCGGAACTCGAGGATCGCCAATCTCCAGCGTGCGGCGGCGCTGCCGTGGACTGACGGAGGACGGTGCGTGGTCCGTGAAGCGTCACAGTCTTGGCCGGTTCTGGCGGAGAGGTGCTATCGAGCCCTTGACCATGACCGGATCGAGTTCCACGACACTGCGGGAAGATGCGCGGTGGCCTCCGTTGGCGCTGGTGCCGTGGGACTCGGGTTCTGCGTGCTGGCGGCTCCTGAGATTGCCGTGGGAGCCGTGATCGTGCTTGGCGTGGTGGTGGTCGGCGTCGCCATCAAGGAAGCGCTGGACGCATATGAACTCCGCCATGCCTACCCCGAGGAAGCAGGAACCTCACGAGGAACGAAGGTGGCATCCCGGGAAGCTGATGCCCAACGCAAGCCCAAGCTGAAGCCCGAGCCAGCGGGGCAGGACTGGCAGCCTCCAGTGCCGCCCGAATCACCGGAGCGCGAGCGCCACCCCGAGTGCAGGCCCGTTCCGGTGCGACATTGGGGCGGCAATGATCCACACAACGAATGCGCTGACAAGATTCCTAACAACAGCTTCCCTGGTTGGGATGTGCTCGTCAATGGAAAGAACTTCGACGGGCTGGTGCTCATGACTCGCACGCTGTGGGATGTCAAGACGGATGACTTTGAAAGACAGACGCCACGTTCTCAAAGGTTCTTTGTCAGGATGAAGTTGTCTGAGTTGAGGCGCGAAGCCAAGCTCGCAAGGGACTGCGGGTACCACTTCGTCATTGGAGTGCGAAGCGCCGCGCATAAAGCCGTGCTGTTCGACGCAGATCCCACCCTGAAAGTTGTCATCATGGATTGGTGCTGAAATGACGGTCGCTCATAGAACCCTCATCGTTATCGCCCATGCGCCTGCGCTCAAGAACAACGACGACCGCCCGGCCGCAGTTGTCCATGCAATGGAACGTGCGCTGCCCGGTTTGCGCTTGGGGTGGACGATGTCAGAAAAGGAAGACCTCATCGCATTGCCTCAACGCGACGAGTGGGTCGCGGCCAACACGGCAAACGGAGGGTTTCCGTTCCTCTGCAACGATGATGATAACCATCTCGTGACGGTTGCTGGACTGGAAAACCCAAACGGTCTTGCCGCAGGGAGCCCGCCGCATTTTGAAATCCATGCGGACCTGCCACTCGACGCAGTCGGCATCGCGGGGGCGGTCGACGTGCTTGCAGGTGTAGCGGAGGGGGCGCGCGCGGTATGGGGACATGCGACGCCGAGCGGTTATGGTGCGATCGTGGCGCAACAGTTCCGGCATCCCGGCGATGAGCTGCACGTTCCGCCCCATGGGCTGCCGTCGCTCAAGCTCCCATGGGACAGGCCCACGCCTGAGACTCCGCACTTCCTCGGGTGGCTGAACTACTGGTCTGCCGCTGCCGCGCAGGCCATCGGGTTCCCGGATCCTGCTTGCGACGCCGAACTGCTCACGCGCGCGCGGCGCACGGCGTCGGGCGGGTGGGTCGTGCAGCTCACCGACGCGCCGCTCGACCTGGACAACCCCGCCCACCTCGACACGCTCAAGCAGATCTACGAGCGCTTTCCGGAGATCGGCGGACGCGCAGCGCCTTGACCTCGATCAAAGGGCCTGGGACGCGGACCGGGCTGTAGGAAAGAGACCCACTGCGCGAGCGTCCGCGAAAGTAGTCTTCCCATTCAGATCGTCATCTCCGTCGGTACAGAAGCCGAAGGCGCCGAACGAAATCTGGGCCAATGAATCATGACAACGCAATCAAGCACACCCCTCGCATCGGTGAGTGCTGATCAGGCAGCTCCCGCAGGTGCGTTTCCTGGCTGGGGTATGCCCGGAGCGCATCAGCGCTCCGGGCACGCCCACCGTCTGCTTCACCGGGCGAGGGACGCCCGGGCGTCAGGCTCAGGGCACCACGGCGGCGCAGTCGGCTCCGCAGGAGAAGGTCGCTGACGTGCAGGCCCGGTCCGAGAGGCAGGCATCGCAGACGTCCGCCTTTCGCTTGTAGTCCTCGTCGTCCGCCGCGTTGTCGCGGCAGCGGCTCTCACAGGCGGAGGTGTCGTAGTCGCTGTCGTAGCAGGACGCGTACTTGTCGCAGATGGCGTTGCAGTCCAGCGCGGCGTCCACGCCACAACCGGCCATTCCCGTCAAAGCCATGGCTGAAACCAGCAGGTTCCTGAGGTGCTTGCGCATTGTTGCTCCCGTGGGGGTGTATCCAGGAGGGCGGTCGCGCCTTCGCGACGCAGGACCGCCTTCCAGGTGAAGAGGACCTCGCACCTGGGGTGCGAAGTGGCGTCTGTTGAACGCTTCCTTTTCGTGTGCCGGAAGTTAGGAACGAAACCCCCAACGTCAAGCGATCCCCCTCTCGAATCCCACATCGCGGTCCAGAGGCGGGGAGCGGACGTCGGACTTCCTGGGTACGCTCAGCCCCCATGATGGGTCCGCGACCAAAGACCTGTGCGGCCTGCCGGCGAGTCCTGGCGGCCCATGAGGTGTACTACCGCTTCAGCCTCGTGCTCGAAGGGGAGCAGGACGTGCTCGACCCTCCGGAGGAGGCGGACGGCGGCCGGGGGGACGCGCTCGCCGAACTCGTCCAGCGGCTGGAGGCCGGGACCGAGGACCCGAGCGAGCTGGAGGCCCAGGTGCACTGGGAGCGCTCCGGGGTGGCGTGCGCCGAGTGCCGCACCGTGGCGGTGCGGATGCTGACCCCCGAGTCCGAGGACGCCGGGCCCCATTGAGGGCCCTCCCGGCGGCATCCCGGGTGGGACACTCCGCCGGGCCCTGCCCACCGGACTACGGCTTCATCACCCCGGAGTCCTTCAGGAACGCCACCATGTCACGGGCCTTGTCATTGCCCTTGGCCTCCAGGTCCCGCAGTTGCTGCCCCAGCTTCGACGTGTACGCCTCCACGAGCGAACGTCGCAGCGCCTCCTGGTCGAAGCCCCAGTTCTCCAGCGCCTTGGGCAGGAACTGCGACGCCCTCGGGTCCTTCAGGCGCACCAGCGCCGCGGTGGCGGCCGCCATGGAGTCCGGGCAACGCTGCGCAATCCCATACGCGGTCTCCGCCGCCTGCTTCGTTCCCAGATAGCCCAGCAGTGACAGCTCGTTCTCGCCAATCTTGCTGCGGCAGAACATCATCCGGTCGAGGGCGGCCTTGGCGTCCGGGTTTCCCTGACGCAGGGCTGCCTCCAATTCATCCCGGCTGTGGAAACCCCGGTCTTCCTTCCAGGTCACCTTCGTCGACACGGTGTGGCCGGCGTTCACCAGCTCCGCCGCCAGGTGGTTGCGCCTGATTTCTGCGTAGTGCTTCAGGTCGCGCGCCGCCCGTTCGCCCGCGGCCTTCCTCAGGTCCTGACCCTTGCGCAGGTGCGTGGCCAGGGGCATCACCAAATCCTCGAGGTACGTTCCTCGCGCGGCCACCGCGTCGTAGGCCGCCAGGGCGCACGCGGGGCTCAGGGAGACCTTCTCGCCGTTCGCGCGTTTCGCGTCCAACTCGAACGAATCGTTGGAGGAGGACCAGCCTCCGGCCGTGGCCATCCCCCCGGCCAGCTCGTCCACCAGCGTCTGCGCCAGTTCGGCGGGCTCCACGCACCGCAAGGGTTCCCGAACGTCCTCGGCCAGCTCGGCCAGGTGCTTCTCCTCGATGCGCATCGCATCGAGCGAGGGATCGCCCCGGCGCTCCGCCGAGCGGACGAAGCAGGTCGCCGCCGCGCTCGCCCACAGGCGCAACTCCGCGTCCGGTTCCTTTCGCATCGCCGCCAGGGCTTGCGCCTGGGCTTCGGGAATCCGTGCCGTGGAGAGCAGCGCCAGGGCCCGCTCGAAGGGCTCCACGGACGTCTGGGCCCGCCTGCGCAGCGCTTCATCCTTCATCAACAGACGTCCCGCGAGCTCCGCGGCCCTGCCAGGAAGTTTGGGCCCGTTGTTGGAGGAGCGCATCCCCGAAATGATCCGGAATTGGGGCGAACCCATACAGAAGGGCACCGGGCCCGCGGCGGACACCGCCTGATCCCTGCCTCCTACCCGGGCCAGCTTCGTCAGGATGTCATACGCGGCGGTGCCTCCCTGGAGCAGCTTGGACTCCGCGTCCGCGAGCACCGCAGGAGGCGAACCGTCCAATGCGAAGGCGGCCTTCCACAACGTGGCTTCATCCGGTGCGGGCGTCGGCGCTCCCGCGAGCGCGAGCGCCGTGAAGAGGGCGGGCAGGTGCAGCATGGTTCACCTTGGGGTTGAGAGCAGGGTGAACCAGTTTCGCCTGGATTGAGGTGACCCGCCTACTCCTGGCGCTTCGCGGGGCGCTCACGCTCCGTGCGCAGGTGAACGGCCGCCCCCGGCGTCGGCCTCGTGGGGCCGTGCACCGGGGGCGTGGAACGCTGTGTCATTGGATTCGCAGCGCGTACTTGCCCAGGTGGTGCTTGAGCACCTCCTGCTGGGCCTTGGCGGCCTCCTCCATCGCGTACATGCGCCCGATCTCCAGATGGAAGGGGCCCGCTTCGATGAGCTGGTTCATCTTCTTCAAGAGCTCCGGGCTGGGGATGCCGTCGTAGGCGGAGGCCTCGACCCCCTCGGGGGATTTCGGGGCGGGCTCCACGCCGTTCGGCCAGGCGATGCGCCCGCCCTTGCGGACGTGCTGGAGGACCGCCTCGGCGGTGTCTCCCGGTGCCAGGACCAGCGCCGCGTCGAGCCCGTCCGGGGCGAACTCGCGGCAGGCCGCGGCCACGTCGCCCTTTCGGCCGTCAACGACGGCTTCCGCGCCGAGCCGCCGGGCCAGCTCCACCCCGTCCTCCCCCGACGCGACCGCCAGCACCTTCACTCCCAGCCTCCGCGCGAACTGCAACGCGAGGTGCCCGATGCCGCCGCTGGCGCCGAAGATGAGCAGGCGTTGGCCGGATTTGATCTGGAGAAGCTCCTCCAGGCCCCGGAGCGCGGTGATGCCATCCGCCCCGAGCGCCGCCGCCTGTTCCACCTTCAGTCCCTTGGGGATCCGCGCGGCCTGGCTGGCCTTCACGGCGGTGTACTGCGCGTAGAAGCCTCCCTTGGGGCTTCCGAGCGCGAAGCCGAAGACGCGGTCTCCGACCTTGAGGTCCTTCACGGCCTTGCCTGCCGCGACCACCTCTCCGGCGCCGTCGGTGCCGGGCACGTAGGGGAATTTCGGCTCGCCTCCCATCAGCTCCACCATCTGGCCTTCACGCTCCATGAAGTCCCAGGCGCCAATCCCTGCGGCCTCGACGCGGATGAGGACTTCGTCGTCGCCGCAGGTGGGAACGGGCACGGTCTTGATGCCGAGGACCTCGGGGCCGCCGAAGCGGTCGAGCGCCGCGGCCTTCATCTTTTCGGGAATGGACGTAGGCATGCTGTGACTCCTTCTCGGGAAAGTCCGACTCCCCGAGACGGTGCGCACTTGCCATGGGGCGGTCAGGGACCGTCCCTTCAGGTCCCACTCCCGTCAGTGGGAGGGCAGGCGTTCAGGCCAGCAACTGCATGAGGTCCGCGCGCGTGAGCGCGGCGCCGCCTCCGGTGGAGCCTCCGAGCGCGGCTTCGAAGAGGGCCCGCTTCTTGTCCTGGAGGAGCAGGATCTTCTCCTCCACCGTGCCCTGGGACACCATCCGGTACACCATCACCGGGCGCTGCTGGCCAATGCGGTGCGCCCGGTCCGCTGCCTGGGCTTCCACGGAAGGGTTCCACCAGGGATCCACCAGGAAGACGTGGTCCGCCGCCGTCAGGTTGAGCCCCGTCGCTCCCGCCTTCAGCGAGATGAGCATGACGGGGGCTCCCTTTTCCTCCTGGAAGGAGCTGGCCACCGCGCCCCGGTTCGCCGTGCTGCCATCCAGGCGGATGAACCCGATGTCCGCTTCCTTCAGCGCGGGTTCGATGAGGTCCAGCATGGAGGTCCACTGCGAGAACACGAGCGCCTTGTGCCCGTCCGCCACCGCCGTGCCGAGCGCCTCCACCAGCGCCTGCACCTTCGAGGACGTCCTCGCCTGCTGTCCTGGCACCAGCGCGGGATGGCAGGCCGCCTGCCGCAGCCGGAGCAGGGCCTCCAGCGCCTTCATCACGCTGCCGCCTTCCTCCAACTGGGACACCACTTCCTCGCGCGTCGCGGCGTGGACCGCGTCGTAGACGGCGCGCTCCTGCTCGGTGAGGGTGACGTGGCGGACGGCTTCGGTGCGGGGCGGCAGTTCGGGCGCGACATCGCGCTTGAGCCTGCGCAGCACGAAGGGCCGGATGCGCGCGCGGAGCTGTTCGGCGGCGCCCTTCTGGTTGTCCGACACCGGCCGGGCCCAGCGCTCGTCGAACGCCTTGCGTCCGCCCAGGAGCCCCCGGTTGGTGAAGTGCATCAGGCTCCACAGCTCCTCGAGCCGGTTCTCGATGGGGGTGCCGCTGAGCGCCACGCGGAAGTTCGCGTCCAGTTCGTAGGCCGCGCGCGCGACCTGGCTGTCCGGGTTCTTGATGGCCTGGGCCTCGTCCAGCACCACCGTGTCCCACGTCTTCGCGCCGAGCACCGCCGCGTCCAGGCGCAAGAGCGCGTACGTGGTGAGCGTCACGTCGGCCGTCTCATCCAGGGCGCGGTTCACGCCGTGGTAGACGGACACCTTCAACCCCGGGCGGAAGCGCTTCACCTCCGCCTCCCAGTTGGGCAGCACGCTCGTGGGCGCCACGACGAGCGTTCCGGGGCCCAGCGTGCAGATGGTCTGGAGCGTCTTGCCCAGGCCCATGTCGTCCGCGAGCACGCCGCCGAGTCCCGCCTGTCGCAGGAAGGTGAGCCAGCTCACGCCCTGCAACTGGTATGGGCGCAGCGTCGCGGTGAGGTCCTTCGGGAGGCGGGGCTCGGGGAGCTTCTCGAAGCCCTGCACCAGCGGCGCCAGTCGCTCCAGTCCCGGCGGGGCAGGGTGCTCCAGCGCGTCGCACAGCCCGGTGAGCTGGGGGATGGCGTGGTTGGCGATGCGCCCGTCCGTCTCGCGCGCGGCCAGCAGGTCCGTGACGCGCTGGCCGTGTGCTTTCAGCCAGCCGGTGGGCAGCGGCGCCCAGCCTCCGCCCTCCAGCGGCACCAGCCCCAGGCCTTCTTCCCAGGCGCGCATCACGGAGGCGGCATCCACCGAGCGCGTCACGCCGGGCCCCAGGCCCTCCACCTGGAAGTCGAGCGCGAAGCCCACGCGCGGCACTCCGTCCGGGGTGGTGGTCGTGTCCAGCGTGAGGGTGGGCCGCAGCTTCACGTCGGGGCTGACCACGCCCGCCGCGTCGCCCGTGAGACCGCCGCGCCAGCGCCGCAGCTTGTCCGCGAGCTGAACTGCTTCCTTGCCGTGCACCATCACGCGCCGGCCCGGCGCCATGTTCAGCTCGTCGCGGAGCTGGTGGATGAGCTTCGTTTCGGTGGGCTCGTCGCGCACGGGCGCGGCGCCCTGGAGGTACACCATGCGCCCGTTGTCGATGCGCGCCGTGGGCGGTGAGCCGTAGACCAGCGTGGGCAGCACGGAGAGCCCGGCGTCGAGCTTGTCGAGCTCCAGCGAGATGCGCGGCTTGAGCGTCCGGTCGATGGGCGGCAGCCGCCGGCTCTTCACGTCCACCGGCATGCGCCGCGCGAAGTCCGGAAGCACCTTGCCGGTCAGGTCCGCCAACTGCTCGGCGGAGAAGACGCGCTCCTGGGGAAGGTTCTCCAGCCTCGCGCCGGTGAGGGTCTGTTCACCCAGACGGCAGAGCATGCCGGCGCTCAGCGCGACGCCGGGGCTGACCAGTTCGGTGATGCGCGGATCCCGCTCCACCTTGAGCACCGTCTGCTCGCCGCGGTCCTCGACGGTGACGCGGGGCAGGAGCGGCTCGTTGGAGACGGACACCAGCGCGCCGTCGAAGAGGACGGTGCGCGCCTTCTCCAGCACGTGCAGCAGCGCGTCGAGCCGGCTCGTCGGGAGCGCGCCCTTCGTGGGCTGCGCGAGGAGCTTGTCCGCGAGCAGGTCGCAGGGGTCCACCTGGATGCGCGCGGCTTCCACGGGGTTGTTCAGGAGCGACGTCAGGCTGCGGGCCAAGAGGCGCGCGGTGTTGTCCGGACGGACCACCAGCCGTTCCAACTGGAGGCCGCCGTCCACGCGCTTGAAGCGGTACACCATGCGCTCGGGCTTCGGCGTGGTGCCGGGACGCGCGGCGGCGGGCGCGGTGCCGGGACGCGCGGCGGTGGGCGCGGTGCCGGGACGGGCAGGGGGCGGGACGCGGCGGCCTTCGGCCTGGTGGAGGAAGAACGCGGCCGCGACCACGTGCTCGCAGGGGTCGTGCTTGCCGCGACAGTCGCACTCCCAGATTTCGTCCTCCGGGTAGAGCACGGACTTCACGGGCGCTGGACGCCCCGGGACGCGCACGCGCACCACGGTCTCTTCTTCGCCGACGGAGAGCACCGACACCGCGCCCGCGCGAGCGAGCGCCATGCCGGCGGACCAGGTGTCCGGGCGGGATTCTTCCCGGAGGGAATCGAGCAGTTCCGCGAGCGCCGACATACGAGGACCCCGTCCCTAGCCCCCCGTGAACCGGCGCGCAACAGCACAACCCGGTCCAGGGCACCCACACTTGGAGTCCCCGTGTAGGCCTCCCTCGGTCTGGGGCCGGCGGAGGCATCGAGCGTGCAACTCCGTGTGTCCAGGTGGCGCTCCGCCTCGCAAGGTGGATCCAGCTCGGGGTGTCACCGCAATCACACGCACGGATATGCCTTTGTCCTGGCGGGATGGAGGCCGCTGTGACGGGGGCTGATACAACCCCGGTCCCCTTTGTAACCTCTCGCGCTACAGCGGCCGGAACCACCGTGTCACATCCCGTCTCATCGCCGAGTCGGGGCACGATGGCTGGGGGCATGGCGTGAGAGGTGCAATACTTCCAGTTACCGATGCGTGTGCCCTGGTCCATTGTTGGCGTCTCCGCTGGCGCTCTTCTCGTCGGCGCCGCATGGGCCACCGTGGTCCGCCGCCCCGTCCCCCTGGTCCTGGGGCCTCTGCCCGCCATCGTCCTTCCGTCCGTGGAGCAGTCCGGTGGAGCCACCACCGTGGCGGATCCGGGCCGCAACGCCTTCGGGCGCTCGCCCATGAACATGCCGCACTCGCGCTGGCCGGACTTCCACGCTGGCAAGGGCGTGTTCGACCGTGACTGGAGCGAGGCTCGCGGTGGGAAGCCTGTCGCCGTGGGCCCGCTGTTCAGTGCGCCCTCCTGCATGACCTGCCACGTGAAGGACGGCCGAGGCCAGCCCCCCGCCACCCCTTCCGAAGTCCCCGTCTCGCTGGCGTTCCAGTTGAGCGCGCCCGATGGCACCGGTCCGCACCCGCTGTACGGCGCCCAGCTCGATGCTCGCGCCGTGGACGGACGCGCCCCCGAAGGCCACGTGCGCGTCGACTTCGAAGCGACGCGCGGCACGTTCGCGTCCGGCGAGACGTACTCCCTCGTGCGGCCCCGCTACCAGTTCCAGGGCCTCGTGCACGGCCCCCTGGGCGACGGCGCCCGGTTCTCCGCGCGCGTGTCCCCCGTCAACTTCGGCCTGGGCTTGCTGGAAGCCCTTCCCGAAGCAGCGTTGCTCGCCCGAGCCGACCCCGACGACCGGGACGGCGATGGCATCTCCGGCCGCGCCAACCAGGTGCTGGACCTGGAGACCGGAACCCCCCGCCTGGGCCGCTTCGGGTGGAAGGCCAACCAGCCCACGCTGCGCCAGCAGGTGGCGCACGCGCTCGTCGCGGACATGGGGGTCACCACGTCCCTCTATCCCCAGGAGCAGGGCCGCGAGGTCCCCGGCGAGCCCGAGGTGTCCGCGGACGACCTGGACCTGTTGATGCTCTACATGCGCCTCTTGGCCGTGCCGAAGCGGCGCGACTGGGACACCCCCGAGGTGCAACGCGGCCATGCCGTGTTCCGCGCTGTCGGGTGCGCGGCCTGCCACGTCGACACGCCCCAGGAGACGGAAGCCGTGGAGGGCTTCGACGAGGTGTCCCGTCAGGTCATCTACCCCTACACGGACCTGCTGCTGCACGACATGGGCGAGGACCTGGCGGACGGACGCCCGGACGGGCTCGCCACCGGCAGCGAATGGCGCACCCCTCCGCTGTGGGGCATTGGCCTGGTGGAGGTCGTGAACAAGCACACGCGCTTCCTCCATGACGGCCGGGCCCGCAACCTGGAGGAGGCCGTACTCTGGCACGGCGGCGAGGCGGCCCCGGCCCAGGACCGCTACGTACGGCTGCCCCCCGAGGACCGGGCCGCGCTGCTTGCCTTCCTGAAGTCGCTCTAGCGTTGAAGGAAGGCCAGCCCCCGGTCCCCCGTCCGACCGGCGGCCAGGAAGCCCGTCGTCTGGAAGGGACTTCCGGCCCCTCCCAGGTACGGAACGGTGGACGCCCCGGGTCCTTGGGCTACCCTGCGTTCCCCCTTCATGCAGCCTCACGCTCCCATCCCCGATGATGCCCCCGACGTCCCGCTCGCGGTCGACCTGGACGGGACGCTGGTGCGCACGGACACGCTGCACGAGAACCTGCTCGTGCTCTTCAAGCACGCGCCGTGGCTGCTGCTGCTGGCGCCACTCTGGATGCTCCGGGGCAAGGCCTTCTTCAAGGCGGAGGTCGCCCGCCGCGCGCGGCTGGACGTCACGTCACTGCCCTACAACGAGGCCGTGCTGGTCTTCCTTCGCGAGGAGCACGCCCGGGGCCGGCGGCTCGTCCTGGCCACGGCGGCGGACCGGCGCATCGCTGATGCCGTGGCGGCCCACCTGGGCCTGTTCAGTGGCGTGTTCGCCAGCGAAGACGGGGTGAACCTTTCCGGTGCACGCAAACTCGCGCGCCTTCGCGAAGCGCTGGGCACGTTCGACTACGCGGGCAACGACACCGTGGACCTGCCGCTGTGGCGTGAGTCCCGGCGGGTCGTGGTGGTGCATGCCACGGCCGGGGTGCTGCGTCAGGCCCAGGCCCTGGGCCCGCCCGTGCACCGCGTCTTCGAGGCGCCGCCCACGGGTTGGCGCGTCTGGGTCCGGGCGCTGCGCGTTCACCAGTGGGCGAAGAACGCGCTCGTCTTCGTGCCGCTCTTGGCCGCGCACAAGGCGACCCAGGGGGACATGGCGCCTCGCGCGGTGCTCGCCTTCGTGGCCTTCAGCCTCTGCGCTTCCAGCGTGTATGTGATCAACGACCTGCTGGACCTGGCGTCGGACCGGCGGCACCCCACCAAGTCCCGGCGCCCCTTCGCCTCCGGCGACCTTCCGGTGCGGGCGGGCGTGGTGCTGGCGCCGGTGCTGCTGGGACTCGCCGTGGTGGTGGCCCTGGGCACGCTGCCCCTGTCGTTCGCCGCGCTCCTGGGCGTGTACTCGGTGCTGACGCTGGCGTACTCGCTGCGGCTCAAGCAGGTGGTGATGCTGGATGTGCTGGTGCTGGCGGGCCTGTACACCGTGCGCATCTTCGGCGGCGCGCTGGCGGTGGGCGTGCCCACGTCGAGCTGGCTGTTGATGTTCAGCACCTTCCTCTTCCTGTCCCTGGCCCTGCTCAAGCGCCTGAGCGAGGTGCGGCGTCTGCGCCAGTCCAACGAGGTGTCCGCCCACGGACGCGGCTACCTGGCGCAGGACTACGAATTGCTCGCGAGCCTGGGCACGGCGGCGGGGCAGGTGTCCGTGCTGGTGCTGGCCCTCTACATCACCAGCAAGGAAGTCACCGCGCTGTATGGCCATCCGGAGCGGCTGTGGCTGCTCTGCCCGGTGATGCTGTACTGGGTGGGCCGCATCTGGGTGCTGGCCCACCGGGGACTCGTGAACGAGGACCCACTCATCTTCGCGCTGCGTGACCGGGTCAGCTACGTCGTGGGACTCGTCGCGGCGCTGGTGCTGTGGGTGGCGACGTGACAGGAGCCTCGCGATGAGCCCGGCGGAATCCTGGGGGCGCTACCCCCACGTGGAACAGCACACGCGTTCGCTCGTGTGGCGCTCGGATGCGCTGCCTCACGGGGAGGGCACGCTGCTGCCTCGCGGCCTGGGCCGCAGCTACGGAGACTCGTGTCTCAACGCCGGGGGCACGCTGCTGCTCACCCACGGGTTGGACCGCCTCATCGACTTCGACCCCTCGACGGGCGTGGTGCGCTGCGAGGCGGGCGTGTCGCTGGATACGCTCCTGCGGCTGTGCGTGCCCCGGGGCTGGTTCCTGCCGGTGACGCCGGGCACGAAGTTCGTGACGGTGGGCGGCGCCATCGCCAATGACGTGCACGGCAAGAACCACCACCGCTCCGGGACCTTCGGCCGGCACGTGAGGCGGTTCGAACTGCTGCGCTCGGATGGCAGCCGGCGGCTGTGCGCTCCCGACGAGAACCCGGACTGGTTCGGCGCGACGGTGGGGGGCCTGGGTCTCACGGGGCTCGTCACCTGGGCGGAGGTGCAGATGGTGCCCATCCGCAACCCCTTCATGGTCCAGGAGACGGTGCCCTTCGAGAACCTGGACGGCTTCTTCCGCGTGTCGCGCGAATCCGAGGCCGACCACGACTTCACCGTGGCGTGGGTGGACTGTCTGGCGCGCGGCCGGAAGCTGGGGCGCGGCCTGTTCTACCGGGGCAACTTCGCGCCGACGCAGTTCGAACGGCTGCCCCTGGCCAAGAGCCACCTGTCGCACGGCGCCGGACTCGCGGTGCCCGTGGACCTGCCGGCCTTCTGTCTCAACCGGCTGTCGGTGGCCGCCTTCAACCTGCTGTACTACCACCGCCAGCGCGGACGCCCGTCCCAGCAACTGATCCACTACGATCCGTTCTTCTACCCGCTCGACGCCGTGCACGGGTGGAACCGCATCTATGGCCGCCGGGGCTTCCTCCAGTTCCAGTGCGTGGTGCCCCACGCCACCGCGCGCGACGCGGTGAAGGAGCTGCTGGAGCGCAGCGCCCGGGGTGGGCTGCCCAGCTTCCTGTCCGTGCTCAAGACGTTCGGCGACCTGCCGTCTCCCGGCTGGCTGTCCTTCCCGCGCCCCGGCATCACGCTGGCCCTGGACTTCGCCAACCGGGGCGAGAAGACCTGGCGGCTGGTGGAGGCGTTGGACCGGGTGACGCGTGAAGCGGGCGGCGCGGTGTATCCGGCCAAGGACGCGCGCATGAGCCCGGAGAGCTTCGCGGCGTACTTCCCCCAGCGTGAGCGGTTCGCGCCGTATGTCGACCCGGCCTTCTCGTCCTCCTTCTGGCGCCGGGTGAATCCGGTGTCGCTGCCCCTGCCTTCGCTGGAGGGACGCGGCGACAGCGCTGCCTCTCCGGTGTCACTGCTCGCCCTTCGCTGACAGGCTCCGTCCCCATGAAGAAAGTCATCGTCCTCGGCGCCACGAGCGCCATCGCCCAGGCCACGGTGCGGCTGCTCGCCGCGCGCGGAGCGTCGCTGTATCTGGTGGGCCGCAACGCCGCGAACCTGGAGGCGGTGGCGAAGGATGCGTCCACGCGCGGCGCGCCGAAGGTGGAGTTCCGTGCGTTGGACCTGAACGACTGCGAAGCGCACGGAAGCCTCGTGGAGCGCGCGTGGCAGGCCCTGGGCGGCCTGGACGGGGCGGTGCTTGCGCATGGCGTGCTGGGCGACCAGGAGGAGAGCCAGCGCTCGTGGGCGGCGGCGGAGGTGGTGCTGCGCACGAACTTCCTCTCCGCCGCGTCGCTGCTGACGGAGCTGGCCAACCGCTTCGAGGCGCAGAAGGCGGGCACGCTGGTGGTGATTTCGTCCGTGGCGGGCGACCGTGGCCGTCAGAGCAACTACGTGTACGGCGCGTCCAAGGGCGCGCTGACCGTGTTCCTCCAGGGCCTGCGCAACCGGCTGGCGAAGTCCGGCGTGGCGGTGGTGACGGTGAAGCCCGGCTTCGTGGACACACCGATGACGGCGCACGTGCCGAAGAACAAGCTCTTCGCCTCGCCGGAGCAGGTGGCGCGCGGCCTCTTGAAGGCTGCGGACGGGCGCAAGAACGAGGTCTACGTGCCCGGCTTCTGGGCGCTCATCATGCTCATCATCCGCAGCATCCCGGAGCCGGTGTTCAAGCGGCTGAAGCTCTAGGCTCCAGCCGGTGGTTCACACCCGGGCGGTAGCGCGAGCCCCTTCCGGGTCGCCTGCTGTAAGGCATGGGGCTGCTGAGTGCTGGCGGCTGGCTGCTGTCAGAGCCACGGGTCGAGCCCTGGATGCGGCATGGGTTGGCGGAGGCCGGACGGCCCTCCCAGATTCACCGCAGCGAGGACTTCTTCCATGGCCACTGCCACGCCGTCCCTGTCCCTCCCGCTGCCTTCCGGTACCCGGGCCCCCTCATTCCAGCTCGCCGCCACCCCCGAGCAGTCGGTGTCGTTGGCGTCCTGCGCGGGGTCTCCCGTGGTGCTCGTCTTCTACCCCGCGGACTTCAGCCCGGTGTGCAGCGATGAGCTGGCCCTCTTCAACGAGGTGCTCCCGGAGCTCCAGCGTCACGGTGCGCGGGTGTTCGGCGTGTCGGTGGACAGCGTCTGGTGCCACCTGGCGTTCGCCCGGGAGCGAAAGCTGCGCTTCCCCCTGCTCGCGGACTTCCATCCCAAGGGGGAGATGTCCCAGCGCTATCACGCGTGGCGCGAAGGGGAGGGTGTCTCCGAGCGCGCCCTGTACGTGCTGGACGGCGGCGGGGTGATTGCCTGGAGTGACGTTTCGCGCCCGGAGGTGAACCCCGGCGTGGACGGCGTGCTGGAGGCGCTGGAGAAGCTGTCCGCCGGGGCCTCGTCGCGGGAGGCGCGGTCATGAGCCGGCTGCACAGACCGACCGGGCAGGAGGATCATTTTCAGGGGAGCCGCGACGCGCCCCTCCTCCTGGTGGAGTTCGGCGACTACCAGTGCCCGTACTGCGGAAGGGCATATGGGGAGGTGAAGCGGTTGCAGGAGGCGTTGGGGGACCGCATGGCGCTCGTGTTCCGCAACTTCCCGCTGACGCAGGCGCACCCGCTGGCGCTCCAGGCCGCGGAAGCCGCCGAGGCCGCGGGCGCACAAGGCCGCTTCTGGGAGATGCACGACCTGCTCTTCGAGAACCAGGACGCGTTGGAGTTGCCCGTGCTGCTGTCCCACGCGGAAGGGCTGGAGCTGGACGTGGACCGCTTCCGCAAGGACCTGGCGTCGCACCGGTACGAGGAGCGCATCCGGCGCGACTTCATGGACGGTGTGCGCAGCGGCGTGAACGGGACGCCCACCTTCTTCATCAACGGGCACCGGCACGACGGTGACTTCAGCACCGCGTCTCTGTTGGCGGCGATGACGGGAGGCCTGGGCGCCTCCCGCTGACCGCCGGGACTTCAGCCGGCCTTCGCTTCCCGCGGAGGCTCGGCCAGGGCCGGGGCGGGGAAGGAGGCGCCGTAGTTGGCGAGCTGGAGGATCTCCACGATGGCCTCGCCCACGTTGGCCTGCGTGTCGTTGAACTCGGTGGGCTTGCAGAAGATGCACACCGCCAGCACGGGACCGTGGACGGTGAACTCGCCCACCTCCACCTGGGGCGCGGGCTTCGCCTGGACGCCGGTCACGCTGGCCATGCGATCCGTCAGGGCCCGCATCAGCGTCCGCGCGTCCGCGCTGTGCACCAGCGGCACCTTGACCGTCATCTTGCGGTGCGGGTGGTGGCTGTAGTTGATGATGTTGTCGCTGAACATCTGGTTGTTGCCCACGGAGATGCGCACGTTGTCGGACGTGTCGATCGTGGTCACGAACAGGCCAATCTCCTGCACGATGCCCGTCACGCCGCCGGCGCAGATCTCCTCGCCCACGCGGAAGGGACGCAGCACGAGCAGGAAGACGCCCGCGGCGAAGTTGGCGAGCAGGCCGGACCACGCGGCGCCGATGGCGATACCCGCGGCGGCGATCAACGCGGCGAAGGACGTGGTCTCCACGCCCATCACGCCCAGGATGCCGATGACCAGCATCATGGTGAGGGCGCCGGTGAAGAGCGACCCGATGTAGCGGATCAGCGTGGCGTCCAACTGCCGCCGCTGCAGGGCCATGTCCAGCACCTTGCGGAATCCGCCAATGACCGTGCGGCCGACGAACCAGACCAGCAGCGCGACGATCACCTTGATGAGGAGCGGCAGCGCCTCCGTCAGGGCCAGCGCCTTCAACTGTGCGACAATGGCATCCATTTCCCGTGAACTCCCTCGACCCGGGGCGGGCCGCTCTTCTGTCGCCTTTTGCACTCGGCAGGCCAGGACGCGCAAGGGGCCCACCAGGGCGGAAGAGTGTGGGTTGGAGGGCAATCCTGACCTCCTGGACGTGTCAGCGGCGACCTGACACGCACAGGGGTTCGCGCTGACGTGTCATGCGCTCCGGCGTTGCAGCCGGTCCTTGCGTGCGGCGCGGTGCTGAGCGAGACCGTGGGCCCATGCGCCTGTTTTCACTCCCGGTCCTGATGTTGTTGAGCGCCTGCACCGCCTCCCGCGTCGCGGTGCCCCCGCCCACCGGTGAGGAGGTGACGGTCTTCATCCACGGCTACCGGGGCTCGTTCCTCACCTCGTCGGATGCGGAGCGCGAGCGGGCCTGGGTGTCGGTGGGGGACGTGCTGTCGCGCGGTGAGCGCTCGCTGGCGCTGCCGTTTCCCGGCCAGCGGCCCGCTCCCCGCTTCGGCGCCCTGGAGTCGGATGGGCCGGTGACGCGCTTCACGGTGCTGCCGTGGGTGGCGAAGTACGACGTCTACAAGGGCTTCCTGGAGTTCGGGCGCGACCACCTGCCGGGCTTCGTCGTCTTCGACTACGACTGGCGCCAGGACAACCGGGAGACGGCGAAGCGGCTGTGCGCGCTGTTGGACACGCTGGCGGAGCAGCGCGGGGGCAAGGTGAAGGTGAACATCGTGGCGCACAGCATGGGGGGCCTCATCACCCTGCAGTGCCTGCGCTACGGCATGGGCGACGACACGGGCGAGCCCACGTGGGCGGGCGCGCGGCACGTGAAGCGGGTGGTGTTCCTGGGCACGCCCTTCCGTGGGGCGCCGGGCATGTTCGACGACTTCACGCTGGGCACGCCGGTGGGCAGAAACCACGCGCTCCTGTCACCCGATGCGCTGTTCACCTTCGCGTCCGCCTTCCAGTTGCTCCCCGCCGAAAGCGACTTCTTCGTGGACGCGAGCGGTCAGCCGGTGGCCTTCGATGCGTACGCTCCGGAGGCATGGGTCCAGGGCGGCTGGGGCGTGTTCCAGGACGCGGGGCTGCGCGCGGACCCTGCGTACCGCGAGCAGTTGGAGCGCATGCTGGAGGCGAGGGCGGGCCTGGCCCGGTCGCTGTCGGAGCGGGAGGGGCCGCCGCCGCCGTTCCGCACGCTGGCGGTGGTGGGCGTGGGGCAGCAGCTCATCAAGTCCTTCCGGGTCATCGACGGGAAGCCCACGTTCGAGGACCCCATCATCGCGGCGGGCGACGGCTCCGTGCTGATGACCCGCGCGCTGCCCCCGTCACCCCTGCACGTGGACCGGCTGGAGACGAAGGCCGACCACGTGGGGATGGTGGGTGACGAAGAGGTGCAGGCGGCCGTCGCGCGGTTCCTCACCGGCGACTGAGCCTTCAGTCCCCGGCGACGGCGAGCTGCCAGTCCCCGTCCACGGTGATGCCGACGCGCAGGCCCAGGTAGCTCTTGTCCTTGCGCATCGCCTTGAGCTGGTCGTCGGGGTAGAGGCCCTTGAGCGCGCGCCAGTCCGCGTCGGTGGCGCCCTCGCGGAACGCGGTGGGCCAGTAGATGAGATTGCCCTCCTGGTAGAAGGGCAGGTTGAGGACCTGGACCAGCCGCGACAGCACCGGCTGCGGGGCCTCCGCCCACTCCTCCTGGATGCGCCAGGTGGTGGCCATGTCCTGGTCGGGGTCATAGGAGAAGCGCACGGCCTTGCCCTTCTCGTCGCCCAGCGTCTGGAGCGCCGCGTAGTCGCAGGCCACCGCCGCCGCGATGATGCGCTCGCGCATGGACGCCGCTGGCGCGGGCAGGGGCTTCGCGGTCGGTTTCGGCACGGGGCTCAGCTCGCGCGCGGAACACGTCGCGCTCGCCGTCGTCCCCGCGTCGGCGGTGCTGCCCGCATCGGCCAGGGCCCCGGCGTCGGGCTCTTGCGTGGCGGGCGTGGGAGGGGGC
>NZ_RAVZ01000339.1 GCF_003611635.1 Corallococcus terminator | reverse complement strand
CGGTTGATGGGGCTCGTGGGAGGGGGCGCGTGGAGCGAGGTGCTCACCACGCACGAGCGCGAGGTGCTGCGCATGCCGCAGGGGATGGACTTCGCGGACGCGGCGGCGCTGCCGGAGGCGTACCTGACGGCCTGGGATGCGCTGGTGCTCCAGGCGGACCTGCGGCCCGGAGAGACGGTGCTGGTGCATGCGGTGGCGAGCGGCGTGGGCTCCGCGGCGGCCCTGCTCTGCCGGGCGATGGGCGTGCGCGTGGTGGGCACGGGGCGTAATGCCTCCAAGCTGGCGCGGGCGTCGGAGTGGGGCGTGGAGCGGACGGTGCTCTGTGAATCCTCACCGCCCGTGTTCGCGGACGCGGTGCTGGCGGCGACGGGAGGCCGGGGCGCGGACGTGTGCCTGGACCTGGTGGGCGGCAACTACCTGCCGGAGTCACTGAAGGCGATGGCGCCCCGGGGCCGGCTGATGCAGGTGGGTTCGGTGGCGGGGAGCCGCGCGGACGTGGACCTGGGCGTGGTGATGCGCAAGCGGCTGCGCATCACGGGCACGGTGCTCAGGAGCCGGCCGGCGGAGGAGAAGATGGCCCTGACGCAGGCGGCGGAGCGGCAGTTGCTTCCGCTGTTCGAATCGGGCGCGCTGAAGGCCGTGGTGGACGAGGTGCTGCCCATGACGGACATCCGCTCCGGGCTGGAGCGGATGGCGGGCAACAGCACGGTGGGGAAGCTTGTGGTGCGCTGGGATGATTAGGCCTTCCGGGCAGGGCTCCGCTTCCTGGCGGGGGCCTTCTTCACCGTTCGCGGCGCGGGTGTTTCAGGCGAAGAAGGCAGCTCCGCCTTGAGCACCTTGGCCGAAGCGCAGCGGCGCCAGGCCTCCTTGAGCAGGGATTGCAGAAGGGGCCGCGTCACCGTGGTGAGCTGCACGATGACCATGGGCCAGTCCTGGTAGTGCGGCGTCACCCGGAAGACGTCCGGCTGGGTTTGCAGCAGGGCCTCGCGGTGGTCGAAGTCCACCTTGATGACGATGGAGTCATCATCCAGCACCCTCGCGAAGAGCTTGTCGCTCACGCGGAATCCCGGCGTGCCGTACGAGGGACGCTCTTCCGTCGCGGGCAGCGCCAGCGCCAGTTCGCGCACGTCGTCCACCGTGAGCCGGACCTTGCGCTTCACCGGCTTCGCTATCTGCTTCCGGGCCGCCATGAGTGCGCTGAGCTCCTCGTTAAGACTTGGACTCCCCTGGATGTAGGAGTTTCCGCCATTTTGCCCCCTTGCTACCTTCCTACGGGTGAGTGAGCAACAGCCCCAACCCTTCGGCCGCTACGAACTGCTGGAACGCCTGGGTGCTGGCGGCATGGCGATGGTCTACCGGGCGAAGTACACGGCGGGGCCTGGCATCACCAAGAGCGTGGTCATCAAGCGGGTGCTGAGCGAGTACTCGGAGGACCCGGCCTTCGTGGAGATGTTCCTCAACGAGGCGCGCATCTCCGTGGGGCTCAACCACGGCAACATCGTCCAGGTCTTCGACTTCGGGCAGGTGGACGGTGAGTACTTCCTCGCCATGGAGTTCGTGGACGGACAGCCCCTATCCCGGGTGATGAAGCGGCTCAAGGGCCGAGGGTTCTCCTGGATGCCCGCGCCCCTCGCCGTGAGCACCGTCATCGAACTGTGCCGGGGCCTGCACCACGCCCATACGCGGACGGATGAGCAGGGCGTACCGGTGGGCCTCGTGCACCGCGACATCTCTCCCGACAACGTCCTCGTTAGCTACGAGGGCGAGGTGAAGGTGGCCGACTTCGGCATCGCCAAGGCGCGGCTCGCGGGAAGACCGCAGACCGAGGTCGGCGTCATCAAGGGCAAGTATCCCTACCTCGCTCCGGAGCAGTTGAAACAGTGGCCTGCGGATGCTCGCGCGGATGTCTATGCGGCGGGTGTCGTCCTGTTCGAGTTGTTGTGTGGCGAGCGGCCTGTCACCGGCAACGAGCTGGAGATCTTCCAGCGCGCCACCGAGGGACGCCTGACGCCCGCGCGGAGCCTCAATCCCAGCCTGGATGACGACCTGCTGGACATCCTGAAGCGCGCGCTCGCGCCCATGCCAGGCGACCGCTACCAGAGCGCCGAGGCCCTGCAACAGTCCCTGTCGGACTGGCTGGGTGCAAACGCGGTCCGCCTCCCCACGCATGCCCGCAAGCTGCTCATGACGTGGGCCTTCCAGGAGGAACTGGTCGCCCAGCACCGACCCGTGCCGCTCCCGGACTCCTTCGTGCGTCAGCTCCAGGCCTGGCGCCACGCGCGGCTCCTCGTCAGTCCTTCCGGTACGGGAACGACCGACACGCCCCCCTCGCCCGCGATGCATGAGTGGCCGGTTCTCCCCGCGGAGCTCGTTCCCAAGAGCCTGCCCCGGAGGCTCCCGGAGCCTCCGGCCCCTGTCGAGAATCCTGCCCCGGATCACCCCAGGCCGCCGTCACGCCTGAGCCCCCTGCTCTCCAGCGACGCCTTCTGGTTGAAGCTCATGTCGGTGGGGATCGTGGTCATCTTCGGAGTGTTCATATTGGTCAGGATCCTCCGCTTGCCGCGTTCCCAGACGCCCTCATCCAACTATCTGACTCCTCCCACCCCCCCCGTTTTTGACTACGAACGAGGCAGGGACCTCCTGGCACAGGGCGATCCCGCGGCGGCGGTGTGGTGGTTCCAGGAGTGCCTGCAAAAGTCACACGACAACGGGGACTGCCTCCTGGGCCTGGCGACGTCGTATGAGGCCCTGGGGCAATGGGAAGAGGCGCGCTTCCAATACCAACGGTTCGTGGAGGGCCATCCCCTGCGACCGGAAGTGATCACCGCCCACGACTTCCTGGAGGCCCATCCCCCCTGAGGGCAGCCAGGCGATACGGAAGCCGTTGCGCGCGGGAGGCGGAACCGTATCCTGCGCCGCCATGGCTACCCACTTCGACCCCGCCGCCGCCGCGCAGCCGGGCTCCGGCATCTTCGGCCTCCCCCACTCCCCCGACGAGGCGCACGTCGTCGTCATCCCCGTGCCCTTCGAGGCCACCACCAGCTACGGCGGGGGCACGTCCGACGGGCCCGCCGCCCTGCTGGACGCCAGCCGTCAGGTGGACCTGTTCGACGTGGAGACCGGCCGTCCCTACGAGCGCGGCATCGCCATGCTGGAGGCCCCCGCCGAACTCCACGAATGGAACACCCAGGCCAAGGAGCGCGCCCAGGTCGTCATCGAGGCCGGTGGCATCCATGACGGCACGCCCAAGCTCCTCGCCGCCGCGCGCGACGTCAACGTCTTCAGCGAGAAGCTCAACGACCACGTCTACCGCACCGCGAAGCACTGGCTGGAGCAGGGCAAGTGCGTGGCCGCCGTCGGCGGAGACCACGCCATCTCCTTTGGCATCATCCAGGCCCACGCGGAGAAGTACCCCGGCATGGGCGTGCTCCACCTGGATGCGCACGCCGACCTGCGCGTCGCCTACGAGGGCTTCACCTGGTCGCACGCGTCCATCTTCTACAACGTCGCGGAGCGCATCCCCGGCGTGAAGACGCTCGTCCAGGTCGGCCTGCGCGACATGAGCGAGAACGAGCACCGCTACATCGAAAACTCCGGCGGGCGCATCCAGGCGTTCTTCGACGCCACCCTCCAGAACAACCGCTTCGACGGTCTGCCCTGGAACCAGCAGGTGAAGCAGATCGTCGACAAGCTGCCGCAGCAGGTCTACCTGTCGTTCGACATCGACGGGTTGGACCCCGTGCTGTGCCCGCACACCGGCACGCCCGTGCCCGGCGGTCTGTCCTTCCCGGAGGCCACCGCGCTCGTCGCGGGCGTCGTGCGTTCGGGCCGCACCATCGTCGGCTTCGACCTGACGGAAGTGGCCCCCGACCCAGAAGGCAGCGAGTGGGACGCCAACGTGGGCGCCCGCCTGCTCTACAAGATGATCGGCTGGATGCTGAAGTCGCAGAAGGCCTGAAGCCTCAGGCCCCGCGCGGCAGGGACACACTGAACGTCGCGCCCCGGCCGGGCACCGACTCGGCCGACAGCGCGCCGCCGTGCAGCTTCGCCAGCTCCGAGGCCACGTAGAGCCCCAGCGCATCCCCCCGGGCCGGTCCGTCCGGGAAGGGCTGGAACAGCCGTGGCAGCTCCGCTTCGGGGATGCCCGGCCCCGGGTCGCTCACGCACACCCACACCCGCGCGTCGGACACCCGCAGCTCCACGCGCACCCCACCCTGCCGGGCCGCGTTCGACAACAGCACGTCGAACACCCGCCCCAGGCGGGCCGCGTCGAAGCGCAGCGCCACCGGCTCCTCGGGCACCACCAGTTCCACCGGCACCCCGGGCCCCAGCGTGCGACACCTCGCCACCGAGGCCTCCAGGTGCGCTCTCAGCTCCCCCTCCGCCGGCTGCAACGTCAGGCTGCCCGCGCTCAGGCTCGCCGCGTCCTGGAGGTGCTGACCCATCCGCTCCAGCGACTGGAGCTGCGCGCCCAGCGCCATTACCGCGTCCTGGGTCGGGGGCGACAGGCCCTCCAGCTTCAGCAGTTGGACGCGCGCGGCCTCCAGCGGGCCCTGGAGCGTGCGCGCCACCCACTGGCCCAGCGCCTCCACCGGCGTCGCGGGCTCGCGGGACGCCCCGGGGGCTTCCTCCAGCACGCGGTGGATCAGCGCTTCGAAGTCGTTGATCTCGAAGGGCTTGTTGAGGAACGCGGTCGAATCCGGCGAGCCCTGCTGGAGCACCGCGCTCAACAGGATGATGGGCACCTCGCGCAGGCCGGGCTCCTGCTTCAGCCGGCTGCACAGCTCCATGCCACTCATGCGCGGCATCATGTGGTCCGTCACCACGAGCTGCGGCCTTCGCGAGCGCGCCAGCGCCAGCGCCTCCTCGCCATCCCGTGCGCGCACGACGTCGTGCCCCAGGTCCTCCACCACCTGGCTCAGCACCTCCAGCACCGCCGGTTCGTCATCCGCGACCAGGACGAGACTCATGTCAAAGGACTCCTACGCCCCCGCGGGCTCCAAGAAACACGCCGCGCCGGGACGCAGGATCAGGCCCGCCCTCACCCCCGGGTGCGCAATCGGGCGGGGGCCGGGACGTTCTGCCTGAAAGTGCGTTCGCTCACGGTTGCACCTTCAGGTCCCTGGTCTATGAAGAGCCGGACGCCGCATCCAGACACCCCGGGAATGGCTGGGGCCTTCCCGACATTCAGACTGTCTTCCAGGAGACGCTTCCTGGTGGCGCACGGAGGAAGGACATGAGGGCAGGACACATCCGGTGGGGGCTGTTGCTGGTGGGACTCGCCCTGGCACTCCCCGCGCAAGCGGACCTGTCGCGGCGCCGCAGCGACGTGGTGGAGGTCGTGCAGAAGGTCTCCCCCGCGGTCGTCTACATCGGCACCGAGCAGGAGGTGGAGTCGCGCTTCCGGGGCCGCGCCCGCTCGCCGCTGGAGGAGTTCTTCGGCCAGGGCATGGCGGAGCCGGAGACGCGCCAGCGCATCCAGGGCCTGGGCAGCGGCGCCATCATCGACGCGTCCGGCATCATCGTCACCAACGACCATGTCATCCGGGGCGCGTCCGCCATCCACGTGGTGCTCGCGGACGGGCGCACCTTCGACGCGGAGGTGGTGGGCAGCGACGCCAACAACGACCTGGCCGTGCTCAAGGTGAACGCGAAGCAGCCCCTGCCCACCGCGAAGCTGGGCACCAGCTCCGACCTGATGATTGGCGAGACGGTGGTGGCCATTGGCAGCCCGTTCGGCCTGAGCAAGACGGTGACGGCGGGCGTGGTGTCCGCCACCGGCCGCACCTTCCGCGCCGACGACCGCGTCTACAACGACTTCCTCCAGACGGACGCGGCCATCAACCCGGGCAACTCCGGCGGGCCGCTGCTCAACGTGGACGGGGAGATCATCGGCATCAACACCGCCATCTACGCGAACGGTCAGGGCATCGGCTTCGCCATCCCCGCGGACAAGGTGCGGCGCATCGTGGAAGAGCTCACGCGCTTCGGGAAGGTGCGCCCCGCGTGGGTGGGCATGGACACGACGAACCTCCCCGCGCAGGTCGCCGCGCGGCTCGGATGGGATCGCACCTACGGTGCGGTGGTGACGAACGTGGAGCCCGACAGTCCGGCCTCGCAGGCGGGCGTCCAACGCGGTGATGTGGTGGCCGAACTGGGCGGCTCCCGCATCCAGGACGCCGAGGATTTCGACTCGCGCGTGCGCGGTTATCCGGCCCGCTCGGTCTTCCCCCTGGTGCTCTTCCGAGCAGGCTCAAGCCGCACCGTGCAGGTCACTCCGATTGAATTTCCTGCCCGCCTGCTCGAAAACCTGGCGTGGGAACGGCTAGGACTCCGGGTGAAGGAGAATAAAAACGGGATGGCGATCTCCGCAGTGCGGCCGGGCTCCGCTGCGTCGGAGATTGGCCTGGAATCGGGGGATGTGCTCTTGCGGATCAACAATCAGCCGGTTCCGACCGCTGACACTTTCCGTGAAGGACTGCTCACGGCGCGACGGGGACGTAGCGTGCTGTTGCTCGTGCGTCGTGGGCGCTACGCGTACCACCTGACGCTGCCGTTTGAAGGGCAGAGGCTGTAGTCGTTACGCGGGGATTCCAGGATCGACGGGAAGGGCACTAGCATGCCGTTCCCATGAGTTCGCCTCGCTACCAATCACTCGGTCCCCTCCTCGCCGGTGAGGGCTCGCGGGCCTTCCTCGGACTGGCGCTGGAGGATGGCGCCACGCCCCGTCCCGTGGTGCTCATCTGGGCACCGCCGGACATCGCCCAGAACCCGGAGCTGGTGGCGCGGCTGGAGCGCGAGACGAACCGCGCCATCGTCTTCGAGCACCCGAACATCCTTCGCGTCCACGGCCTGGAGAAGCTGGATGGCGGGCTCGCGCGCGTCACCGAGTTCGCCGACGGCGAGCCGCTGCGCCGCGTGCTGGAGGTCCATCCGCGCATGTCGCCCGCGTTCGCGGCGCTCGTCGTGGCGGATGCGGCCATGGGCCTGCACTACGCGCACGTCGCGGGCAACGACGACGGCTCGCCGCTGGTGCACGGAGACATCCGGCCCGAGACGCTGATGGTGTCCTTCACCGGCTTCACGAAGGTGACCGGCTACGGCGCGCTCTCCGTGGCGCCCCGCGAGCGCGGCGGCAAGCGCGTGAAGAACCGCCGCGCGTACACGTCCCCGGAGCAGCTCCTGGGCGGACGCGAAGCCGTCAACGTGCAGTCGGACGTGTTCCTGCTGGGGCTCACGCTGCACGAGTGCCTCACGGGGAAGATGCCGTTCAAGGAGTCAGCGGATCCGGACAAGGCGGTGCTCAACCGCGCGCTGCCGCCGATGCCGCCCGACGTGCCGCTCAAGCTGGACGCCATCGTGCGCCGGGCGACGAACAAGCGCGCGCTGGAGCGCTACCCCTCCGCGCTCGCCTTCCGCGAGGCGGTGGTGGACGCCATCGGCAAGCTGCCGACGCATGAGTCCTTCGCGGAGCACCTGGCGAAGCTCTTCCCGCCGGAGAGCGATGCGCGTGCGGCGCGGCGCAAGACGATTGAGCTGGGCATCGCGGAGGCGCTCGCGAAGACGGGCATGCCCGCGCCGCAGATCGCCGAGGTCCTGGCGCAGGGCGCGGGGCTCGCGGAGCCCGTGAAGAACCTGGTGCCGGAGGTGAACTCGGCGCCGGTGTCCACGGGCGCGGCGAGCACGGCGGCTGCCGGGGCACAGGCGGCGAGCACGGGTGCGGCGAGCGCGACCGTGTCCTCCGCGGCTTCGGCGTCACAGGGCCCGGCTTCGCAGGCGGGAGCGCAGGGCACTTCGTCGAGCGCGCAGGCCACCGCGACCGCTCAGGGCACTGCTGTCACGCAGGGCTCTGCTGCCACGCAGGGAGCGAACGTGGCCGCCCAGGGCGCGGCATCCGCGACGGCCGCGAGTACGCAGGCGCAAGGCACGAATCCGGGCGCGCAGGGCTCGAATCCGGCGCAGGGTACGAGCGCGACCGCTCCGTCTTCGACGCCCTCGCAGGGTGCGGCGTCCAACACGGACGCACGTCCCGCGGGCCCCATCTTCGGCGGCGCGGCGAGCCCCACGGCGCAGGTGGCCGCACCGGCGCAGAAGCCCTCGCGGGCATGGATCCCCTATGTCGTCGGCGGACTGGCGCTGACGCTTGGCGCGGGCGCGGTGGTCATCCAGCGCCAGCTCCAGGGCACCATGACCGTGGAGACCTTCGACGCGGGCATCCCCGCCGTCGTGGCCGCTCCCTTCGACGCGGGTGTCGAGGATGCGGGCGTGGAGGATGCCGGCATCGTGGACGCAGGCCCCGTCATGGGCATGCTGGACCTCACGGTGGAGCCGCGCGTGGAGGTCACGCTCAACAGCACCACCACGCTGCTGGGTCGCACGCCGCTGTCGGTGCCGCTGCCTCCAGGACGGCACCTGCTCACCTTCACCAACGGCGCGCTCGGCATCTCCGTGTCGCGCACCGTGACGGTGGCGGCCACCGGTCGCTCCGCGTTCCAGTTCTTCCTCAACAAGGCCTTCATCAACGTGCGCGGCCCGGCCGGCGCCAACGTCAGCATCGACGGGAAGCCCGCGGGCACCGTCCCCGTCGAGGAGCTGGACGTGTACGAGGGCTACCACCGCCTGCTCGTCACCGTGGGCCCGTCGCGCTGGCAGAAGACCTTCACCATCGAACCCGGCCAGCGCGTCAACTTCGACGTGAACTTCGAGGAACCTCAAGAGGTCGAGGAGTAACCCGAAGGCCCAGCGTCATTTGAAGCCCGGTGCCCTCCACGGGTGCTGGGCTTTTTCTTTTAGCCCATGGACACGCATGCTGCCCCATGGAGCGCACAGGGAAGAGGGCCGGAGAGTCATCCCCGGCCCCCTGCCCTTCCATCACAACCGCATCAGTCCCAGCGGCTGTTGAGCTTCAGCGTCCACTCGCGCAGCTTGCCGTTGCCCACGCCGGACGGGTTGACGACGTGCAGCTTCCACAGGCCGTTGATGGTGCCGTCACGCGGAATGCCGCGCGTCACCGGGATGCGCTTGGGCGGCGTGCCTTCGTTCGGCCCGTCCCACAGGAGCGCCGTCTCCCCACCCGGATCCTCCAGCGTCAGCACCAGCTTGGACGGGTTGTTGTGCGCCAGGTCCAGTTCCACCGTGATGTCCTCCGGCACCGTCGCCAGTCCCACCACCGGCTGCGTGGACATCTGCGGCGTCGTGTTGCCCTGCAACGTCAGGTCCGAATACGACGTGAACTCGCCTTCCATCCACGCGGGCCGGCACCAGCCCTCCGTCGCACCCGACGCCAGGCCGTGGCACGTCAGCCCCGTCTGGCACGACACGAACAGCGAACAGGACTCGCCGTCCCCCGGGGTGGGCGAGGTGGTGATGCAGCGGCCGTACGGGCTGGAGGCGTCATTGGGGATGCCATTGCACCAGAGCCCCGTCTGACAGGTTCCCGCGCCGGTGCAGGGCTCACCTTCGGCCGCCTGCTGCGTCGCCGTCTTGAGGTTCTGAAGCGACGTGCCGTCCACGGCCGGCAGCCGCCCCAGCTTCAGGATGTGGAAGAACGGCCGCGCCGACACGATGGCGTTCGCCGCCGCCGCCGACACGCCATAGCTCGCCTGCAACGCGCTCGCGCTCTGCGCGTTCACCACCGCCAGCGCCCGGCGAGCCTCCGCCACGTTGAACGTCACGCCCTGGAACGTGCCCACCCAACCGTCCACCGGCAGCGCCACCCGGCCCGTGCCCCGCGCGTACGTCTCCAGCGCCGCGAGCGCCGCCGGACCCACGTTGGGCACCGCATCCACCTGCTCGATGGAGACGAAGCGCCGGTCATCCCCGGTGTGCAGGACGCCGTCCGGACCTTCGCGCCAGTCCATCAGGCTCTGCGCGGCCAGGAGGTTCAACGGCACCTGCGTGTCCAACACCGCCAGCGTCGTCGAGTAATCGTTGAGGAACAGCACCACGCCGTTGCCGGCGGGCGTGCCCGTGGCCAGTTCCTGCCCCTGCGACGCCAGCGCGGGAGAGGACCCGTCCGACACCGCGGCGGCGCCGCAGCTCAACAGGAGTGGAATCGAGGAAAACGACAGGAAACGTCGGAGTCTGGAGGTCATGGCCTCCATGTACTCCATGGAAGGGGGGCCTGTCGGTGACGTATCAGGTTCCGCCTTGATACAGACCGATGACGCCGTGCACCTGGTCGGTGACGTGCTGGAGCGTGTCCGCCGCCTCGTGGGTGGCCTCCACCCGGGACACCGACGCCTCCATCATCGCGGTCAGGTCCGTGACGGCGGAGAAGATCTGCGACACGCCCGCCGACTGCTGGCTCACCGACGCGGAGATCTGGCGGACGGAGTCCGCGCTGCCCTGCACAAGCCCGGACAACATCCGCAGCCGGTCCCCCGATTCGCGGATGGTGTCGATGCCCCGCCC
>NZ_RAVZ01000338.1 GCF_003611635.1 Corallococcus terminator | reverse complement strand
CGTCTAGCTTCGTCGGCAGCGTCAGATGTGTATAAGAGCCAGGCGCAGCCCTTCCCCCTCACTGATGCCGGAGCCCACGCCCCGCCCACACCGTGCAGCCCAATCACATATTTCTACCACGACGACAAGAAATCCAAGTAAGCCCGGAAGTACCGGACGTTATCCCGGACTTTACATGAATCTAATGTGGGGGCCGACGATTATTCCCGGGACGCGAGAAAATGAGAGGTAGGACGGTCAGGTGGAGAGGGCGGCCTGGGCGGCGGCGACGGCGGTTCCGGAGGCGCTGGCGCGGTAGCCGCCCGAGTGGAGGGCCCGCTCCACGGCGCCCACCGTGACGAGCACGTCCCCAGTGGTGACGCGGTTCATGTGGCCCACGCGGAAGTAGCGCGTCTTCAGCTCCGGGTGGAGGCCGCCGGCGATGGCGGCGCCCTGGGCCTTCACGCGGCCGACGAGCGAGGCGTCCACCCCTTCCGGGTAGTACACGGCGCTCAGGGTGTTGGCGGCCAGGGCCTCCGACGTGGGCAGCAGGCGCAGGCCCAGCGCGCTCCAGGCGGCGCGGAAGGCGCGGGCCATGCGGCGGTGACGCTCGAAGCGGGCCTCCAGCCCTTCGGCCAGAATCTGGCCCAGGCTCACGTCCAGCGCGCAGATGAGCGACGTGGGAGGGGTGGCGAAGTAGGAGGGCTTGCCGGCCTCGTACGCCTCCATCACCGGCAGCCACTCCGCCCAGTCCGCGTACACGCTGGCCACCGGCGCCTTGCGCTTGCGCCACGTGTCCAGCGCGCGCGGGCTCACGGTCAGCAGCGCCAGGCCCGGCGGCACGCCCACCGCCTTCTGGCTGGCGGTGAGGTACACGTCCGCGCCCCACGCGTCCTGGTGGAAGGCTTCGCCCGCGGTGGCGCACACGCCGTCCACCACGCTGAGGACGCCGTGCTTGTTCGCGACCTTCAGCAGGGACTCCACCGGCGCCAGCACCGCGGTGGAGGTGTCCACGTGGGTGACGGTCATCAGCTTGAAACCGCCGCGGGCCAGCTCCGCCTCCACCTGGGCCGCGTCGGGGGCGCCGCCGGGGGGCGCGCGCACGTGCGTCACCTTCGCGCCGTGGCGCTCCAGGATGTGGGCCATGCGGTCGCTGAAGTAGCCGGTGTTCACCACCAGCGCGCGGTCGCCCGGCTCGATGAGGTTGGCCACCGCCAGCTCCATGGCCAGCGTGCCGCTGCCGGACACGACGAAGGGCTGCGCGGACGGGGCGAGCGAAATCTCCCGCAGGCGCTTCAGCGCGCGGCCAAAGGTGGCGATGAAGCCCGCGTCCAGGTGTCCGAGCACCGGCGCGGACAGCGCCTGCAGCACCTCCGCGTCCACATCCACCGGCCCGGGAATCATCAACAGGTCTCTCACGGCGCCACACCCTTCCTTGGGCACCCTCCAGGCCTTTTCCGGAGGGCGGTCCCCCACTGTGGACAAGCCGGGCCCGACTTGTCCACGGCCATGGGAGCGCCGCGAAAACGAACGACGCCGGAGCCCCCGGATGAAACGGGAGACTCCGGCGCCGGGGACGACCTGTGACTGGAGGCTGCTGACTAGCGGTACGTCGCCGTCAGGCTGTCCGCGCGGGCCGACTGGCCGGCCGTGAACGTGTTCATGCAGTTGTCGTCGGTGTAGTCCATGAAGTTGTAGATGGGGTCCACGCCGCCGCCGGCGCAGCTATCGCGGTTGGCCGGGCAGCCGTACGCGGGCGAGGCCTCCGGAGGCGTGTCGCTGACGGAGTCGCCCGGGTTGTTACAGCCGCCCTGGAACGTGTGGTACAGGCCCACCCAGTGGCCGACTTCGTGCGTGGCCGTGTCGCCCAGGTTGTACGGGGACGCCGTGCCGCCGGGGACGCTGCTGTAGAGCATCACCACGCCGTCCATCTTCGGCTGGCTGGTGTAGCTGGAGGGGAAGGTCGCCCAGCCCAGCAGGCCACCCTTCAGGTTCGCCGTGTAGATGTTCAGCGTCTCCGGGCCGCCCTTGCGCAGCGCGGTCTTCATCTTCTTCTCCGCGGCGGAGCCCGAGCTCAGCGCGAACCAGGTGCTGTTGGTCGTGCGGTCCGTGCCGGCCAGCGTGAACTTGAACGGCGTGCTCTGGTACGCCGCGTTCAGCACGTTCATCTGCGCGGTGATCTGCGAGTCCGGGATGTCGCCGTTCGCGATGCCCGTGCCCTTGTTGATGACGTGGAAGTACACGGGCACGTTCACCGAACCCACCGCGCGCTTCGCCATCACGCGGCTGGCCAGCGCAGCCTCGATCTCCAGCTTCTCATCGGCCGACGGCTCGATGGTGTCACAGCCACGGTGCGGGAGTGCCTCCGCCGTGGTGGCCGCCTCCTCCGTGGGCTGCTCCTCGGGCGCCGGAGCGCTGCTGCTGCAACCCGCCAGGGACATCAGCGTGCCAAGGACCACCGCGACACGACCACCGCGCTGCGCGACGTTACGAAGCATTTTTCCCAACTCCTCGGAAAAGTGGGGAGTGGGAAATACATGTGACAATCACATGAAGTCAATAGAGGCGGTAAAATTGAACTCCCAGCAAATCCCGATGTGAACAAACTGCTCGTGTTTCAAGTGAAACACCCCGGGTGTGTGTATCACCCGAGTGTCTTGAGACCCCTGCCCGCCGACGCCAGCGCGGGCGTCGGGCTCACCGGGACGTCAGGCGTTTTTTACACCTGCGGCTCAGGGCGTGGGGGCCGGCGCGGGCGGATTCGCGGGCGCGGCCGGGGCGGCGGTGTCGTCCGAGGGCGTCAGCGGCGTGGGCACCGACTGGGGCTTCCCCACCTGTTCCAGGGACTCGCCGTTGCTGACGGAGAAGCGCACCAGCGCGCGGAGGATGCGGTTGCGCTTCACGTTGCCCAGCACTTCGCGCAGGTCGTCGTAGACGGTGGGGTCGGAGACGAGCGCGCCCAGCGTTCCGTCGCCCTTGGCCACGGTGGAGGTGATCTGCTTGATGTCCGCGGCGGCGCTGCCCAGGTCCGCGAACATGCCCTTCGCGTCGCCGTAGATGAGCTGGTGCACGGCGCCATTGGGGCTCTTCTTCGCGTCCTCGATGAGGCCCCCCAACTGGCCGGCGGCCTCGCCCAGTTCCTTCAGGGCCACCGCGCCGTCCTGACCGTAGATGAGCGCGTGCGCGGTGCCGTCGCCCCGGCGGACCTCGCCCAGGATGGCTTCGACGTGGGCCAGGGCGCCGTCCATGCGCCGGGCGGCCCCCGACGCGCTGGCGAGCAGGGTGTTCACCTCATCTCCGGTGCGCTTGTCGTAGATGAGCTTGTGCAGCGTGCCGTCGCCCTTCTCCACCTCCCGCATGATGGAGCTCAGCGACGCGACGCTCTGGGCCAGGTCGCGCGACAGCTCCGGGTTCGCGTAGACCTTGACGGCGTCCTTGAGCGACTCGCTGATGGCGACGGAGTTCTCCATCACCTGGGAGGCGCTGCTCATGAGCTTGGACAGGTCCCCGCCGCTGCTGGACTTGACGATGCCGCCGGGCTCCACGGGCGGCTGGTCCGCGCTGCCCAGGGAGATGTCCACCGCCTTGTCGCCCAGGACGCCCATGCTGGTGAGCTTCGCGACGGAGTCCGCGCGGATGCGCTCCGTGTAGGCGCTCGCGACCTGGAACTGCACCTCCAGGCGGCTGTCCTTCAGGTCCTGGGAGAAGGCCACGCCGTTGACGCGGCCCACCTTGAGGCCGCCAATCCACACAGGGGACTGGTCGCTCAGGCCGTCCACGCTGTCGAAATAGGCGCGGAAGATGACCTGGCGCTGGAAGAGGTTCGACTCGCGGCCGATGAAGAAGACGACGACGCCGGCCACGGCGAGGCCGATGGCGACGAAGAGGCCCGCGCGCACGGCCAGGCGCTTTTCCTTCGAGGTCGAGTTGAAGAGACTCATGGTGTTCTTTCGGGGTTCAGCTCCAGGCGGCGCGCGTCCAGGAAGGCCCGCACCTCCGGCACCTTGGAGCGGCGCATCTCTTCGGGGGTGCCCACCTGGACGATCTTGCGGTTGGCCAGCATGGCCATCCGGTCCGCCAGCACGAAGGCGCTCACCATGTCGTGCGTGACGACGATGGACGTAGCGCCCAGGCGCTGTTTCATCGACTCAATCAATTCATTGATGGTCTGCGTGGTGACGGGGTCCAGGCCCGTCGTCGGCTCATCCCAGAGGATGACCTCCGGGTCCGTGGCGATGGCGCGCGCCAGGCCCACGCGCTTGCGCATGCCGCCGGACAAATCCGACGGCATCAGCCGCTCCGTGTTGGGCAGGTCCACCAGTTCCAGCTTCTCCGCCACGCGCTTGCGGATCTCATCGCGGGACATCGTGGGGAAGTGTTCGCGCAGCGGGTAGGCCACGTTCTCCGCCACGCTGAGCGAGTCGAAGAGCGCGGCGCCCTGGAACACCATGGCCACGTGCTTGCGGACCTCCAGGAACTGCTCCTCGGAGAACTTCGACACGTCGTAGCCTTCGAAGAGGACGCGGCCTCCATCCGGGTGCAGCAGGCCGATGAGGCACTTGAGCAGCACGCTCTTGCCCACGCCGGAGCCGCCCAGGACGACCAGCGTCTCTCCGGCGCGCACGTCCAGGTCCACGCCTTCGTAGATGCGCTTGGCGCCGAACTGTTTGACGAGCCCCTCGAAGCGGATGAGCTCCTCGCCCGGGGTGGGCTTGCGGAACTCGAACGGGGCGGGCGGGTCGACGTGGTGGGAGCGGGCCTTGCGCATGGTCCGGGGCGCTTCAGAAGTAGAGCGTGATCTTCGTGATGAAGAAGTCCGCGAGACACACGGACACGGAGGTGATGGCCACGGTCTGCGTGGTGGCGCGGCCCACGCCTTCGGTGCCGCCCTCCACCGCGAGCCCCTTGAAACAACCGACCAGCCCGATGACGAGCCCGAACACCGCGCCCTTGATGACGCCGGAGACGAAGTCCCCCATCTGCACCGCGTCCATGGCGCCCTGGAAGAACTGGTCCAGGGAGATGCCGTACTGAGAGCGCACCACCAGCGCGCCGCCCACCAGGCCCACCACGTCCGAGAACACGGTGAGCACCGGCATGACGATGAGACACGCGAACACGCGCGGCACCACCAGCTTGCGCAGCGGGTCCGCACCGAGCGCGCGGATGGCGTCCACCTGCTCCGTCACGGTCATGGAGCCCAGCTCCGCGGCGATGCCCGAGCCGATGCGCGCGCCCACGGTGAGGGCGGTGAGCACGGGGGCCAGCTCCCGGAACAGCGTGAGGATGACGACGCGGCCCACGGTGTACTGCACGCCGAAGCGGGCGAGGAAGTAGCCGAACTGGAGCGAGATGACGAGCCCGGCGAACGTCGCGGTGAGCAGCGCGATCGGCAGCGAGCGCACGCCCAGGGACTCGGTGTGGAAGATGAGGCCGGCCCAGTCATACGGGGGGCGCACGGCGCGGCTGAACACCTGCCCGGTCATCACCGACAGGGAGCCCAGCGACTCCATGCGCTCCTGGAGGCGCTCCTTGAGGGTGGGGCGCGGGGGGTGCTGCGCCGCCGCGGCCGCGGCCTGGGCTTCGGTCCTCATCGGAGGCGCTCCGATTGGAAGCCGGAGACCAGGGCTTCGAAGTCGGCCATGCGCGCGTCGGCCTGGCCCACGGGGGACACGTAGCTGAAGTCGAAGACGCAGTTGTCCTTCTTGAGGACGACGAGCTCCAGGGACACGGGGACACCGTCGAGCTTCGCGACGTAGCGGCTGCGCAGGGCTTCGCGGCCGTCCAGGGTGAAGGTGCGCTGGCCCAGGTCCTGGCGTTCGGTGAAGCCCATGAGCAGGTGCTTCGTGAGGACGCTGAGCGCCGGGTCGTCGTGATCCTTGCAGGTGGCATTGGTGGCGATGACGCGGCCGGTTTCACCGCGCTCCACGAAGGCCAGGTCGTTGTCGTCGAACGAGGCCCGTTGCCAGACGTCGTTGGACAGGGTGCCGACGCGGTACTTCACGTCCTTCTTCTGGAGCACCGAGTCCTCGAACGTCGCGCGGTGGCACCCCGCGAGCAGGGCAGACAGCACGAGCGTCAGCAGCATCCGCGACATGGCACCATTCGTTCGTCCCGAGGGCTCCCGGTGGGACGGCGCCCGTCATGGTGCAGGCCCGACACGTCCGCAAGAACTTCGTCGGAGCAAACGTCGACTACAGCGCTCGCGCATCCAGCAAGCCCCTGTCGCCCTGGAAGGACTCCGGGCAAGGGGCGCACGCGTTCGTGGGGGCACGAAGCAGACACGGCGGCGTGGATGCGTATTCCGGGGGGCGAAGGGTGACGCTCTCCCGCCGTGTCCCCGGTCGGACGCGAGGGGAATGCCGGCTGGGGGAGTGCCCGCGAAGAGGAGCAGGCCGCATGTTCAGCCGGGAGTCCCCAGGGGATTCTCACGAGGAGGATTCGATGGACGGCGGACTGGCGGTATTTGGATTCGGGCTGTTCCTGCTATCGATTGCCAACCTGTACGCGCGCACGGCGTACTGGCTGGCGTGGCCGCTGTTGCTCGTGGCGATGGTGGCCATGGGCATGGCCTTCAGCGAGTCGAAGCAGCGCGACACGGTGCCGTTGGGCGTGGCCGCGGTGCTGGGGGTGCTGGGCATCGTCGCGCTGGCGACGGGCACGGCGTGGTGGCTGACGCTGGGGGTGTTCCTGTTCGCGGTGGCGTTCGGCCTGCTGTGGGCGGAGTTCCGCTACGAGTACTTCGGGAATGTCACGCGGGAGCAGGTCCCCCATCAGGCGAAGCGCGGGCCCATCCACTGGCCCTGGAACCGACGGCACGTGCGCTAGGGAGCGGGCGTGTCTGTGTTCACCACGCCCGCGTGAACGGTGAGCCAGAGGGAATCACTGGCGGCGGCGGCCCTCACGAGCCCCGCGTCGGTGGTGGTCAGGAAGACCTGCGCGCCGCTCTGGGCGAGGTAGCCCATGAGATAGGCATTGCGCTCCGGATCCAGCTCGCTGGAGACATCATCCAGCAGGAGCAGGGGGAGGAAGCCCATGGCGGTTTCCAGGTTCTCGATTTCAGCGATCTTCCAGCCGAGCACCAGGGCGCGCTGTTGGCCCTGGCTCGCGTAGGCCCGGGCGCTGCGACCGCCGAGCGTCACGGAGACATCGTCCACGTGCGGGCCCACGGAGGTGAAGCCACGGTCCAGGTCCCGGCGCAGGCGGGCGGCCAGGGCTTCGCGCAAGGCGCCAGCGAGGGCGGCCTCGTCGGCCTGGGCGAAGTCGGTCCCGATGTGGGCGGGGTGGTAGCCGTAGACGGCGGGGTCGGCGGTGCGGCCGATGGAGGCGAACGTTGCCTGGGCGCGCGGGGCGAGTTCGGCCATCAGCGAGCGGCGGCGGGCGTAGAGACGGGCGCCCGCGCGGGCGAGGGTTTCGTCGTAGGCGTCCAGGTACGCGGCATCGACGGTGGCGCCGTCGCGGAGCAGGCGGTTGCGGTTCTTCAGGGCGCGGGCGTACTCGCGGCTTTCCCGGAGGAAGGCGGGGAAGCGGTTGAACACAGCGCGGTCGAGGAACGCGCGGCGTGAGTCGGGGCCGCCCTTGATGACTTCGAGGTCGTCGGGGGTGAAGGCGACGACGGAGACACCGCCGAAGTAGTCCTCCAGGCTGGAGGCCTTCTTGCCGTCCACGAGGGCCTGGCGGGTGCCGCCGCCGACCTCGACGGAGATTTCGCGCTCGGCGCCCTTGAGGAGGAAGCGGCCGGAGACGCGGGCGGATTGGGCGCCCCAGCGGACGAGTTCGGAGAGCCGGCCGGCGCGCAGGGGCTTGAGGGTGGCGAGGAAGTAGAGCGCCTCCAGGAGGTTGGTCTTCCCCTGCCCGTTCTGCCCCACGGCGATGGTCGCGTGGAGGCTGGGCGTGAGTTGCACGCCCGGGAGGTTGCGGAAGTCCTGGACCTGGAGGGAGAGGAGGCGCACAGCGTCACCGGAAGGGGGCCCTTCGTACTACACAGGCCCGTCCTAGCCGATGAAGATATCTGTGTCTGGGAGCGTCACCGCCGTCTCGAGGGACAAGAGCGCCGCATCCAGCCTGGAGCACACGGCGGCCTTGCCCTCGTCAGGTAGGCCGCTCATCCACTGGCGAAGCGCGCGCAGTTCCCCGAGCACCGAGCCAAGATCCTCTTTCTGGACTGGAATGCCGGTCTTGAACAAGGGGACCCAGCGCAAACCGAGGGCGTCACAACCGGGGACCCAATACCTGCGGAAGACCTCTTCCGTCGCCAGGGGAACCAACTCCGCGCTTGTTCCACGCTCCGGAAGCCGCTTCACGAGAATCGATATCGACACGTCTGCTCCCTGAAGAACCCGTTCACTGACCATACGTCGCGATGAACTTCCAACCTGGGTTTTCTTGCGTCAGGCGCGCGAGTTGCCGCGACACCGCTTCTTGTAATGCGGGCTTTGCCTCCTCAATCCTGAAGAGGAAGTTTCGATACGTTTTCAGCGTCGAAATCGGGGGCACCGTCGGGCTACCACCTACCGCAGGACGCGTGGCGTGGGCCCGAGTCATGAGGTTCTTGATCCGCGCCGTCGTCTTTTCGTAAATCTGCTTCACCGCCCATTGCTCGGCCGTCTGCATTGGTTTCCCTGTCCTGGGATGCAAGACCTCCAGGTTCATCGCCGACTTGTCCTCAATGAACAGTCCGGGCTGGATTTCATCGAACTCGCCCAGTGGGTCGCCACGCTCGTCAACAATTTCCACGTTCCTATAACGTTCCTCAACTTTGGAACCGCCAGCATGAAGGCTGCCCCCAGCATTGCTGGAGGCCGCTGACAATACATAGAGGCCGCCCACGCCCGACCCGACAGCGGAAGCCATCTGTCCCACCGGCACCGCGATTCGCTCCAGCACCAGCGCACCTTCGGCGGAGAGGGACAACACCGGAACCATGGCGTCCACACCGCCCATCGCCGCGGTCACGGTTCCGGTCGTGCCCTTGGCCACACCACCGCAGGCATAGAGTGACGTCACCAGCTTCGCGACAGCCTGTATCTGCTCCCCACGTGTCATGTACGTGAAGCGCTCCAGGTACTCAGGAGAAGCGGAGATGAGCGCGGCGATGCCCGCCGGAAGATGCTGGAGCGCGCGGACACTGTCCGTCGGGGCGGTGAAGAACTTCCCGATGGCCATGGCCAACTCAAAGAAGGCCTCCCCGGCTCCGTCCAGGGAGCGGTTGATGACGTCCGCATCGTCGTACACCTCGACGACGAACGAACTGAACACCGGCTGGAGGTGCTCGTCCGCCGGCCGGAACACGCCACCAGTATCGAGATAGAAGCGGCCCAGCTCGAAGCCGAGCGCACCAAAGACTCCGTTCTTCCACTGCACCTGAGCCACGCGCTGCTGTGTTCGTCCCGTCATCACCCACGCGAGATACCCATCAGGACGCAACACCACGGCCCGATCGAAGCGAGCCACCCTGCGCAACAACTCCTCCCGCGACACGGTGCCGCCTTCCAACACCTCACGCAGCAGGAGGCTGGTCGCCATGCGCGGTGGGAAATTTCCCGGTGTCACCGGCTTCTTCAGCAACACCGCCAGCAGCCGCGCCGCCTGCCTCGGCGTCAGGGCGGATGCACGCAAGGGTAGTTCGTCCCAGGGCTCCAGGCCCGCGAGCACCAGCAAGTGCTCGAATGCGTCTGCCTCCACGGCGCCGCTGACCACCACTCGGACAGCGCCCCCGGACCGGGCAACGCGAGCGGCTTCCGTGCCTTGGGGCCGCTCGCTCCGGTGACGCCGCAGCCGCGAAGGTTCGCCGGGTGCGACGGTCCGGGACACTTCACCCTCTGTGTCGCGAAGCACGGGCGCAGGCATCCCGCGTGAACTGTCCTGCGGAAAACGGGCATGCCCGGACAGGGGGCGAACGGAAGCACAGCCCGTGAAGAGCAGGAGTGCGCTCAACACCCATATGTCACCGCGCATTGTCCACCCCGAATCCCAAGGACACATAGGCACCCGGGCGCAGCGAACCGCCAGCGACCGGGAACAGGAGCGTTCCGCCCTGCCCCAGCGCGTACACCTTCCCCGCGAAGCGCCAGCGCAGTTCCCCGGAGAGCAGATAGCGGGTGCCTGACTGGCCCAGGCCTACCGCGAGCGCATTGGCGGCGAGTTCGAGGCTCCGGTCGAAAAGCTGAAGAGCGAGCCGCCCATCCGCGTCCACGCGTCCCCAGGTGAAGACCTCCAGGGCCCCAGAGAGACTCAGGTGTCGTTGCACCAGCCCTCCCAGTCGCTCCGCGTCCCAACCAACATTCGCTTCGGCATAGGCAGAGGCGCCCTCAGGAAACGGGGCTTTCGTCAACGGCGCCCCGGAGTGCCCCGCCGCGCGAAATCGCGCCAACTCGTAATCCGGACCAAAGTAGCCCTGACGGAAACCTCCATGCTGTCGCCGCGCCTCCAATCGCAGGCGTGCGTTCAGGGTCAGCGTCTCAACGTCGGCGCCCACACCCGCCACCGCGCCCCACGAACCGCCCACCCCTGGACG
>NZ_RAVZ01000337.1 GCF_003611635.1 Corallococcus terminator | reverse complement strand
GGGCAGGGCGATGAACGCGGACGGCACCATGTACTCAGGCAGGTGCTTGCGCAGGTGTTCGCGCAACGGGGCCGTCTCCACCTCCGGCACGACGTAGGCCACGAGGCGTGCATCGCCCGGGACGTCCTCGCGGACCAGCGCCACCGCGTCCCGGATGCCCGGGTGCGCGCGCAACGTGGCTTCGATTTCCCCCAGCTCGATGCGGTAGCCGCGCAGCTTCACCTGGAAGTCCAGGCGGCCCATGAAGTCCAGCGTCCCGTCCTGCCGCCAGCGCGCCTTGTCGCCCGTGCGGTACATGTGGGCACCGGGCTGCGTGCTGAAGGGGTGGGGGATGAAGCGTTCCGCCGTCAGGTCCGGGCGCCCGCGATAGCCGCGCGCGAGTCCCTCGCCGGAGATGAACAGCTCCCCGGGCACGCCCACGGGCACGGGGTTCAGGTTCGCGTCGAGCACGAACGCGCCCATGTTGACGAGCGGCCGGCCAATGACGGGCACCGGCTGCGATGCCCCCGTGATGCACCACGAGGTGGCGTACACGGTGCCCTCGGTGGGGCCGTAGGCGTTGAAGGCGCGCGTGCGCGTCGACCCGGCGAGGATGCGCCAGGTGACTTCGTCCACCGCCTCACCGGCGACGACGACGAACGCCGGCACGTGGGTGCGCTCCAGCAAGCCCGCCTCCAGCAGCGGCTTGAGCTGCGCCGGCGTGCAATCCAGCACGTCGATGCGCTGCTGCTCCAACCACGCGAGCATCCGGTCCGGATCCAGACGCACGTCCTCCGGGACCACGCACACGCAGTGTCCATCCACCAGCAGCACGAGCTGTCCGACGGACACGTCGAAGTAGAGCGGTGCATTGAGGCTCGCGCGCAGACCCCGCGGCGCCTGGGCGTAGACCGCGTCGGTCATGGCCTGATGCAGGTGCATCACGGAGCGGTGCTGCACCGCCACGCCCTTGGGCTTACCCGTGGAGCCCGACGTGTAGAGCACGTAGGCCAGGCTCTCCGGCCCCGCGTTGGACGACGGCGCTTCCGACGACAACTCCGCCCACGCCTTCCGGTCGGTGTCGAGGCACACGACCTCGCGCACCTCGGGCCGCCACGCGTCCGCCAGCGCCTGGCGGGTCAGCAGCACGGAGGCGCCGCTGTCCCGCAGGATGAAGGAGCGACGCGCGGCGGGCGCCGTTGGATCCAGGGGCACGAAGGCCCCGCCGGCCTTGAGCACGGCGAGCAGCGCGACGATGGATTCGGCCGAACGCTCCAGGCACAGGCCCACCGTCACCTCGGGGCCCACGCCCAACGCGCGCAGATGCCACGCGAGCTGGTTGGCGCGCGCGTCGAGCTGGCGGAAGGACAGCGTCGTGCCTTCGAACGCCACGGCGTCCGCGTCCGGCGTGCGGGCCACCTGCGCCTCGATGCGCCCGTGGAGTGTGGACTCGCGGTCGAAGTCCGCGACGGTGCCACCCAGGTCGCCCAGCAGCCGCTGACGCTCCTCGGTGCCCACGAAGGACAGGGCCGCGAGCGGAGCGTCGGGCCGCTCCAGCGCGGCCTCCAGCAGCAACCGCAGGTGCGTCATGAGGCGTTCGACGGTGGAACGCTCGAACAGGTCCGTCGCATAGCCGAGGATGCCGACGAAGCCATCCGCCTCACGGTCGAGGTCCAGGCTCAGCTCGAACTGGGACATGCCGCGTCCCCCGATGTCGGCGGCCTTCACGGACAAGCCGGGCAGCACCAGCTCCGGGAGGGGCGCGTTCTGGAGCGCGAACAGCACCTGGAAGAGCGGCGTGCGGGACAGGTCACGCGTCGTTTGCAGTGACTCCACCAGCCGCTCGAACGGGAGGTCCTGGTGTTCGTACGCGCCCAGCGTCGTGGTGCGCACCTGCGCCAGCAGCTCCCGGAACGTCGTCCGGGCGCCGAAGCTTCCACGCAGCACCAGCGTGTTGACGAAGAAGCCAATCAGGCCCTCCGTCTCCGCGTGACGGCGGTTGGCGATGGGGGAGCCCACCAGCACGTCGTCCTGGCCGGAGTAGCGGTGCAGCACGGTCTGGAACGCCGCCAGCAGCACCATGAAGGGCGTGGCGCCTTCCTTCCGCGCCAGGGCCTCCACCTGCTCGGCGAGGACGCGCGGCAGGTGCACGGGCACGGCGTCGCCGCGCCGGGAGGCGACGGCCGGACGCGGCTTGTCGGTGGGCAGCTCCAGCACTTGGGACGCACCCGACAACTGCTGCTTCCACCAGCCGAGCTGCGCCTCCAGCACGTCGGCCTGGAGCCAGCCGCGCTGCCACACGGCGTAGTCCGCGTATTGCACCGGCAGCTCCGGCAGGGCCGGCGTCTGACCGTGGCGGAAGGCCTCGTAGAGGGCCGTCATCTCGCGCACGAGCACGCCCAGCGACCAGCCGTCGGACACGATGTGGTGCAGGTGGAGCACCAGCACGTGCTCTTCCGCATCCAGCTTCAGCAGCAGGGCGCGCATCACCGGGCCCTGCTCCAGGTTGAACGGACGGCGGGACTCCGCGATGCCGAGCCGCTTCGCTTCGGCCTGGCGCTCCGTCGCGTCCTCGATGCCAGTCAGGTCCACGGACTCGAAGGGCGCGGTGGCCCCGGCATGGATGTGCTGCACGGGCTGGCCCGCTTCCACGCGGAACGTGGTGCGCAGGACCTCGTGCCGGGCCATCAGCGCGTCCAGGCTCTGGCGCAACGCGCTTTCATCCACCGCGCCGGTGAACCGAAGCGGCAGCGGCATGTTGTAGAGGGAGCTTCCCGGCTCCAACTGGTCGATGAACCACAGGCGCTGCTGCGCGAACGACAGCGGCGGCGCCACCGTGCGGTCCGCGCGGGTGAGCGGCGGCGTCTTGGAGCGGACGGCATGGGCCATCCGCTCGGCCAGCTCCGCCACGGTGGGCGCGCTGAAGAGATCTCCCAGCGGGAGTTCCACGCCCAGGGTGGACCGGATGCGCGACACCACCTGCGTGGCCAGCAGCGAGTGGCCACCCAGCTCGAAGAAGTTATCGTGGCGGCCCACCGCGGGCACGCGCAACAGCTCGCCCCACAGCGTGGCCAGGGCGAGCTCCGTGGGCGTCACCGGGGCCACGTAGGTCCGCGCCACGAGCTGCGAGGCTTCCGGCGCGGGCAGCGCCTTGCGGTCCACCTTGCCGTTGGGCGTCAGCGGCAGGACGGGCAGGGCGACGAAGGCCGAAGGCACCATGTACTCGGGCAGGTGCTTGCGCAGGTGTTCGCGCAGGGGAGAAGTGTCCACCTCCGGCGCGACCCAGGCCACGAGGCGCGCGTCGCCGGGCACGTCCTCGCGGACGAGTGCGACCGCGTCCCGGATGCCCGGGTGCGAGCGCAGGGTGGCTTCGATTTCACCCAGTTCGATGCGGAAGCCACGGACCTTCACCTGGAAGTCCAGGCGGCCCATGAACTCCAGCGTGCCGTCCTTGCGCCAGCGGGCCTTGTCGCCCGTGCGGTACAGGCGCGCTCCGGGCTCCGGGCTGAACGGGTCAGGGAGGAAGCGCTCCGCCGTGAGCTCCGGCCGGCCCAGATAACCCCGTGCGACGCCTTCACCGGAGAAGCACAGCTCGCCCGGCAGACCGAACGCCACCAGCCGCTGCTGCGTGTCGAGGACGTAGGCGCGCAGGTTGTGGACGGGCCGGCCGATGACGGGGACCGTCTGGGGGGCGTCCTGGAGGGGGAACGTCGTGGCGTTGACGGTGCACTCGGTGGGGCCGTAGCCGTTGAAGACCCGCGTGCGCGTCGTCGCGGCGAGCTGCCGCCACATCACCTCATCCAGCGCCTCTCCACCGACCGACAACAGGGCCGGTACGTGCGCACGCTCCAACAGGCCCGCGGCCAGCAGGAGCTTGAGCTGCGACGGCGTGCAGTCCAGCGCGTCGATGCGCCGCTGCTCCAACCACGGGAGCATCCGCTCCGGATCCAGGCGCACGTCCTCGGGGACGACGACCAGGCAATGGCCGTCGAGCAGTTGGATGACCTGTTCGATGGAGGCATCGAAGTACAGCGGCGCATTGACAGTGATGCGCTGACCGCGCGGCAGGCCCGCGTAGATGGTCCGCGTCAGCGAGCGGTGCAGGTTGAGCACCGAGCGGTGCTGCACCATCACGCCCTTGGGCGTGCCGGTGGAGCCCGACGTGTAGATGACGTACGCGAGGCCTTCAGGACGGGCCGAAGGAGGCAGGGCCTCCCCGGTGAGCGATGACAGGTGCGCCTGCTCCTGCTTGGAGTCCAGCCGCACCACGTGCGCCACGTCGGGCTTCCACGCGTCCGCCAGGGCGCGCGAAGTGAGCAACACGGACGCACCGCAGTCCTTCAGCAGGAACGACTTGCGCGCTGCGGGTGCCGTCGGATCAAGCGGTACGAAGGCGCCTCCGGCCTTGAGCACGGCGAGCAACGCGACGATGGCCTCCGCCGAGCGCTCCAGGCACAGGCCCACCGTCACCTCGGGGCCCACGCCCAGCGAGCGCAGGTGCCGGGCAAGCTGGTTGGCACGCGCATCGAGCTGCCGGAAGGACAGCGTCGTGTCCTCGAACACCACGGCGTCCGCGTCCGGCGTGCGGGCCACCTGTTCTTCGATGAGCCCGTGCAGCGTGGCATCGCGCTCGAAGTCCAGGGCTTCGCCGGACAGCCCACCCAGCAGCCGCACCTGCTCGTCGGGCGCGAGCAGTGACACGTCGGACAGGCGCGCGTCGGCCTGGGCCAGCGACAACAGCGCCCGGCGCCAGTGGCCCAGCACGCGCTCCACCGCATCCCGCGTGAGGCGGTGCGTGTCGTAGCCCAGGTGGAGCTGGAGATCGCTGCCGGGCAGCACCGAGGCCGTGAGGGGATAGTGGGTGCTTTCCCCAGCCTGCAGGTCGCGGATGTCGAGCTCCGTGGAGCGCTTCAGCAGCGACTCATCAATGGGGAAGTTCTCGAAGACCATCAGGGTGTTGAAGAGCGCGATGCCTCGCGGCATGTCGCTCCAGCCCGCGGCGGTGACCAGCGGCGTGTGCTGGTGCTGCTCGAGGGCCAACTGCTGCTCCTGGAGCAACTGGAGCCAGGGCAGCAGGGGTGCGTGCTCGTCGGGAAGCTGGATGCGCACCGGCAGCGTGGTGATGAGCATGCCCAGCATGGCCTCCGCGCCCGGAAGCTCCGGAGGACGGCCCGCCAGCGTGGTGCCGAAGAGAACGTCCTGCGTGGCGCTGTAGCGCGCGAGCACCAGGGCCCACGCCGCCTGTGCCAGCGTGTTGAGCGTCAACTGGTGCTGACGCGCGAACGCCTGGAGGGCCGTGGTGTCCTCCGTCGACAGGTACAGCCGGATGCTGTCCTGCTTCGAGGGCTCGCCGGGCCGCGCGGTCGAGGGCTGCTCGGCGGGCACGGGCGTGGGGACGGACAGGCCGGAGAGCCGGGCGCGCCAGAAGCGCTCGTCCGCGGCGGCGTCGGTCCGCTGCAACCACGCGATGTAGTCCCGGAACGGAGGCCGCGACGGCGTCGCGGGCGTCGCTCCTGAACGGAAGGTGTCGTAGAGCGCGAAGACCTCCTGGAAGAACAGGCCGGAGCTCCAGCCGTCCAACAGCAGGTGGTGGTGGTTCCAGATGAAGTGCCAGTGCTGATCCGCCAGGCGCACGCCCACCAGTCGCATCAGCGGAGGCCGCGACACGTCGAAGCCGCGATTGCGTTCGGCCTCCACCTCCACCAACCGCGCCAGCCCGGCCTGCTGCTCCTCCGGGGACAGGTGCCGCAAGTCGTGAACATCGAACGGCAGCGCGGCGTGCGAGTGCACCACCTGGAGGGGGGCCTCCAGGTCCTGCCACACGAAGCCGGTGCGCAGGATGGGGTTGCGGTCCACCGCCGCCTGCCACGTCTTCTGGAACAGCGCGATGTCCACCGCCGAGTGGATCGACCAGGTGCGCTGCTCGAAATAGAAGGCGGACTCCGGCGTCGCGAGGACGTGGAACAACATGCCCTGCTGGAGCGCGGAGAGCGGGTAGAGGTCCTCCACGGTGGAACCCTGCGAGGCCAGCAGCGTGTCGAGCGCGGGCTGGGAGATGCGCGCCAGGGGGAAGTCCCCCGGCGTCATCCGGCGCGAGTCCTCGGAGTGCCGCTGCGCGATGAGCGTGCGCAGGGACGAAACGAAGCGCTGCGCCAGGGCCTCGACGGTGGAGGCGTGGTGCAGGTGCTGGCTGTAGCCGAAGAAAATGCCCAACTGGCCATCCCGCACCGAGCCGTTGACGATCAGCAGGTGCGTCCGGAGGGCCTGGGGGGCCACCGTCGTGCCGGCCGCCTCATCCCCCAGCGTGAAGAGGGTGCTGGCGTCGGACGCGCCGTCGAGCTGGCCCAGGTAGTTGAACGCCACCTGCGCCCGGGGGAAGGCCGCCATCCGTTGACGGACGTCCGCAGGCCCCATGAAGCGCAGCAACCCGAAGCCGATGCCCTGGTCGGGCCACTGGCTCAGCGTATCGCGCACCGCTCGCAGGCTGTCGCCCGGGGTGCCTCCCGGGGGCAGCCGCAGCAGCGCGGGCGTCAGCGACGTGAACCAACCCACCGTGCGCGACACGTCCGCGTCCGCGAACAACTCCTGCCGGCCATGGCCTTCCAGGTCGATGAGCGCGCTCGACTGGCCGGTCCACTCGCGCAACGCAAGCGCCAGCGCGGTCAACAGCACGTCGTTGATCCGGGCCCGCCAGCCCGCGGGGGTCTCCTGGAGCAGCAGCCGGGTCTCCTCCGCGTCCAGTTGGACGGAGACCGCTCGCTGCGACCCATGGGTGTTGGCACCCGAAGCGTCGACGGGGAGCGGGACGCCGCCGTGGCGCGCTTCGTCCAGCCACAGCGCCGTCTGGGCATGCAGCGCATCGGAGAGGGCGTGGGTTTCCAGCCGGCGCGTCCAGGACAGGAAGGACGTCGTCTTGCCGGGAAGCACCGCAGGACGCCGCTCACTCAGTTGCAGGTACGCGGCCTCCAGGTCCTCGATGAGCACGCGCCAGGAGACGGCGTCCACCACGAGGTGGTGGATGATGAGCAGCAGCCGTTGCTCCCGCCCGGGGCCGAAGTGGAAGAGGGCGGCGCGCACCAGCGGGGGCTGGGCCAGATCGAAGCTCGCCTGGAGCCGGTCCGCCTGCTCCTCCATGACGCGAGGACGGGCCTCCGGCGAGAGTTCGGAGAGATCCGCCTGGAGCAGTTTGAACGGAGCCTCTTCGGGCGAGGCGTTGTGCTGGCGCCAGGAGTCACCCTCACGGCTGAAGCGCAAACGCAGGGCGTCGTGGTGGGAGATGAGCAGTTGGAGCGCCTGCTCCAGGAGTGGCGCCTGGAGCGGCTGACGGGCCCGCAGCAGCAGCGGCATGTTGAAGTGGTGGGCGTGTTCGGGATCGCCCTCCAGCAGTTCGAGCTGGATGGGCGTGAGGGGCACCGAGCCCACCACGGGGCCCTGTTCCGCCAGGCTGCCCGCGCTGACCTTCGCCACGTTCGCCAGCGCGCCCAGGGTGGGGTGCTGGAACAGGTCGCGCACGGAGACCCGCACGCCGGCCTGACGCGCTCGCGCGACGACCTGGATGCTGATGATGGAGTCGCCACCCAGATCGAAGAAGTTGTCGTCGACGCTCACGCGTTCGACGCGCAGCACCTGGGTCCAGATCCCCGCCAGCCGCTGCTCCATCTCCGTACGGGGCGCGACGTACTCACTCCGCGAGGCGCGCACGCCCTCCGGGGCCGGCAGGGCCTTGCGGTCCAGCTTCGCGTTCGCTGTCAGCGGCAGGGCCGTGAGGGGCACGAACGCCGACGGCAGCATGTACTCCGGCAGCCGCTGCTCAAGGAACGTGCGCAGCACGGCCGGGTCCAGTTCCAGGTCCTCGCTCGCGACGAAGTAGGCGACGAGCCGCTTGTCGCCGGGCACGTCCTCGCGCACCACCGCCACGGCCTCCCGCACGTAGGCGTGGGTCCGCAGCGCGGCTTCCACTTCCGCCAGCTCGATGCGGAAGCCGCGCACCTTCACCTGGTGGTCCACGCGGCCCAGGAACTCCACCACCCCGTCCGGACGCCAGCGCGCAAGGTCGCCCGTGCGGTACAGGCGCTCGCCCTGCGTCGAGGAGAAGGGATTCGGGACGAAGCGTTCCGCAGTCAGGTCCGGACGCGACGCGTAGCCGCGCGCCAGGCCATCACCGCCGATGAAGAGTTCACCGGGAACGCCCGGGGGCACCGGCTGCCCGTGCGCATCCAGCACGTAGAGCTGCGTCGCGTTGATGGGCCGGCCCAGGGGAATGGACGTGCCCACCTGGGCCGCGTCCGTCATCCGGTGCGTGGAGGCGAAGACCGTCGTCTCCGTCGGGCCGTAGCCGTTGCTGACGGGGATGCCCAGGCCCTCCAATACGCGGCGGACGTGGTGCGGCGGGACGACGTCGCCGCCGGTGAGGATCTGCCGCAGCCCCCGCAGGGCTTCGGGCTTCAGCTCCACCACCTGCGCGAAGAGGCCCGCGGTCAGCCACATCGTGGTGACGCCGTGCCGCTGGAGGACGCTCTCCAGCAACTCCAGGTCCGACGGCGAGCTGGGCGGGAAGACGACGAGACGCCCGCCGAAGAGCAGCGGAGCCCAGATCTCCAGCGTGGAGGCGTCGAACGAGATGGGCGCCATGTGCAGGAACGCCGTGTCCGGCCCCAGGTCCACGAAGGACGCGTTGTGCAGCAGGCGCAGCACGTTGCGGTGCTCCACCGCCACGCCCTTCGGACGGCCCGTGCTGCCGGACGTGAAGTCCACGTAGGCCAGGTGGCGCGCGTGCGTCCCCGCCTTCACAAGCGACGTGGGCCGCCCGTCCAGTCCCAGCTTCTCCACGAAGAGGCAGGGCAGGTAGTCATCCACGTCCAGCTTCGCGCGCACCTCCTGCGTCGTCAGCAGCAGCTTCGGCGGCGCGTCCTCCAGCATCGCGGCCAGCCGGGGCGCCGGGTACGCCGCGTCCAGCGGCAGGTACGCGCCCCCGGCCTTGAGGATGGCCAGCAGCGCGACGATGAGCTCCACCGAGCGCTCCAGGCACACGGCCACCAGCACATCCGGCCCCACGCCCTTCTCGCGCAGCAGGTGCGCCCACTGGTTCGTGCGCGCATCCAGCTCCGCGTACGTCAGGCGCGCATCCCCGAACTCCAACGCGACCGCGTCCGGCCGGAGCGCGGCCTGCGCCATGAACAGATCCTGGATGCACGCTTCGCGCGGGTACTCGCCGCCCGTCGCGTTCCACTCCACCAGCACCTGTGCGCGCTCCACCGCGTCCATCAACGGCAGGCGCGCGAGCGGCGCCTCCGGATGGGCGACGATCTGCCGCGCGAGCGCCACGAGGTGCCTCGCCATCCGGGCCACGGTCGCCTCGTCGAAGAGGGCGGTCGGGTACTCGAAGCGGCAGGAGAGGCCCGTACGGCTCTCCCAGACATCCAGACCCAGGTCGAACTTGGCCGTGTCCGTGGAGACGTCCACCGGGGTCAGCTCCAGCGACGGAAGCTGGGCCTTGGCCTCCGGCGTATTGAGCACGTTGAGGACGGCCTGGAACAGCGGCGTGCGGCTCAAGTCGCGCGGCAACTGGAGCGTGTCCAGGACCTTCTCGAACGGCGCGTCCTGGCGCGCGTAGGCCTCCAGCGCCTGGGTGCGCACGCGGCCCAGCAACGCACCGAACGACGGCGTCCCCTCCAACTGCGTGCGGAAGGCCAGCGTGTTGACGAAGCAGCCCAGCAACCCTTCCACCTCGGGGCGCGTGCGACCCGCGATGGGCGTGCCCACCACGAAGTCGTCCTGCCCCGAGTGGCGCGACAGCATCGTCTGGAAGAGCGCCATCATCACCATGAACGACGTGGCGCCCTGCTTGCGCCCCAGGGCCAGCAGGGGCTCCGCCACGTCGGCCGGGAACTGGAAGCTGTAGCGCGAGCCCGCGAAGGACTGCGCCGCCGGACGCGGACGATCCGTGGGCAGCTCCAGCACGGGCGCTCCCAGCAGGCGCTGCTTCCACCAGGAGAGCTGCTCCTCCATCACGCCGGCTTCCAGCCACTGGCGCTGCCACACCGCGTAGTCCGCGTACTGCACCGGCAGCGGAGGAAGCGGCGACGGCATCCCCGCGGTGAACGACGCGTAGAGCACCGTCAGTTCGCCCGCGAGCACCATGGTGCACCACGCGTCGGACACCGCGTGGTGGAGCACCAGCGCCAGCACGTGCATCCTCGGCTCCAGGCGCAGCAACTGCGCGCGGATCACGAGCTTCTCCAGATCGAAGGGGATCACCGCGTGGGCCAGGCACAGGCGCGCCAGCTCCGCCTCGCGGGCCTCGGGCGTCTCCCCGGCCACGTCCAGCCGCACCAGGGGCAGGCCGCGCGCCGGGTGGATGATCTGCGCCGCGTTCTCACCCTCCAGCGAGTACGTGGTGCGCAGCACTTCGTGCCGGGCCACCAGCTCGTCCAGCGCCGCCTGGAGCGCGGCGACGTCCAGATCGCCTGTCAGGCGGAACGTGGTCGCGTTGTTGTAGGCACCACTCTGGGGGTTGAGCTGCTGGATGTACCAGAGCCGCTGCTGGGCGAAGGACAGCGGCAGCGGCTGGTTCCGGGGCACCCGGGGGA
>NZ_RAVZ01000336.1 GCF_003611635.1 Corallococcus terminator | reverse complement strand
CCCTCCATCCCCGCGCGATTCCTCACGTCCTCTTCTTGACACCGCTGGCCCCGGGTGTGCATCCGCCATGGCACCCCTCGCCCCGCGATGGGTCGCGGACGTCCCTACGCCCGTGAGTCGATGTGGAGGAACGCTTTGTTCGCACGAAGGCATCACCTTGGGTTCGGAGGACTGGCCGTCCTCTGCGCTTTCAGCGCCCAGGCCCAGAGCAGCACGATTCCGGGCATCGAATTGGAGCGCCTGCAGCTCAACCCCGGCGCACGCGACAGCCTCGTGCTGTCCACCGGTGACCTGCTCCCCGCCGGGCAGTTCCGCGTGGGGCTCACCGCGCACTACGAGAACAAGCCCCTCGTCCTGCTGGAGAATGACGAGGAGCAGAGCGTCATCATCTCCAATCGCGTGACGGCGCACATCAGCGGCGCCTACGCCCTCACGAACTGGCTCGAAGTGGGCGCCCAACTGCCCATCGTGTCCCAATGGGGCCCGGAGACGAGCGCGGTGGGCGTGAGCCGCCCGACCACCTTCGCGCTCGGCACCCCCTGGCTCCAGGCCCGCGCCGGCTTCCTCTCCGAGGACCGGGGCGGCCCCATCGACCTCGGCCTGCACCTGGGCGCGGCGCTGCCCCTGGGCAGCAAGTCGGCCCTGACGCGCGACGAGGGCTTCACCTTCTCCCCGCGTCTGGGATTGGGCAAGCGGCTGGCGAACACCTTCCGCGTGGGCGCCGACGTGGGCGCGCTCGTGCGCACCAAGACGTATGCCCTGTCCCCGCAAGCGACCCCCGTGCGCGACGAGATGGGCGTGGAGCTGAACGGCGGCGTCAACGTGTCCGCGGGCCTCTTCGGCCTGCGCGAGGAAGTGCTCGTGCGCGGCACGCTGCCCGTGCAGGACTCGCCCAGCTCGCTGGAGGTCCTCCTGGGCCTGCGCGTCCCCACCGCGGACGGCACCGAGGTGTACTTCATGGGCGGCCCGGGCTTTGGCCAGACGCCGGGCACGCCGCGCTTCCGCCTGCTCGCGGGCGTCTCCTTCGGCACGCCTCCCGCGCCCGCCGGCCCCGTCTGTATCGCGGGCCAGCCCCACGTGGCCTCCGAGTGTCCCGACCTGGACGCGGATGGCGACGGCGTGAAGAACCGCGAGGACCGCTGCCCCACCACCCCGGGCCTCGCGGAGCTCCAGGGCTGCCCGGACGGCGACGACGACAAGGACGGCATCCTGAACCTGGCGGACAAGTGCCCCACCCAGGCGGAGAACAAGAACGGCTTCCAGGACGAGGACGGCTGCCCGGACGACCCCGACACCGACGGTGACGGCCTCGTCGATTCGAAGGACGCCTGCCCGCGCGAGCCGGAGACCGTCAACGGCTACAAGGACCGGGACGGCTGCCCGGACGTGGATCCCGACCGCGACGGTGACAAGGTCGTCGACCGGCTGGACAACTGCCCGGACGAGCCCGGCACCGAGGCCAACGGCGGCTGCAAGGAAGCGCCGCTCGCCCGCATCGACTCGGGCCGCATCAGCATCCTGGAGTCCGTCTTCTTCGAGAACAACCAGGCCGTCATCCAGAAGCGCAGCAACGCGGTGCTCGACAAGGTCGCCGCCATCCTCGTCTCCCACCCGGAGATCGCGAAGATCCGCGTGGAAGGCCACACCGACAACACGGGCAAGGCCGAGTACAACCTGGACCTGTCCCAGCGGCGTGCCGAAGCGGTGGTGGACTACCTCGTGGGCAAGGGCGTGCAGCGCGAACGGCTGGAGGCCCAGGGCTTCGGTCCCAACCAGCCCATCGCGGACAACGCCAATGCGGACGGCCGCGCGAAGAACCGCCGCGTCGAGTTCAAGCTCGTCGGAGAGGCCGAGGGCGTGCAGACGACGCCGGCCTCCTCCTCCACCCCGGAACCTCTTCAGAAGTAAGGCAGACCTCTCATGTTCATGAACGTCATGGAGTCCCTCTTCCGGGGACAGGCGTCACGCACGGTCGCGCGCGCGGGCTTCACCGCCGCGACCCTGAGTGCCCTGTTCCTCTTCATCGGCTGTGAGTCAGGTGACTCGCGGCCCTCCACGCCCGAGTCCGTCCTCACGAGCCAGCAGTCCTCGGCGCTCGTGGGCGACGGCCGGCTCCAGCCCGGCGAGCAATGTGACGACGGCAACACCGTGAGCGGAGATGGCTGTTCCGCCTCTGGCACCGTGGAGGCCGGCTACCTGTGCAACGTGCCCGGCAATGCCTGTTCGCTGCTGAGCCTGTGCGGCAACAACGTCACCAACACGGGCGAGCTGTGCGACGACGGCGACACGGTGGGCGGCAACAACGGCTGTTCGTCCACGTGTGATTTGTCCCTGTGTGGCAACGGCGTCTTCAACAACCAGCAGTACCCGTCCTTCGCGCAGGAGATCTGCGACGACGGCAACCGCTTCGAGGGTGACGGGTGCAGCCGGCAGTGCGAGGTGGAGCCCGGCTTCGCCTGCGCGGGCAGCCCCAGCCGCTGCGTGAAGGCGGGCGTGGCCATCTTCAACACCGGCGTGGACAACCAGAACCGCCGCCTGGAAGGCATCGTGGCGGATCCGCACTGGTTCTACGCGGGCACCGCCACGGGCGCGACCACGGGCGTGCGCAACGCCTCCGACTGGCCCCTGGAGATGCAGTCCGCGCGCTTCATGGCGCCCCTGGGCGGGGAGACGTGCGTCTACCAGGACTTCCTGGTTCCCTCGACGACGAACATCTCCCAGTTCCGGCTGCGCCTGGCCACCTTCAATGACAACCAGTTCGCCAGCGGGAAGGTGAACGGCGTGACGGTGTCCCCTGTCACCGTGAGCGAGCCCCCCGGCCAGCCGTGGCAGAAGAACATCTTCCGCGAGTTCGGCACCAGCGCGCCCTGGCACGCGGGCGTCAACCGCATCGAGCTGTGCAACGAGAACGCGGCCTCGCCTCCGAACGCCTTCCGCTACCTGTTCGTGGACGCGTACGACGACCGCTGCGGCGACGGCGCCATCTCCCTGCGCGAGGAGTGCGACGACGGCAATACCTCCAACAGCGACGGTTGCAGCGCGAGCTGCGGCATCGAGCCCGGCTACGGCTGCACGGGAGCGCCCAGCTCCTGCGCCCAGACGTGCGGCAACGGCAACCTGAACCCCGGCGAGCAGTGCGACGACGGCAACACCACCGCGAACGATGGCTGCAACGCGAGCTGCCGCGTCGAAGCGGGCTACGCCTGCCCCACCCCGGGCAGCGCCTGCGTGGCGTCCTGCGGTGATGGCGCCATCAACGCCGGTGAGCAGTGCGACGACGGCAACGTGTTCAGCTCGGATGGTTGCTCCGCGTCGTGCCGCATCGAGACAGGCTACGCCTGCTCCGGTGCACCGTCCGCCTGCGCCCCGCTGTGCGGCAATGGCTTCCTGAACGCTGGTGAGCTGTGCGACGACGGAAACACGTCCCTGGGCGATGGCTGCTCCAATGCCTGCACCCTGGAGCTGGGCTATGCCTGCGCCACGCCGGGCCAGCCCTGCGCCCAGACGTGCGGCAATGGCAACATGAACCCCGGTGAGCAGTGCGACGACGGCAACCTGACGTCGTCCGACGGCTGCTCCACCGAATGCCGCGTGGAGCGGGGCTATGCCTGTACCGCTCCGGCGGCGGGCCCCTCCGTGTGCGCCTTCACCTGCGGCAACGGTGCGTTGGAGACGGGCGAAGTGTGCGACGACGCCGAGACGCAGTCCGGTGACGGCTGCTCGAACGGCTGCCGCGTCGAGCCGGGTTGGAGCTGCTCGGGGACTCCGAGCGTCTGCAACACCCAGTGCGGTGACGGCATCACCGCGGGGACCGAGGTGTGCGACGACGGCAACTTCTCCGCGAACGACGGCTGCAACGCGTCCTGCCAGGTGGAGGCGGGCTGGAGCTGCCCCGCGCCCGGCAACGTGTGCTTCAACACCTGCGGCAATGGCGTCATCAATGCCGGCGAGCAGTGCGACGACGGCGATGCCACGTCGGGCGACGGCTGCTCCTCCACGTGCGCCGTGGAGTCCGGCTACGCGTGCAACGGCGCGCCCAGCCTCTGCGGCACCACGTGCGGTGACGGCGTCCGGGCCGGTGCCGAGGTGTGCGACGACGGCAACCTGACGGGCGGCGACACCTGCTCGCCGCGCTGCCTGCTGGAGATTGGCCAGACGTGCACCGCCTCCAATGTCTGTGAAGCGGTCTGCAACCCCACGTCCCAGACGTGCTCGGCCGCCAACGTGTGCGGCAACGGCATCAAGGAGGGGACGGAGGCGTGCGACGACGGCAACCTGACGTCGTCCGACGGATGCTCGGCCACGTGCACCGTGGAAGAGGTCCAGGAGCCCGTGCCCGCGGCCCCCGTCATCACCGGCCCCGTGTCCGGCACCACCGTGAGCACCTCCACCCCCGCCATCACCGGCACGGGCCAGCCCGGCAGCCAGGTGACGGTGCGCGAAGGCGGAACGGTGCTCTGCACCGCCACCGTCGATGCCACCGGGAACTGGAGCTGCGTGCCCACCACCCCGCTGGCGGACGGCCCGCACTCCGTGACGGCCACGGCCGAGACGCCCAAGGGGGGCACCAGCCCCGTGTCCAACACCGTGTCCTTCGTCGTGGACACCCAGGTGGACACCCAGGCCCCCGAAACCGTCATCGTGAAGGGCCCGCCCGCGAGCACCTCCGACCGGACGGCGGACTTCGAATACGGCCCCGACGAGGAGGGCATCACGTTCGAGTGCAGCCTCGACGGTGGCGCCTTCATCCCGTGCAGGGACCGGTACTCCGTCTCGCCCGGGGACCACACCCTGCGGGTGCGCGCGGTGGACGACGCGGGCAACGTGGACGCCTCGCCCGCGGAGCACACCTGGACCGTCACGAACACGCGCGCCTTCGCGGGCGGCGGGTGCAGCGCCGCGCCCGACGCTTCCTGGCTCGCCCTGCTGGGCCTGATGGGACTACCCGGCCTGCGCCGCAGGCAGCGCCGCCCGGCCGCCTGAGGTCCCCGGAGTCTCGGGGAGGCTCCCTGGAGCCTCTCCGGAGCTTCCCTGGAGCTTCCCCGGAGCCTTGAAGGCGTTCGTGGAGGCCGCCGGAAGGGGGCCGGATGTCCCCTTCGGGGGGTGCCCCCTCGCCCCCCTTCCATCCGCGCCCTTCCGGCGGCGCTCCCGCATCGTCTGGCCTTCCCCGTATGCTCCGTCCGTGCACGGGGCAGGCCGCCATCAGGAGTTGTACGAGGAAGAGGTCCTCCTCGCGCTGGACGAAGGGTTGCTGTCCTCCGAGGAGGCGGCGGCCCTGCGCGAGGACGCCCTCCGCCTGCACCGCGGGCCCCTGGAGCTGTTGAAGGAACGGGGCCGGCTGACGGAGAACACCCTGGACCTCTTGCGCAAGGACCTGGCCCGCGAGCGCACGGACCGGGGTGGCGCCCCCATCCAGGAGGCCCCCACGCTGTCGACCGCCCCTCCGGCGGCGACGGACGCGGACGGGGCGCCCGCGTTCCCAGTGCCTGGGTGGGACCGGTATGAGCCGGTGCGCTTCCTGGGGCAGGGCGGCATGGGGCAGGTGTTCCTGGCCTACGACCCGCTCCTGCGCCGCAACGTGGCCCTCAAGTTCGTGCGCGACGGGGACCCGGAGCTGGCCCGCCGCTTCCTGTCCGAGGCCCGGGCCCAGGCCCGCGTGCGCCACGAGCGCGTGTGCGAGGTCTACGAGGTGGGCGAGGTGCGGGGGCAGGCCTTCATCGCCATGCGCTACGTGGAGGGCCCGACGCTGGGACACCTCTCCAACACGCTCACGCTGGAGCAGCGGGTGCTGGTGCTGGCCCACGCCGCGGAGGGCGTGCACGCGGCGCACCGCGCGGGGCTGGTCCACCGCGACCTGAAGCCCGGCAACATCCTGGTGGAGCGCACGGAGGACGGGGGCTTCAACCCCTTCGTGATGGACTTCGGCCTGGCGCGCGACTGGCGCGAGGAGGGCCATCAGGCCAACGCGGTGCTGGGCACGCCCCACTACATGCCGCCCGAGCAGGCGCGGGGTGAAGGCCACCGCCTGGACCGCCGCGCGGACGTCTACGCCCTGGGTGGCACGCTGTACGCGCTGCTCACCGGGCAGCCGCCCTTCACCGGGGAGACGGAGACGGAGGTGCTCACGCGGCTCCAGACGGAGGCGCCGCTCGCGCCGCGCTCCCTGGACGTGAACATCCCGGAGGACCTGGAGGCCATCGTCCTCAAGTGCCTGGAGAAGGAGCGGCCCCTCCGCTACGACTCCGTGCGCTCGCTCATCGACGATTTGCAGCGCTTCCTGTCCGGGGAGCCGGTGCGGGCCCGGCAGGGCGCGCGCTACTGGCTGCGCAAGAAGGTCCGCAAGCACCGCGCGGCGCTGATGCTGGGCACCGGCGTGGTGGTGGTGGTGGCCGGGGCGCTGGGGCAGGCGGCGCTCGTGCGCGGAGAAGTGGCCGAGCGCGAACGGCTGGCCCGCGCCTTCACCGAACGCGTGGAGCGCATCGAGTCCGCGGTGCGCTACTCCGCCCTGTCGCGCCTGCACGACACGCGCGAGGACCGGCAGGCGCTGCGCGCGAGCATGACCGCGCTGGAGGCCGACGTGCGGCGCGCGGGGGCTCGGGCGGATGGAACCGGGGAGTACGCCCTGGGCCGCGCGCTGTTCGCGTTGGACGACCTGGACGGGGCCCGCGAGAAGCTGGAGGCCGCGTGGGCGAACGGCTACCGCGAGCCCCGCGTGGCGTGGGCGCTGGCGCAGGTGCTGGGCCACCTCTACCGCGACCAACTGCTGCTGGACGTGGAGCGCCGCGCGCCCGAACAGCGGGAGGCCCGCCGCAAGGAGCTGACCCGGCGCTACCGCGATCCCGCGCTCGCGTACCTGCGACAGGCGGAAGGGCCGGATGTCCCCGCGCCGCCCGAGTTCGTGAAGGCCCTGTTCGCCTTCTATGAGGACCGTCCGGACGAGGCCCTGTCCCTGCTGGCCACGCCCGGCATGCAGGTGCCGTGGTTCTACGAAGCGCCCCTCCTGCGCGGCGACATCCTGCTCGCGCGCGCGATGCAGCGGTGGAACGGGGGCGACCGCGCGGGCTCGCAGGCGGACCTGGCGCTGAGCCGCGAGGCGTACGCCGCCGCCGTCGCCACCGCGGAGAGCCAGCCCGGGGTGCACGCGGTGCTGGGGCGGCTGGAGCTGGCCGCGATGGTGATGGAGCTGTACGCCGAGGGGAACGTGCTGCCGCATTACGAGCGCGGGCTGAAGGCGCTGTCGCACGCGCTCGTCGCCGCGCCGGACCATGCGCGGGCGCTGGTGCTGGTGGCGCGCTTCCACCGCCGGCTCGCGGAGCAGCGCACGAACCAGGGCGGAGAGGGCGTGGAGGCGCTGCTGGAGAAGTCGCTGGCGGCGCTGCGCACCGCGGAATCCGTGGCGCCGCCGAGCACCCGCGTCCCGCTGGAGCAGGCCCTGACGCACCGGCTGTGGGCGCGCTACCAGCAGTTGCACGGCGTGGATCCGCGCGAACAACTGCGGCTGGCGACCGCCTCCTTCGAGCGCCTGCGCCCCGAGGACCGGGACTACGCCTTCCACGCCAACCTGGGCCTGACCTGGCAGGGGCAGGCGGACGCGGAAGACGCGCGCGGTGGGGATCCGCTGCCCTTCCAGGCGAAGGCCATCGACGCGTACCAGGAGGCCCTGCGGCTGAGCGAGCAGGAGCCGTACACGTGGATCAACCTGGGGGTCGCCTACCGCAAGCGCGCCAACGCAGCGAGCGCGCCCGACGCTGTGGGGGACCTGCGCAAGGCGAACAACGCGCTCACCCGGGCCCTGTCGCTCAATCCGGACAACTTCAGCGCGTGCTTCAACGGCGCGGAGGTGGCCGAGCAGCTCGCGCGCTTCCACTACCTCAAGGGCGAGGACGTGAGCGTGGACCTGGAGCGGGCCCTCGCGCTGTACCGGCAGGGCTTGAGCCTCAACGCGAAGCAACCCGCGCTGCACAACGCCCTGGGCTCCGCGTTGTTCTGGCAGGGGGAGCTGCTGGCGGAGGAAGGCGGCGACCCGGCGGCGCTGCTCGACAAGGCGCGGGCGTCCTTCGAACAGGCGCGGACGCTGGCGCCCACGCAGGGCTTCGCCTTCAACAACCTGGGCGAGTGGGAAGTCTTTCGCGCCGAGGGCCAGCTCGCGAAGGGCCAGGATCCCACGGCCACGCTGCGCGCCGCGGTGGTGCACTACACGGCCGCGCTCGAACGGCTGCCGGACGACGCGGACTTCCTGGCGAACCTGGGCAAGGCGTGGGTGCATCAGGCGACGTGGGCGCTGTCCCAGGGGCGAGACCCGGCGTCGGACCTCGCGCGGGCCGCAACGGCGTTGAACCGGGCGCGTGAGCTCAACCCCCGCCTGGGCAATGCGTGGCGCTACCTGGCGGAGGGAGAGGGTGTCCGGGCCCGTTGGATGGCGCATGGCCACGGCGCGGCGGACGGCGACTTCCAGCGCGCGGCGCAGTCGTTCGAAGAGGCCCTGAAGCGGGACCCGAGGCTGGAGTACCGGCTGGCAGCGGCGGACTTCCACGGCGCGTGGGCCGCGTGGCGACTGCGAGAAGGCCAGGACGCAACGGCGGGACTCACGCGCGGGCTGGAGCTGGCCGACGCGGTGGTCGCGGCCCGTCCCCGGTGGGTCCGGGCGCGCGAGGTGAAGGAGGAACTGCTGCGGCTTCGCTCCGGACCGGGGGCCCCGGTGCAAGCGCGTGCGGTCGAGTGAAGGAGGACTCGCCGTGGCTTCGCACCCAGACCGCGTGCTCCGGTGCAGGAGCGCGCGGCCGAGGCACGCGGGCCCTGACGGGGCCCGCGACCTGCTTACGTCACAGTTCCGGCGGGTCGCTCGTCACGTCGATGCCGCCGTTCTTGCGGTCATCCTCCAGCGGTCCGAGCTTCCGGTCCTTCGCTTCGTCGGGGATGTTGACCTCGAAGGGATAGATGCCCTTCGGCGCCGTGGCGGAGACGGTCAGTGGCGCCGTCGCCATGGTGGGGCCTCCCAGCGTGTACGGGCCGGACGTGGTGAGGGGGTTCACCGGGGAGAACGCCACCGTGGCGCTGGCGATGGTGGCGGAGGCGGCGCCCAGCGTGAAGATCACGTGGTCACCATGTTTCACCTCCGGTCCAGGGGTGTAGGTGACGGGGGTGGTGGAGATGTCGATATAGATGGTGTTGGCCATAGGTCCTCACGGCAATGCAGCGCCCGTACCAGTGTGTGGGCTCGTGTGTACACCCTCGGAAGTATCACTGGCGGGGCGGGGAACCCAGGCGCCCCGGACGCGTCAATGACACATTGAAACACGGCTGACGTGTCAGCTCAGGTCCCTTCCAGGCCCAGCTCGCGCACCCTGCGCTGGAGCGCGCGGCGGGAGACCTCCAGCTTCTGCACCATGCGGTCCAGGTCGCCTTCGCATTCGTGGAAGCAGCGGGTGATCTCCTCCGGGCTCAAATCCCGCGCGGTGCGCAGCAGGGAACTCTTGTCGATGAGCACGTACACGGAAGAGCGCGGGATGCCCAGCCAGTCCGCGGTGGCCTTCAGGTCCCACGCGCACGCGCGCAGGGCCTCCAGCACCTCCTGCTCGCTCACGTCCGCCGGCTTGCGGCGCGCGGGCGTGCGGTGCCCCGCGGGGGTGTTCTCGGTGGCGGACGACGATGGCCCCACGTCCAGGGGCTGGCCGGGGATGGGGAGCGCGTCGGTGTCCAGCGTCTGCTCCATCCGCGCGTCCACGCGCAGCCCGAGAAGGCCCCGGCTGCCGATGACGAGCTGACGGGCGACGTTGCGAAGCTGCCGCACGTTGCCGGGCCACGCGGAGCGCGCCAGCCGCACCGCGAGGGACGCGGGGAGCCACGGTTCGGCGCGCGCGTCCGCGGACGTCAGGCGCCCGGCCTCGCCGGTGGACTCCAGCTCCTGGCGGGCGAAGTGGAGGAACAGCGGCGTGATGTCCTCGCGGCGCTCGCGCAGGGGCGGCACGACGATTTCAAAGCCCGCCAGCCGGTGCAGCAGCGGGGCCTTGAAGCGGCCGTCGTGGATGCGCGCCTCCAGGTCCGCGTCGGTGGCGGTGACGAGCCGCACGTCGACGCGCACGGGCGTCTGGCCGCCCACGGGGTAGACCTCGCCCGTCTCCAGCACGCGCAAGAGCGCCGCCTGGACCTCCGGGGGCGCCTCGGCCACCTCGTCCAGGAAGAGGGTGCCGCCATGGGCCGCCCGGAAGAAGCCGTCGCGGTCGCGCGTGGCGCCGGTGAACGCGCCCCGCAGCGTCCCGAACAGCTCCGCGGCGATGAGGTCCTTCGACAGGGCGCCCAGGTTGACGCTGACGAAGGGGCCGCCGCGGCGGGGCCCCTGCTCGTGGAGCGCCCGCGCCACCAGCTCCTTGCCGGTGCCCGTCTCGCCTCGCACCAGCACGGGCACCTGGAGGTCGGCGACGCGCAGCACGTCCTCGCGCACCCGGACGATGCCCTCGCTGTCGCCCACCATGCCCAGCCCCGCCAGGTTCGCCGGGTTCGCGGGCCGGGGGGCCGTGGACGTGCGCGGGGTGGCCCGGTGCAGCAGCAGCGCCACGCGCCCGGCGAGCACCAGC
>NZ_RAVZ01000335.1 GCF_003611635.1 Corallococcus terminator | reverse complement strand
TAGACCTACACTTCTAGCTTCGTCGGCAGCGTCAGATGTGTATAAGAGTCAGACCCGCAAGCGAGGGAACGCAGCCATGAATCAACAGTTCGCCAACCGGCTGAACGCCTTCGCGGTGTCCGCCTACAAGGCCATGGGCTCCGTGCTCCTGGCGCTGATCCTCGTGGGGTTGTTGTCCTTTCTTTCGGTGCAGGGCTTCTTCCTGTCCAGCAAGAGCTGGGTGACGCCCACCATCCTGTCGCCCACCGACCCCAACGTCCTGCAACTCAACGCGCAGGCGGCGCAGCAGGAGTCGGAGCGCGATGCCCTCCTGGCCCGGCGGCGTGAGACGGCGGACCGGCTCCAGGAAGCCGAGCGCACCCTGGCCGCGGAGCGCTCCTTCCAGCAGCGCTTCATCGTGGCCCTCAAGGGGGAGAAGACCTCCCGCGACCGGCTGGCCCGGAGGCTGTCCTCGCTGCGCCAGGAATACCTGCGCGCGGGCGGGGAGATCGCCGAATCCAACCGCGCGTTCAGCGGACTGGCGCGCACGCGCACGAGCGCGCTCTACGGCGCGAAGTTGATGGAGCGCGAGGCCGTGCTCACCATGAACCACCACCTGGCGCAGATGGCGCAGAGCAACCTGTCGCTCGCGCAGGAGACGGTGGATCTGGACATGCGGCTGGACAGCCTCAAGCGCGAAAGCGAGGGCCTCACCGCCGCGCAGAACGGCCTGGGCAACGACAACTCGCCCGAAGGCCTGACGGCGGACACGCTCCGGCTGGAGCGCGAATACACGGAGTCCGTGCTGTCGCAGGCCCGGGCGGAGGCCCAGCGCGCGAGCCTGGAGGCGGACGTGCGCGCGCTGGACGACAGCATCGAGCGCTTCAACCAGTTGGTGGAGGTGGTGCACGGCTCGCCGTACCTGAAGGCGGTGGAGCAGAACCTCACCGTGGCCTTCGTGCCGTACGAGAACCTGCCCAACGCACGCGAGGGCACCCCGCTCTACACGTGCGCGCTGAAGGTGTTGTGGTGCCGTGAGGTGGGCGTGGTGGGGGCCGTGCTGGAAGGCGAGGTCTCCCAGCAGCACCCCATCCGCCAGTATCACCAGCGGGGTGTGATGGTGGAACTCCATCTTCGGGATGCCCCGAGCGCGCGCGAGGCCCTGCTGCACCTGGGACGCCCGCCGCTGATGTTGTGATTTCCCCCGGGAGTCTGGAAATGGAGCGGCGGATGCGCACAAGCCTCGCATGTGGGGCCTTGATGGGGATGTGGCTGGGCACGGCCCTGGCGGAGGACGACGTGGAGTCGGTGCGGGCCCGGAGCAACCCCGCGCAAGGCTACTGTGAGCGGGTGCGCGGCACCTCCCGCGCGGAGGCCGCACTGGAGTGGGCGCCAGAGGTCTTCGCCAGCGTCGGCGCGGTGAACGCGGGGGTCGCGATCGGGGGCAACGACGATACGCCCCTGGGGTCGCCCAAGATGCGGGTGACCGCGGGCCTGGGCTACGACTTCGTGGGCATCTACCGGGGCCGCACGCTGCGCTCGCGCGCGGAGGCCGAGTGCCGCCGCTATCAGGCGCTCGCGGCGCTCCAGGGTGCCCTGGCGCGAGGTTCGCGGCTGGGTGAGACGGAGGCGCTCCAGGCCCGTGCGCGCGCGCTGGCCGAAGCCCTGCCCCAGGCGGAGACGCTGGTGTCCTCGCTGCGCGAGGAGCTGCGCGACGGCAGCGCCACGCTGGAGGAGCTCAACGCGGTGCAGGTGCGACTGGATCAACTGCGCTCGCTGGCCCGCGACACCGAACAGGCCCGGGCCCGGCTCGGGCTCGAGCCCGCGGTGGCGGAAGGCCAGGACCTGGGCGCGCTGCTCACGGCCTTCGAATCCGCGGACGATCAGGTGGAGGCCCTGGCCGGCGGATTGCGCAGAGCGCGGGCGTGGCGAGTGAGCCTGCGCGGCGGCTACGACGAGGTCTTCGACGAGATCCTCGACGTGGATCAGGACACGCCGCTCTTCGGCCAGCTCACGGTGGGCTACAACATCGGCCACCTGTGGCAGGGCAAGGCCAACGCCCAGGCCCGCGAGGGCCGGCGCCAGGAGACGCGCGACGCGGTGGACAGCGCGCCCCGGCAGGTGCGCCAGTTGCTGGGCGAGCTGCGCCTCACGGAACAGGGCGAACAACAGCGGCTGCGCGAGGTCTCCACGCTGGTGTCGGACCTGGAGGGGCAGTTGCGCGAGGTGGAGCAACTGGAGACGCGGCAGGTGCGCCGCTTCCGGGACTACCTGCTGCTGGAGCTGGCGCGCCTCAAGGCGGAGCAGGCGTACCTGGGGGCGCATCTGAAGACGCTGCAATCACTGCTCGGCGGGGTGAAGTCATGAAAGAGGAGCGCCGTCGGTGGATGATCGCACTGGGGTCGTCGGCGGTGTTGATCCTCTGGGCGGGAGTCCTGCTCCTGAGTCAGGGCGCCGGTAACGGCTCCCGCGACAGCGTGATGGAACCCACCGTCGTGTCCGCGCCCCCGACGGCCCTGCCTCCACCCACGGAGGGCCTGGAGCCCATTCCCCTGGAACGACTCCAGATCACCCAGGGCAAGGTGCTGGAGGTGCAGCAGGCCGCCCTGGGTGGGACGCGCTTCGGCATCGAGGTCCCGCGCCAGCGCGCTGTTTCTCCGGAGACCACGGGCGACGACGTGGGGCTGCGCTTCACCTGGCTGGGCATCACCGACCCGGTGATTCCGCTGGCCTCCGGCGTGGAGCGCCAGCAGGTGGGCCTCAAGCTGCGCGCGCTGGACGGCTGCAATGTCATCTACGCCATGTGGCGCATCGCGCCGTCGGCGGGCATCGTCGTCAACTTCAAGCGCAACCCGGATGAACACGAGAGCGGCGAGTGCGGCAATGGCGGCTACATCACCGTCCGGCCGCGCTTCATGGAGCCCCTGGACCGGCTGGCGCAGGGCGAGCCGCACGTCATGCGGGCCCGCATCGACGCGGATGTGTTGACGGTGTACGTGGACGGCAAGCGCGTCTGGGAAGGCGTGCTGCCCGCCGATGCGCTCACGCTGGAGGGGCCCGCGGGCATGCGCACGGACAACGCGCGCGTGCGGTTTGAATTGCTCGTGCCCCGGGAGGCCGGGACCGCCTCGCGGCGCTGAAGCCCCCTGGCTCCGACAACGCCCGGAGGGGGGCGATTGGCCGTCCGCCCCCTTGCATGAAGCATCCGGGCATGGGTTGCTTGAGCCCTGATGCAAGACCGCGAACCGCTGGCCTCGCCGCCCCGTCCCCCGCATGGCCTGGAGGCGCTGGAAGACGCCCTCCGGCGCGACCTGGACATCCTCTCCTACCCCGCCCGTAGCTGGGTGCCCCCGCGCTCCACGCCGGACGGCCGCCGCATCCTGGACGTGCTCATCGTGGGCGGTGGCCAGAGCGGGCTGGGCGCCGCGTTCGGGCTGATGCGCGAGCGGGTGACCAACGTCCTGGTGCTGGACGACGGCAAGGATGGCTTCCACGGCCCTTGGAAGACCTTCGCGCGGATGATCACCCTGCGTACGCCCAAGTACCTGACGGGCCCCGACTTCAACATCCCCAACCTCTCCTTCCGTGCCTGGTACGAGGCGCAGCATGGCGAAGAGGGCTTCCGTCAGGTGGCCCTCATCCCGAAGGAGCTGTGGGCGGACTACCTGCTCTGGTACCGCCGCGTCCTGGCCATTCCCATCCGCTGCGGCACCCGGGCCGGCGCCCTGCACTGGCGCGCGGACCTGGACTGCTTCGAAGTGCCCATCACCCACGCGGGTGAAACGCAGACCCTGCTCGCGCGCAAGGTGGTGCTGGCCACCGGCATCGACGGCTCCGGCCGCTGGGAGGCCCCTCCCGAAGTGCAGCCCCTGCCCCGCTCGCTGTGGGCCCACACGCACGACCCCATCGACTTCGAGGCGCTGCGCGGCAAGCGCGTGGGCGTGCTCGGCGCCGGGGCCTCCGCGTTCGACAACGCCTCCGTGGCGCTGGAGACGGGCGCGGGCCGGGTGGACCTGTTCTACCGGCGCAAGAAGCTGCCCAACGTCAATCCCTACCGCTGGGCGGAGTTCGTGGGCTTCCTGCGCCACCACGCCGACCTGCCCGACAAGGACCGCTGGCGCTTCATCCGGCAGATCATCGAGATGGGGCAGCTTCCCCCCAAGGACACCTTCGAGCGCGCACGCCGCTCCTCCGCCTTCCACCTGCACGCGGAGAGCCCCTGGGTGGAGGTGAAGCAGCAGGACGGTCAGGCCGTCGTGCGCACCCCGCACGGCACGCACACGTTCGACTTCCTCATCATCGCGTCGGGCTTCACCACCGACCTGTCCATGCGGCCGGAGCTGGCGGAGCTGCACCCGCACATCGCCCTGTGGAAGAACCGCTTCACGCCGCCGGAGAACGAGCGGCACGCGGACCTGCTGCGCCACCCGTACCTGGGCCCTTCCTTCGAGTTCCAGGAGAAGGAGCCCGGCACCGCGCCGTGGATCCACGGCGTGTTCAACTACACGTTCGGCTGCCTGCTCTCGCTGGGCTTTGGCGGCGCGAGCATCTCCGGCATGAAGTACAGCCTGCCCCGGCTGGTGGGTGGCATCACCCGCCAGCTCTACACCGACGACAGCGAGCAGCACTTCCGGGCGCTCGCCGACTACGCCATGACGGAGTTCGAGCCGTGAGCACCTCCCTGACCGTGTTTCGCAGCGAGCGCGTGGTGACGCCCGAAGGCATCCGCGCCGCCTCGGTGGTGGTGCGCGACGGGCGCATCGAAGGCATCGACGCCACGGTGGACGTGCCGCGCGGCGCCCAGGTGGTGGACGTGGGCAGCGACGCGCTCTTGCCCGGCATCGTGGACAGCCACGCGCACATCAACGAGCCCGGCCGCACCGACTGGGAAGGCTTCGCCACGGCGACCGCGGCGGCGGCGGCGGGCGGCATCACCACCGTGGTGGACATGCCGCTCAACTCCATCCCCGCCACCACGTCCCTGGCCGCGCTGCGCACCAAGGCCGACGCCGCGTCGGGCCAGTGCGCCATCGACTACGGCCTGTGGGGCGGCGTCATCCCCGGCAACGCGGGCGAGCTCCAGGCGATGGTCGAAGCGGGCGCCCCCGGCTTCAAGGCGTTCCTGGTGCACTCGGGCGTGGACGAGTTCCCCGCCGCCACGCGCGACGTGCTGGATGTCGCCATGCCCATCCTGGCGAAGGCCGGCGTGCCCCTGCTGGTGCACGCGGAGCTGACGGACCACGAGCCGCCCTTCGCGGGGGACGTGCGCGCCTACGCCAGCTATCTGGCCTCGCGTCCGGCCGCCTGGGAGGTGGACGCCATCCGGATGATGATCGACCTGTGCCGCAAGCACCGGGCGCCGGTGCACATCGTCCACCTGTCGGCGGCGGACGCGCTGGACGACATCGCGAAGGCGAAGGCGGAAGGCCTGCCCTTCACGGTGGAGACGTGCCCGCACTACCTGACCTTCAGCGCGGAGGAGATCGAAGCCGGCGCCACGCACTTCAAGTGCGCCCCGCCCATCCGCGAGGCGGAGAACCGCGAGCGGCTGTGGCGCGCGGTGGCAAGCGGCCTCATCGACCTGGTGGTCTCCGACCACTCGCCCTGCACGCCCGCGCTCAAGAAGCTGGAGGCCGGGGACTTCTCCGGCGCCTGGGGCGGCATCGCCGGGTTGCAGTTGAGCGTGTCGGCGGTGTGGACGGGCATGCGCGCCCACGGCCTGGGGCTGGACGTGCTGGTGGAGCGGATGGCTCGACGCACCGCGAAACTGGCGGGATTGTCGGAACGCAAAGGAGCCATCCAGCCAGGGCGGGACGCGGACTTCGTCGTCTTCGCCCCGGAGACGCGCTTCAAGGTGGCCCCGGAGGACATCCGCCACCGCCACCGGCTGACGCCCTACGCGGGACGCGAGCTGGAAGGCCGGGTGTTGAGGACATACCTGCGCGGCCAGCGTATCTTCGACGCCACCGAGGGACTGACGGGCCCGCGCATCGGCCAGTGGCTGCCGCGCGGCTGAGCCGTCCCGTCCAGGAGAGGAACACCGATGCAAGCCGAAGCACCCGGGGCGATGCACGTCGCATTCGCCGACCTGATTGACCTGGCCGCCGCGAAGGTGGGCGGCAAGGCCCTGCTGGCCAACGACGAGTTCTTCGCGCCCAAGGAAGCGATGCTGGAGCCCGGGCGCGGCGTCTTCATCGCGGACAAGTACACCGAGCGCGGCAAGTGGATGGACGGCTGGGAGACGCGCCGCAAGCGCGTGCCCGGCTACGACTGGTGCATCGTGAAGCTGGGCCTGCCCGGCGCCATCCACGGCATCGACGTGGACACCAACCACTTCATCGGCAACTTCCCCGAGTACGCCTCCCTGGAAGCGTGCGAGGTGGAAGGAGAGCCGTCCGCGGAGTCGCTGGCCCAGGACGTGTCGCGCTGGACGGAGCTGGTGCCCCGCTCGCGCCTGCGCGGCGGCTCTCGCAACCTGTTCGCGGTGGCCAACGAGCGGCGATTCACGCACGTGCGCCTCAACATCTTCCCGGATGGCGGCGTCGCGCGCCTGCGCGTACATGGCATGGTGCTGCCGGACTGGCACGCGCTGAAGAAGGCGGGCCTCGTGGACCTGGCGGCGGCGGCGAACGGCGGCTCCGTCGTCACGTGCAACGACCAGTTCTTCGGCACGAAGGACAACCTCATCTTCCCGGGCCGCGCGGCCAACATGGGCGAGGGTTGGGAGACGCGCCGCAAGCGCGTGCCGGGCTTCGACTGGATCGTCGTGAAGCTGGCCACGCCCGGCACCCTGCGCCGCGCGGAGGTGGACACCCACTTCTTCAAGGGCAACTTCCCGGACCGCTGCTCGCTGGAGGGCATCCACCTGGAGGAGCCGCTCCTGGACTTCGCCAATGCCACGCACCTCAAGTGGAAGGAGTTGCTGCCGCAGTCCAAGCTCCAGGCGGACCACTGCCACGTGTTCGAGAAGGAGTTGAAGGACGTGGGCCCCATCACCCACGTGCGCCTCAACATCTTCCCGGACGGCGGCGTCAGCCGGCTGCGCCTCTTCGGGGAGCCGGCGTGACCACCGGGCTGGAGCGCCTGAACACCGCGACGACGGAGGATGCCACCCAGGCGCTCACCCGCTGCTGCGGCAGCCGGCGCTGGGTGGAGGCGATGCTCGCCGTCCGCCCGTTCCGCGACGCGGAGCACCTGTACGCGGAGGCCACCACCGCCTGGGAGCACACCGGGCCGGAGGACTGGAAGGAGGCCTTCACGCACCACCCGCGCATCGGGGACGTGTCCAAGCTGCGGGAGAAGTACGCCTCCACCGCGCAGTGGTCGTCGCAGGAACAGCAGGGCGTGGCCGCCGCGGACGAGCGCGTGCTGGAGGCCCTGGCCCAGGGCAACCGCGACTACGAGGCCCGCTACGGCTTCATCTTCCTGGTGTGCGCCACCGGAAAGAGCGCGGCGGAAATGCTCGCGCTGCTCCAGGGACGCATGAACAACACCTCTGACGCGGAGCTCCGGATCGCCGCGGCGGAGCACGCGAAGATCACCCGCATCCGACTGGAGAAGCTCCTCGCGTCATGAGCACGCTCAGCACGCATGTCCTCGACACGAGCACCGGCCGTCCCGCCGAAGGGCTCACCCTCGTCCTGGAAGCAAAGGCCGCGGGTGAATCCTTCCTGGAGCTGTCCCGGGGCGTCACCAACGCGGATGGCCGGGTGAAGGACCTGTTGGGCACGGCCTCCAAGCTCGCGCCCGGCGTCTACCGCCTCACCTTCGACACCGGGGCCTGGTTCCAGTCCCGGGGCCAGAAGGGCTTCTACCCGTACGTGCAGGTGGTGTTCGAAATCGCCGCCACCGACGAGCACTACCACGTCCCGCTGCTCCTCAGTCCCTACGGCTTCTCCACGTACCGGGGGAGCTGAGGAGCGACGGGCCAGGACTCACGCGCGCGGCGGTTCGACGGGGGCCTTGTCGACGGGAGGCATGTCGGCCGGGACCTTGTCGCCGCCGCGGTCCTTGCGCCCGTGCTCCGGCTTGTCCAGGAGCGGCTCCGCGCAGAGCGAAGCGTTGTTCGTCTTGCAGGCGCCTTCGTTGTGCAGGTCGAACAGCCAGCGGTGGCGCGGGCACACCACGTAGCGGCCCTCCTCCACCCAGCCTTCGGACAGGTCCGCGCCCTGGTGCGGGCAGAAGCGCTGGATGGAGAAGCGCTTGCCCCCCGCCTCCACCACGGTGCGCTCCTTGCGGGCCTCCGTGGCGCGGATGCCGTCGCAGAACTCGCGGATGTCCTCCACCTCCACGCCCAGGAAGCCGTGCAGCACGGGTTCGTACACGTCCGGGTTGCGGCTCAGGCGCAGGCGGAAGGACAAGAGGAAGTCCTCCCAGTTCAGCTTGCGATCCAACACGCGCACGATGTCGCCCGCGCCCACCTTCATCGCGTAGCGCGTGGTGTCGCGCAGCTCCGGCACCTCCTCCACCCGCCGGTGCTTGAAGTCCACGCGCAAGAGCCGCGTGGGCGCCTCCGTCAGCTCCACGTAGAGGGGCATGCCCACCCGGTCATGCAGGTCCAACAGGTCCAGCTTGCGCTGCAGCTCCACGTGCAGGCGGGAGAGGATGGCCTCCACCTCCTCGCGCGGCAGGGCGCGGCGGCGCTCCTCGAAGAGGTGCGCCATGTCCTTCGCGTACGTCTCCAGGTACGCCTGGAAGTTGTCCGCCGTCACGCGCTCCGGCACCTGGGAGACGAACTCCAGCGTGCCCGCATCCAACACATCCCCGGGCATGGGCTCCAGGTAGCGCGTGGGCGCGTCCGGCAGGCGCTTTTCCAGGAAGGAGAAGAGGGCCGGAGCGCGCGGGAAGATGTTCACGTCCTCGAAGTTCAGCGCGTAGAGCGCGGGGTCCAGGAAGGCCGCCGGGCCCGCCGCGGCCAGGTAGGCCCGGGGCTGCACCGCGTCCAGCGCGCGCGACACCGCCTCGAACTTGCTGTCGCGCTTCTTGCGCGAAATCTCCGCGTACGTCTCGCGCGGATACTCGTAACAGGTGGGGTGCCAGATGGCGCCGGAGAACTGCGCGGTGAAGACGTCGATGGCGCCCTCCTCCGCGATGACCCGCGCCAGCCGGTCATGCATCTTGCAGTCGTTGATGTTGAGGAAGCACTGGCCGTCACCGCGCACCATCACGCCGGAGTCGCGGTTCGTCCCCTGCTCGGAGACGAAGAGCTTGATGTAGCCGCCCTTGATGGGGACCTCGCGCGAGTCCTCGCACGCGATGACGCGCTTGCAGCCGTACTTCGCGAAGAGCTCCTGCAGCTCCGCGCGCTTGAACTTCGGCACCAGCACGGTGAAGTCGCGCCGGGCCAGCGTGGCCAGGAACTCCGGGTCGAAGTGATCCTTGTGCTCGTGGCTGATGTAGAGGAAGCGCTCCTTGCCCGGCGTCTCCAGCATCTCCCGCACGCGCGGTGCCAGGTGGTGGTTGCGCGGAAGCTGCATCCACGCCGAGTCGAAGGCCCCCTGAGGCGTCAACCAGGGATCCATGACGACGAGCGCTCCGGCGGTCTCCACCGCGAAGCCCGCATGACCCAGGAAGGTGATCCGCATGAATGACATCCCCTTGGTTGTGTGGGAGGCGATCCATCGCCTCAGGCGGCAGGTGCCTTGGTGTCTGAGAGGCTGTGAACCCACCCCGTCCCCGACCACGGGCTTCAAGGTGCGACACGGGTGTCGAGCGGCCCACAAGGGCATCGCGCCGCCCACAAGAAAGGGAGGGAGGCCGTGTCGTGGGCCCCCCTCCCCTGGTGACTACCGGACGCCGTGCCGCACCCGGGCTACGGCTGGATTTCCCGGACGCTCATCCACTTGAAGTCCACGTCGTTGGCGTTGTCCCACCGGAACGTCGCGATGGGGCCACCCCAGGTGATGGGCATCGCCCCCACGGAGCCGCCGCAGTGCTGCGCATCACCGCCCCAGGCCCCCGCGTCCGTCATGTCGTAGACCTTCTTCCAGGTGACCTTGTCGGCGTTCTCGTTGACGTAGAGCTCCAGCTTCACGGCCTCCGCGCCCTTCGGGTCCGGCACGTTGCGCATCACCGCCTTGAAGCCCACCCAGCGGCCCTTCAGCGGCGTGGTGGCGGGCTTGTACTGCCCCTGGTCGTAGGACACGTGCCACGTCTCCTTCTCGAAGCGCACGCGCCCGTCGTAGTGCAGGCCGCCCTTGTAGCTGCTGCCTTCGCAGCCATCATGGTCGTCGTTGTGCTTCCCGCCGCGCGCGTACCAGGCGAAGTTGTCCTGGGCGTTGGAGGCCGCGTTGACCTTCACGAAGCCGGTCATCTCGATGTTCTTCCAGTCGTTCGCCGCCTGCATGTAGCCCCGGCTCGCGAGCACGTCCCGGTCATAGGTGGCGATCTGCTTCGGGTCGTAGCCCGTGGACGGGTACGCGCTCATGCGCACCTGGGAGCTCTTCATCTTCCAGGAGCCATCCGCGTTGCGGGTGATGGTGCCCTGGGGGTTGAAGCGCGCGTCCGCCGTCGCGTCCTCCGCGAGCGCCCACGCCTCTCCACCCGCCTTCGACGGGTACATCATCGTCACGCCAAAGCCATCCACACCGCCAGGCGTGGGGGTGGGTTCGGGGGCCGTGGGCTCTGGCGG
>NZ_RAVZ01000334.1 GCF_003611635.1 Corallococcus terminator | reverse complement strand
CGCCAAAGCTGCTGCAATCCAAGCAGAAGCGTCTGACATGGACTGGAGGGCCCACCATCCTCGACGCCTTGGCGGTCCGGGGGTGCGGCCTGCGGCTTCAGGTGGCACAAACCTGCCCGACTGTCGGACAGGTTTGCATGGACTGGAGGCCCACCATCCTCGTCGCCTTGGCGGTCCGACGCGGCCCCCGGCTTCAGGTGGCGCAAACCTGTCCGACTGTCGGACAGGTTTGGCATGAAGGGTGCCCGGCGGGCGCCTCTGCCCATGAACCCGCCTTGGCTTCCGCTCCAGCGCGACATCGCGGCCCACTGCTGCGCTCCGCGAGCCGCGCGTCCTCGTGGAGCACTTCGGGTCGCGGGATGGGGTAACGATTCTCTGGCGACGGCGGAGGTCCGCCCCTACGCCCCGCCGCCCTGCCAGATGAGCATCCCCATTACGCCCACGTCGCGCGCTCCGTCCGCGTGGAGGCGCCACGGCACCGCCACGCCCAGCTCCAGCGACTTCGACGGATGTGCGAGCAGGCCCGGCGCCAGGAGCACCGTGGACGTGCCGTCCTCGTCGCGCCAGGCGGCCTCCACCATGGGCCGCAACGGTCCCAGCTCCAGCACCGCGCCGGCCGCGAAGTCCGGATGCAGCGCTCCGTCCAGACCGCGCACGCCGGGAAGCTGCTGGGCCTTGAGCTGGAGGTTGAAGCCCAGCGGGCCCACGTCCTGATACGCCAGCAGGTACGGTTCGAAGCCCGGGCGGAAGCGATCATCCACCGCGTCGCGCGTGGCCAGCAGGTCCATTCCGACGCTGAGCGTGAAGCCGCGCCGCCCATCGTTGATGAGCGCCCAGCCCACGCCGGCCCCCGCGGAGTCCAGCCCGCGCGGATCCTCCGGCGTCGTCAGCGCCACCGCCGCTTCCACCTGCACGCGGTCGCTGAGTCCGTACTCGGCGGACACGGGCAGTTCGAACTGCGTCTCGCCTTCCTGCCGCGTCCACTCCAGGCCCGTGCCCAACTGGACCTGCTGCTTCTGCTGGGGCGCGGCCCCGTCGCCGAGGAAGAACTCCTGCACCCGTCCCTGCACCCCGTCCGCCGCGAACGCAGGCACGGACAGCAGGCCCAGCAATCCCACCGCCGCACGCCACCATCCATCCGCCATTTCCCCAGGTTGCTCATGGCACTGGCGCTCCGGGGCCTCCCGGCCGTGCCCTCAGGAGCCTGTCTGCTCGCTTGCTGATAATCCCGAGGAAACGGGCAGGGGCTCGGAGTGGAGGCTTGCATCACCACAGGTGAGGGTGGCAGGAGACCCAGGCACTTCTCCAAGGGACCGACCCATGACAACTGGAACGAAGACTCCGCATCCCTTCGCGCGCGGCGCCGTGGCCCTGCTGGCCCTGGGGCTGGCGTCCTGTGGTGGCAAGGACGTGCGACCGGGTGACGAGAATCCCGACGACCCCGCTGTCGCGGATGCGTGCGCGACGGACGTGCCCTCCACCGACCCGGCCAGCGGGGCCTGCGCGCCGGTGCGGTTGCAGTGCGCCAAGGACCTGAACGGCTTCAAGACGGACCGCTACGTCTGGCGCGATGGCGACTGCCGCGTGCGTTCGGTGTCGCTGGTGCGCAACGACGCGGCGGATCCCGCGGGCTGGAATGGCGGCTACATCCGCCGCTACACCTACGAGGCCGCCGGAGCGCAGCGCACCTGTGATGGGCAGAGCGCTCAGGTGCCCGGCTGGGGCATGGTGACCAGCCACCTGAAGGACGGCCAGACATGGGGCGCCTGGACCCAGGACGCGCGCGGCACCGGACGCATCCTCTTCAAGGGCGCCCACCACGCGCTGCATGAGTTGAAGTGGCCGCTGTCGCTGGACGGAAACGTGGTGCAGGTCACGGTGCAGTACCTGTTCGCCACCGGCCGAGACCATCCGCTCTACGCCATCACCCACGACTCCTCAGGCTTCCCCGCGGACCGCATCGAGGCCGACGTGCGCTCGCCCTACGGCGACCTGGCCTTCGACGACAACGCCAACACGGACATCGCGGGCCTGGGCTGGGGCGACCGCTACCGCTTCGTCACGCTGAACTCGCCGGTGACGATGAACAGCGGTTGGGATTACCGCGAGCCCAACGTGGTGCCCTACACGCGCATGTGGACCGCGGCGCCGGACGCGGAGATGGGCGTCGTGCAGACCCAGACGTGGCAGCAGAAGCCCGCAGGCGGCTACTGGCTGTATCCGGAGTGGGGTACGCGCCACGCGGCCGGCCCCATGCCCGTGGACTACAACTGGGCCTACCAGCTCAACCAGTACGAGCTGCCTTCCGTCACCAACTCCCACCGGCTCGCGTGGGGCAGCAACTTCGGCGCGGTGGGCAAGACGCAATACCCACGCATCGGGGATGACGGGGTGCTCTCCGGCTACCCGTACCAGAGCTATTCGGTCTTCATGGTGCTGGGCACGCACGCGTCCGACCCGGTGCTCAAGCTCGCGTCACAGGTGGAGGTGTGGCAGGGCGTGAAGCTCTCCGCCACCGAAGGCACCGTGCGCACGCGCGGCCCGGGCGGCGTGGGGCGCACCGACGCGGTGACGTATGACGTGCCCGGCTACAACCCCGTCTACGCCACGTGGGAAGCGGACGCCGCCTCCAACCGCGTGGCACTGGCGTTCGACACCCAGGGCCGCACGCTCGTGCACCCGATGGTCGTGGTGCACGGCTACACCGCCACCAGCGCCCCGAAGACGGTGACGCTGAACGGCCAGGCCCTCACCGCGGACACGGACTACTTCGCGTCGGTGGACACGGCGGGCAAGAGCGTGTGGCTCACCCTCCAGCGCGACGTGGTGGGCAACACCACGCTGCGGGTCGAGTAGCGCGTCCAGGCAGGACAGGTCCCTGGCACGCGAAGGTGCCGGGGACGCGTCCCTTCAGGTCGCACGTCAGTCCACGGGGCCGCTGCCGCCGTAGCCCTGCGGGGTCTCCGAGCGCAGCCGCTCCCACTGTGCGCGGGCGTCCTGCTCCACGCGCTTCTGCTCGTCCACGCGGCGGCGCGAGTTCTCCACGTCGCGCTTGGACTCCGCCACGGCGGACATGAAGTTCGCCTCGGACATGTCCTTGGCGCGGACATCGCCGGTGCGCTGCAGGGCCTGGAACTGGGCCAGGTTCAGTTGAGCGTCCGCCACATTCAGCTCGGCGTCGCGCAGGTCCTTCTCCGCCTTGCGCGTTTCAATCTGCCGGTCATGCCACGTGACCTGGGCCTCGGCCGTGGCGAGTCCCGCCTCGGCGCCCTGGAGCTTGGACCTGGCCTGCGCGATGGGGGTGGACTGGCCCGTCGCCGCCGCGGCGCTCACGCCGGCCTTCTCCGCGGACACGCGGCTCTTCGCGGCGTCCCCGTTGCGACGGGCGACCTCGGCGGCGCGCTCGGCGTCATTCACGGCCACTTCGGCGCGCGTCACGTTGTCGGCGGCCTTGGTGCGGGCGAGCTGCGCGTCACGCACTTCGCTCAATTGATCCTCGGGGACACGCGCCATCATCGCGTCGTCCACGCGGGCGGCCTTTGAACTGCCGCAGCCGGCGAGGAACACCATCGACGCCCCCATGGCCAACCCCATCACCCAATGCCGCTTCGTCTTGTTCTGGAACATGGTCTGATCCCCTCGTACCAAGATGACTGTTGGGCAACGTAGGCACGATCTCCTCAGGGGACAGGCACTGCGGGCGCTCCGGACGCGGCTGTCCCCTCTGAGATGGGGCCTGAAAATAAAGTCTGACCGGGGGGCAGGCAGGCAGGGTCGTTCATCCCGGAAGGGATTGTCATGAGGGGCCGCCGGTGCGTCCCGAAAGAAAGTCGTGTCCCAACCTGGCGAGGGAGCGTGTCTGAAAAAGGCGCGGACCATGCGCCACCAGGGAGGGAACGTGAAGCGAGCCGGCTGGGGAATTGCGTTGGGAATGAGTTGTGCGCTGTTGGGTGCCGCTTGCGAGCCCGAGGGTGCCGTTGACGAGCCTCGGGAAGGGGCGGAGTCCGTGGAGATGCGCATCTCCCTGGCCGGGGATGAATGCGGCGTCGTGTCCGCGCAGGCGCACGTGTGGGGCGACGACTTCTCCCCCATTGGCCCGGTGAACCTATACGTCGGGAACGGCTACATCGAGGGCGGGGTGAGCAACGTCCCCGCCGGGCTCCAGCGGCGGGTGGGCGTGGCGGCCTTCAACGCAGCGGGGAGGGCTGTGTACTCCGGCACCGCGTTCGTGAACGTCTACGACGGACCGATGTCGCCGGTGCAGCTCACCCTGCAACGCATCCCGGAGAACTGCCCGGGCTCCGGCACTGGGAGCATCTACATCATCGGAGTGCTGGAAGGCCGTCCCCGGACGGACGGCGGGCCGGTGGATGCGGGTCCGGGCCCTTCGTACGACGCGGGTCCAGGTCCTTCGTTCGACGCGGGCTATGGCCCCCGGCCGTAGAACCAGGCGGTGAGGGCCAGGCGCTGGACGTGCGAGGGCAACACCTCGTGCTCCAGCCGCTCGCTCAGGAACACCACCAGCCGATCCAACATCGGCGCCACGTCCAGCGGGGCGCCGGTGTCCTCCGGGTAGAGGCGCAGGAGGCCGCCGTCCGTCGGCGTCCAGCCGGCGTTGGCGTACCAGATGGCGGTGAGGCGCCGGTTGGACTGGCCCGGGAACGCGTCCCGGTGGCGGGCGTAGTGCGCGCCGCCTCCTGGGTAGCAGGCAAGCTGCACGTCGAAGCGGCCCAGTCCCAGGTACGCGCTGGAGGACACCGCTTCGCCGAGCGCGTGGAAGTGGTTCCACAGCGCCTCCAGTTCGGCGTCCGCGCCAGGCAGCACCCATTCGATGTGGTCACCGCGCACGGAGGTGTCGACCGAGTGGTCCGTGCCACGCCGGATGCCCGCGGGCCGGAGCGCTCCCGCGGACACACGGGCCAGGACCGCGGCGCGCACCGCGAGGGCCCGGGGCTCACCGAGGAAGGCGTCCCGGAGGAAGTAGCCGTGCGAGCCCAGCGCTTCCACTTCCGCGTCCGTCAGCTCCACCCGGCCTCCCAGGCCTGAGTCCTCCAGGCGGCCGCCCGGAGTCCGGCCGACACGCTGCCCCAGGACGCCCCCTGGAAGGAAGCGGGTAGAATGCCGGGCCATGGCGAACCTCTCGCGAGTCCTCTCCGTCCTCGCCGCCGCCGCCGTGGGCGCGCTGGTCGCATGGGTGTTCCTGCGTCCCGCGGCCTTCCGACAGCCGGATTCAGCCGTGGTGGTGGAGCAGATGCGGGAGGTGGCGCGGCTGGAGACGCTGGAGGTGGCCCTCTACAAGAAGGTCACCTTCACGCCGGAGCCGGAGTCCACCGATGCGCTGTGGAAGGACGTGCTGCTCTGGGCCAGCTACACGCTGAAGAACCCGCACGGTCGCGCCATCGTCTTCGCGGACGCGCACCTGGGCTTCGACTTCCAGCGCTTCGACGCCAGCCACCTGCGCGCCACGGGCACACGGGTGGACGTGCTCCTGCCACCGATGGTGGTGACGGTGGCGCTGCGGCCAGGGGAGACGGAAGTCATCGACTCCAACCTGGACAGCGCGCAGACGGCGCAGCTCCTGGAGAAGGCCCGGCTCGCCTTCGAGCGCGAGGTGCGTCAGGACGCGCGCCTGAAGGACAAGGCGCGACAGTCCGCGGAGCGTTCGCTGAGAGGGTTGCTGCTCACGCTGGGCTTCCGCGAGGTGCACTTCGTGGAGCGGCTGCCTTTGGGAACCGCGGGCTGAGGCGAGGACAGTCAGGCCTCACGCCAACCGCAGCGAGTCGCCTTCCAGCAGATACAGCCCCGGGACTCCGTCGGACGCATGTCCCAGCTCGGTGAGGGCTCGCACCGAAGCCGCGTCCGAGTCCCGGCACAGGAGCGCCACTTCACGCTGGCCCAGGTTCACCCGAAGGCGTCCTCCGCCCGTGGCGGCATCGATCCACCGACGCTGGGCCTTCGTGAGCAGTCGCGCCCCATCGAGTCCGTCGCCGCCCGTCACGGCCCACAGGCCGGAGAACGCCTCCGCCAGCCGCACCTCGCCCCGGTCGATGACGACCGGGCGCACGTCCGCGGGATGCGCATCCAGGTTGCGCCACGCCGCCGCGTCCACGGCCTCGAGCGTGAGCCCTGGACTCCCGAGTGCGCTGGCGGGCAGGTAGCGCACGAACTCCGCGTCCTCCAGCACGTAATAGATTTCCAGCCCCTCCGGGCCCGGCCGGAACAACGAGCCCTGCGTCCCCGCCACGAACCCCGCCGGCCGCAGCACCGGCCGCAGCGTGTCCAATGCCACGCCGGACGGGCCCACGCCGGAGGACAGACCGCCCAGCCGCGCCACCAGCGCCTCCACGTGCGCGGTGAGCCCCTGGGCTCCCGGGTCCGCATGGTACGCGGCATACAGCGAGCCCACGTCCACGCGGCCCACACCGCCCGACGCCAGCTTCACCAGCAGGTCCCGGCCCTGGCGGCGGAAGCCCACGCCCGCGCGCCCCAACGCGGCACTGAGCGCGGCGGTGAACTCCGGACGCAGCACCTGCGCCTCGGGCTGGGGAACGGGTGGCAGGTCCGCGGACTCCAGCTCCGCGCGCAACAGCTTCGCTTCCGCGTCGAAGGGGTCGCGCGCCACGGCCTCCGCCACGTAGGCCCGGGCACGCGCGGCCTCGCCCTGTCGCAGCGCGAGCACGGCGAGCACCTTCAAGGCCTCCGGGTCACCGGGGCTCAGCACCAGCGCATCCCGCAGCTCCACCTCCGCGTCGCGGTGCCGCTCCAGGCCCAGCAGGGCGCGCGCGAGGCCCAGGCGCACCTGGAGGTCCTCCGGGAAGTCGCGCCGCAGGGCCTGCATCAGCGGCAGGGCTTCGCGCTCGGCGTCCGCGTTGACCAGCGCATGCGCCACGGTGAGGCGCAGCGTGGCGCCGGGGCGTTGCGCGGCCTCGGCGCGCAGCGCGTCCAGCTCCGCGTCGCTGAGCACGTCTCCCGCCTCCACCTTGCGGCGCAGGCGCTCCAGTTCCGCCAGGGGCATCACGCGCCGGGACTCTAGTGGCCCGGGTCGGGAGCGCCCAGCCCTTCGGTGGGTTCCTCCTCGCTCCGGCGCTGCGTGAGGAATTCGTCCAGGGCCCCCACGTCGATGGGCTTGCGGAACACCGCGTCCACCAACGCCAGGCTCGCGCGGTTCTGCCCGCGCACGTCGGCGCCGGTGACGATGGCCAACAGCGTCTGGGGCGAGCGCTGCCGCAGCTCCCGCGCCAGCTCCCAGCCGGTCATCTCCGGCATCACCGCGTCCAGGAGCGCGGCATCGAAGGCGTGCTTCTCCCAGATGCGCAAGGCCACCTCCGGGCTGTGCGCCACCTGCACGTCGTAGCCCTCCTCGCCCAGCACCTCGGCCATCATCCGCGCGTTGTCCAGGTCATCGTCCACCACCAGCACGCGGCGCGCGGGCCGCTTCAGGTGCGGCACACCTCCTGGAGCCATGGCGGATGGCGGAAGCGAAACCTCCACGTCCTGCGCGGTGTCACGGAAGCGCGGCAGCCGCACGATGAAGCTCGCGCCGGAACCGTCCGGCCGGTTCTCCACCGTCAGCTCCCCGCCCCAGCGCTGCACCTGCGTGCGCGCCACCGCCAGGAACAGCGAGAACTGCGGCGCACCCGGGTCGCGGCGCAGCGGATCAAACAGCCTCGCCAGCTCCTCCACCGCATAGGGCGGTCCCCCGTCCTCGATGCGCAACGCCAACCATCCCTCCCCTTCCGGCCGGGTACGGACCTGGAGCGTTCCACCGCCCTCCATGCGGTCCCTCGCCGACAGCAGCAGGTTCACGATGAGCTCGCGGAAGAAGCCCGCATCCGCCTTCACGCCCCACGGGAAGCCCAGGTCCAGCTCCGTGTGCACGGGGTGCTCGCGCTGCTCCAGCTCGCCTCGCGCCAGCTCTAGCGCCTCGCGCACCGTCTGGTCCACCGGCACCTCGGCCAGGCGCTCCTCGGTGCGCTGCACGCTGAACTCCTGCAGCCGCGCCACCAGCTCGCCAATCTGGCGCACCGTCTTGTCCAGCGCCTCCACGTGCTCCGGCTTGTATTCGCGTTGCAGCAGCGTGATGCGCAATCGCAACACATTGAGGAAGTTGTTGAGCGCGTGCGCGGCGCCGCTCGCCAACTGCCCCAGTGCCTGCTGCCGCGTGCGGCGCAGCAACTGCCCCTGAAGCCTGCGCACCTCGTCGTGCGCGCTCTCCAGCGCCTTGGTCTTCACCGCCGCTTCGGTCCGGTCGCTGAACGTCTGGATGACGCCGGCCAGGACCTTGTCCTCCTCCCAGACCGGCGTGGCGCTCATCTCCAGCGTGGCGTCGCTGCCCCCGGGGCGCTCCACCACCATCATCACGCCGCGCACCGGCCCCTTCTCCCGAAGCGCACGCAGGAAGGGCATGTCCTGCACGCGGAAGGGCTCTCCCGTCGGATGCCGGGCGTTGACCTGTGTCAGCACGGGCGACAGGGAGCTGGTCGCCCGCGCGCCCACCACCGCGCGCATGGGCACGCCCATCAAGCGGCTCACCGGCGGCGAGGCGAAGGACACCATGCCGTCCGTCTCCGCCAGCAGGATGCCCACCTCCACGTGGTTGAGCACCGACTCCATCACCGCGGCCTCGCGGAAGCGGACCTCCTCCGTCTTGAGCACGCGCGCGTAGGAGGCCTGCGCGGACGCATCCGCCTCCCAGACCAGCTCTGACACCAGTTCCGCCACGTCCGCGTCGATGACGCCCCCGTTGCGGCGTGCGTAGACGTAGAGCAGCACCTCCTGGAGCGACTTGAACTCGCGCGTCAGGTCCTCGGGTTCGAAGTTCTGGTCGTAGCGGAAGGCCCCGTGCGAGCGCACCACCTCCGGCCACAGGCGGATGGCGTCCTCGCCCCGGTCGCGGAGCAGGCGGGCAAGCTCGTCCAACAGGTGGTGCAGGGGGGCGCGCAGGTCGCGGCCGGGGACCTCCACCTCGTACGTCTCCGCGCGCAGACGCTTCGCCCACAGGCGGGTGATGCGCTCGCCCTCGTCGGAGAGCAGGCCGGACAGGGCGGTGATGGCGGTATCGGAAGGCACGCTCAAGGGCGGACGATGCGCACGCTCCGGGCGCCCAGCCACCCGGCCCCCCTGGTGGCGCCGAGCACGAGTGTCCTCCTTCGCACAGCCCCGGGCCCGTCACGGGGCGCGAGCGGCAGACGGGCTGCCTCCCCTGGTCAGGGGAGGCGGTCGTCCCCACCTTCCCAGGCACGGATGAGCGTCAAAGAGCGCAGGCAGAATGATCTCGAGCAACCCCTGGTCTCCCAGCAGGCCATGGCGCAGCTCTTCCGCGGAGAGCTGAGCCGTTCGGACACGTGGCGCACGCGGCTGGACACGACGACGAACTGGGCGCTCACCACGACGGCGGCGGTCATCTCCTTCGGCTTCGCGACGCCGGAGAGTTCGCACGTGACGTTCCTGGTGGGCATCTGGATGGTGGTGTCCTTCCTGCTCATCGAGGCGCGCCGCTACCGGTACTACGACCTGTGGAACCGCCGGGTGCGTCTCTTGGAGGACGGCTGGTGGGCGCCGATGCTGCGGCGCGAGCCGGTGGATCCGGACGCCCTGCGGGAGCTGGCGGTGGAGATGTCTCGGCCGCAGATCCAACTGTCGCTGGGGTCGGCCATCGCCACGCGGCTCAACCGCGCGTATGGGCCCATCCTCATCGTCCTGATGGTGACGTGGTTCTTCAAGGTCTACAGCCACCCGCGGCCGCCTCGCGACTTCGACGACTTCACGGAGCGGGCGCATGTGGCCTGGATTCCCGGCCCGGTGGTGATGGGCATCCTGGTGCTCATCACCCTGGTGGCGGGCTACCTCTTCATCGCGTCCTTCTTCATCCGGGCGCCGCTGGGAGAGCTGCGCACGCGCCCGCGAGGACGCCGGGCCGCGATGTGGGAGACCTTCTACCGGCCCTACGCCATCCAGCGGCGCAAGCGCCCACGCCGCGCGGCGAACCCCCGCACCAACCCGCCGCGCCCACAGTCACCGTTCGAGCAATGAGCGCGAAGCGCCTTCACTCCTCCACGTAGACGTCCGGATCCCCACCCATGCGGTGCCCCCGGTCGAGCTTCTGGAACGCGGCCAGGTCCTCCGCGTCCAGCTTGAAGTCGAAGATGTCCAGGTTCTGGCGCATGCGCTCCGGATCCTTCGACTTCGGGATGGCGATGACATCCCGCTCCACGTGCCAGCGAAGGATGATCTGCGCCGGGCTCCGGCCGTGCTTCTTCGCCACGCGGACAATGGCGTCATTCTTCAGCACGTCCCCGCCCCGCCCCAGCGGACTCCAGGCCTCCAGCACGATGCCGCGCTTCGCCGCATCCTCGACCAGCTCCGGCTGCGCCAGGTCGGGGTGCAGTTCCACCTGGTTGACCGAAGGCACCACGCCCGTCTCGTCCACCAGCTTCTGGAGGTGATGCGGCTGGAAGTTCGACACGCCAATGGAGCGCACCCGCCCCTCGTCCCGCAACCGGATGAACGCGCGCCATGTGTCCACGTAGAGCTGCTTCGCCGGCAGCGGCCAGTGGATGAGATACAGGTCCACCCCCTCCAATCCCAACCGCCGAGCGCTCGCGTCGAACGCGCGCAACGTCGCG
>NZ_RAVZ01000333.1 GCF_003611635.1 Corallococcus terminator | reverse complement strand
TGTCAAGGCACTCCCGCCCCGGACGCCCACCGCCAACGCCTGGATGCTCTAGAGGCGCCCCGCGTTGGCCCAGTCAATCATCCGCTCCGCAAGCTCCTCCGCGTTGCGGCGCAGGTAGGCAAGCTGCAACACCTCGTCGTCCGTGGTCGCCTGCGCCATCCGGACCCGCAGGCCGTCCGCGAAGCGCACCACCTGCCCGATGCTCAGCGCACCCCGGTCCTCCAGCATCCCCGCGAAGCGCGCCACGTCCGCTTCCACCGCGAAGCCCTCCGCCAGCAGGGACTCCACCAGCGCCGGCCGCGCCACCCGGTGCTCGTGGTCGCGCGGGTCCTGGAGCTGTCGCCGCCAGGGCTGCGCCTCCCACCGCTCACGGGCCGAGTCCCCTTCAGTCTCCCATTCCCCCTCGACCGGGTTCGACCGCAAGTCCTGCGCCCGCTGCGACTCAATGGCTCGGATCATCAGTGCCCCCTCTCCACTACGGGGTCCGTCTACTGGCATGACCGACATCGGGCCTCCGTTCCGCGATCCGTTCTCGCGGGCTGGGGGACTCAACAAGGAAAACGCTTGAGCCCCGATTTGTTGATGGCCCTGGAGGGGTGAGGGAAGCGCCAGTCGTGGACACACCATCCGCTGGGAAAAAGCCTCTCGGGGGCTTGGATTCCGAGGGGTTGGGCGGGGGCTGTCCGGTTGTTCCAGGGTCATCCCCTACTCTTGTCGGGACCGGCATTTCCTGGATCGCTGGGGCACACTGCCATTAGGGGAAGGCCGGTTGTTTAGGGTGGGACAGAGGCCTGCCCCGAGGGCCGATGGGCCGGGTGGGCGAACTCCAGCATGGTGCGGAGTCCCGGTCTTCAGGGACAGGGTCGTCGCGCCCATGTCCCTGGAACCGTCACAGGCCTTCCGGGGGGATTGCCATGCTGAACCTGCTCGACCTGCCTCGTCAGGCGTTGATGGACCTGCGCTCGCGTATCAGCCACCTGCCGATCGTCTCCCACCTCCAACGTCGGCACGCGCCGGACAGCCTCACGCTGTCGAGCCCGACGCCGCAGGACTCGGTGCTGGCGGATTCGCAGCGGGTGGAGGCCTGGCGCCGCGCGGTGGAGCGCTATGTGCGCCCGAACCACGTGGTGGTGGACGTGAAGGCCGGCACGGGCCTGCGCACCTTCCTGGCCGCGCACCAGCGCCCGCGCCGGCAGTACGCGGTGGACGATTCGCGCCTGCTGGACACCGCGCAGTGGGTGGCGCGCCGCAACGGGCTGGAGCACATCGACTTCGTGCGGGAGTCCACCTGGCACTTCAAACCCCAGGAGAAGGTGGACGTGCTGCTGCATGACCTGCTGGGAGATGCGCTGTTCGACGCGGGGCTGGTGCCCCGGATGTTGGATTTGCGCTCACGCCTGCTCAAGCCCGGGGGCCGCATCCTCCCCAACCGCTTCGAGGTCTTCGTGGAGCCGGTGCAGCTTCGCGACGAGGCGTGCATGCCCTTCATCTGGACGCAGCAACTGCCCCACGTGGACTTCCGCTGCCTCCAGTCGCTGCGCGAGGCGATGAGCCCGTCGTACTTCACGCGGCTGGTGCGCCCGTATGAGGTGGACCACCTCCTGTGTGAGCCGGAGGCCGCGTTCAGCTTCGACCTGGAGACGATGCGCGAGGCGGGCCTGCCCTCGCGCGTGCACATCCGTCGGCCGGTGGAGGAGGACGGCCGGGTGGATGGCTTCTGCCTGTTCTACAAGGTGGCCTTCGACTCCGAGCTGGACTTCTCCGTGTCCCCGATGCGCGAGCGCAACGCCACGGCGATGACGCTGCTGCGCGTGGAACCGCGTGAGTTCAACCGCTACGAGACGCTGGACTTCGAGCTGGCGCTGCCCAACCCGTCCGATCCACGCACCTGGCGGTGGCAGTTCAACTGACGGCAGTGCGGGGCGTTGGAGTGATGGCCGGTGGACAGGCGTCCTGCCTCCGGGTGTCGTCCGGGGTGGGACTGCCTAGCTTGCAGTACGCATGCGACCGTCCCGCCTCCTCGTCCTGCTTCTCGTCTTCAGTGCCGCGCTGCCCGCGGCGGCCCAGGCTCCTCGCACGGTGGCGGGGGTGTGTGGTCGCACCAACTGGGTCTGCGTGTCGGAGTGCATCGACGCGGAGTGCGTCGACAAGTGCATGCGGGAGGGCTGTGAGGATTCGCTCAAGCGGCTGAAGTCCTGCACCAGCAAGGCGGCCTGCGCGCCGGACGACACGCAGTGCGCGGCGAAGTCGTGCGGACTGACGTGTGAGCGGGCCTTCGAACCCGCGCCGAAGAGCCCCGAGAAGCCGGTGGAGGATCCGTGCGAGGGGCCGAAGGCGCTCCAGGGCACGGCCGTGCCGGCGGAGTTGGTGGGCACGTGGGTGCTGTCCGCGGCGAGCCTCCCGGATGTCGAACAGGGGAACGCGGACCGCATCGAGGTGCAGCCGCGTTCGGACTACGCGCGGTCGCTGCGGCTGACGCCGACGGGGTGCTTCGTGCTGCGCACCAAGCTGGATGACGCGACGCTCGGCCGGGGCAGCACGCTGGAGGTAAGGGCGTGGGGCAAGGTGGAGCTGTCGGGCAAGGACAAGCTCGCGCTGCGCACGCAGGACGGACAGGCGCTGGGCCCGGTGTGCGGCAAGGAGCGCGTGGTGCCGCTGTCGAAGGGGAAGTTCAAGGGCGGGGACTACACGTACGCCATCGAGGAGAAGGACTCGCTCATCCTGACGGTGCCGGGCGCCACGCGGCAGACCTTCCAGTTCGAGCGTGAGAAGCCCCAGGCCCCGGAGCCGCAGCCCAAGCCGTGACGGTGTCGGGCGTTGGCTCTTGCTCCGGCGGGCGCGGGCGGGAGAGAAGGACGCCATGGCAGGCCGCGAGCGGATGGGGAGCATGGACGCGGCGTGGCTCCAGATGGAGGAGCCCGCGAACCTGATGATGATCACCGCGGTGCTGTGGTTCGACGGTCCCATGGACCGCGAGCGGCTGCGCACGGTGGTCCGCGAACGCCTGGTGGAGCGCTATCCGCGCTTCCGTCAGCGCGTGGTGCCGGGAGCGCTGGGTTCTCCGCACTGGGAGGACGCGACGGACTTCGACCTGGACGCGCACCTGTCCACGCTGCGCGTGCCGGCGACGGGAGGACGCGCTGCGCTGGAGGCGGTGGTCGGCGACTGGCTGGGCGTGCCGCTGGAGCGCTCCCGACCGCTGTGGCACCTGCACCTGGTGAAGGGCGCGGCGCGCGGGGACGTGCTGCTGGCGCGGCTGCACCACTGCATGGCGGACGGCATCGCGCTCGCGCGGGTGCTGCTGACGCTCACGGATCCGGTGCGGGAGGGCACGGGGACTGGGGATGCGGTTCGTGAGGAGGCTGTGCCCACCGTGGAGGGACGCGCGGCGCCGACGCGTGACGACGCGGGCACTCCGGTGGAGCCGGACTCCGACGGTTCGCTTCATGGGTCACGCGAGGAACGCTTGTCGGCCCCGGGGTGGATGCGACTGGCCCGTGGCGCGCGGGCCGCGTTCCGCAAGGGCGTGGAGCTGGTGCAGGAGCCCATCCTCGCGGGCGACCTCGTGCTCGAGGGTGCGCGGGGCGCGGCGGCGCTGGGGAAGCTGCTCGTGATGCCTCCCGATCCGCGCTCTCCCCTGCGTGGACCCCTGGGCGCACGGAAGCTCGCCGCGTGGTCGGAGCCGGTGGCCCTGGCGCGCGTGAAGGCCGTGGGGCAGACGCTCGGTGGCACCGTGAACGACGTGTTGCTCACGGCGGTGACGGGCGCGCTGCGGCGCTACCTCGCGTCGCGGGAAGCTCCGTTGGAGGACATGCACGCGCTGGTGCCGGTGAACCTGCGGCCCCTGGATGAACCCGTGCCGAGGGAGCTGGGCAATCGCTTCGGCGTGGTGTTCCTGCGGCTGCCCGTGCACCTGGAAGACCCTCGCCGCCGGCTTCGCGAGGTGTCGAAGCGGATGGAGGCCCTCAAGCGCTCGCCCGAAGCCGTGGTGACGTCGGGCGCGCTGGAGCTGCTGGGGCGCACGCCGGCCGCGCTGGAGCGCGTCGTCGTGGATGTGATGGGGACCAAGGCGTCCCTCGTCGCCACCAACGTGCCCGGACCGCGCCAGCCGGTGTCCCTGGCGGGCGCGCGACTCGACGGGCTCACGTTCTGGGTGCCCCAGGCCGGCCACGTGGGCCTGGGGGTGAGTCTCTTCAGCTACGCCGGACAGGTGACCCTGGGCGTGGCGTCGGATGCGTCGCGGGTGCCGGACCCGGGGGCCCTCGTCGCCGCGTTCCTGGAGGAACTGGAAGCGCTGGCGACGGTGGCTCCCTGAGCGCTACTTCGTGTTCGCGAAGAGGCCGTGCGGGTCGAACTTGCGACGGACCTCCGCGAGCTTCGTGCGCGTGTCCGCGGACCAGCAGCTCTCGTAGTGTTCGGCCGAACGGGGCTTGCCCATGAAGTTGATGGTCATCTCCGGCGACAGCCAGGACTTCAGGTCCGCGCGCATCGCTTCCTCGGCGGCGGGCATCGCCGTCTGGAACAGCGGCGGAATCGCTCCCACGACGCCCACCACGAAGTTGGCGCCGCGACCGCCGACGGCCGAACCGCCCGCGACGTCGCGCGAGGCCGCGGCCCCCAGGTGGCGCACCTCCACCATCAGGAACGGCGACTGCACGCCCGCGCCGACGTGGCGCAGCAGCGCGGACGCGAAGTCCTGATCCACGTGCGTCAGCATCACGCCGGCGGTCCAGGTGGGCATGGGGTCCGTGGGGTCGCTGTGGATGCGGGCGATCTGCGAGGCGGGCAGGTCCCCCAGCATGTCCATGTACACGGGAGCCGCCGCGCGCAGGGGCGCCGCGAGCCGGGCACCCTCTTCGCTGCTGCCCGGGAACGCGAAGCGCACGGTGAGCAGCGTGCGGCCCCGGAGCGGAGGCGGGATGAAGTCGAACGGCGGGAAGCGCATGACGGCGGCGCTCGTGGAGACGCGCGCGTCGGCGCCCTCGGTCCACTTGACCCAGGCGCGCAGCCCCGCGTCGATGTGCTCCTCGGCGAAGAAGAGCGCGCCGCCGTAGAGCATGGCCAGGTCCACGAGGCGCAGCCGCACCTCGGTGACGATGCCGAAGCCGCCCTTGCCACCGCGCAGCGCCCAGAACAGGTCGGGGTTGTGCTCCGCGCTCGCCTCCACGCGCTCGCCTTCACCCGTGATGACCGTGAACCCGCTGACGTAGTCGGAGCTGATGCCGTGGCTGCGCACGAGCGGGCCAATGCCGCCGCCCAGCACGTAGCCCACCACGCCGACGTTCGTGGACGAACCCGCGATGGGCGAAAGCCCGTGCTTCGCGGCCTCCTCCACCACGACGTCCCAGCGCGCGCCCGCGCCGACGGTCGCCGTGCGCGACGCGACGTCGATGCTCACCTGGTTCATCCGCCGCGTGGAGATGAAGACGCCAGAGGTGACGGGCACATAGGACCCGTGACCCGCGCCCTGCACCGTCACGCGCAGCTTGTTCTCGTGGGCGAAGCGCACCGCCTCCGCGACGTCCGAAGCGGACTGCGCGGCGACCACGTACTCCGGCGTGTGGACGATGGTGACGTTGAAGCCGGCGACCTCCGGCGCGTAGCCGGCATCCTGCGAATTGAAGACAGGGCAGCTCACACGGCTTGCGAGTGTCTGGGACATGGGATGTTGCTCCTTCTGTCGTTCAGCCGGTGTGCGGCTGGAGAGGGTTCGATTCAGGTCTCGTCGGGGGCGAGCGGGGCGGCAGCATAGTGCCAGGGCCCGGCCCGTGGGTATTTCCCGGACATGCGGGGTGCACCGGTTGCTTCCCTGTGTGCCCTTGTTGGCAGGTCACGAATCCATGACCGCTCAGGCTCCCTCGCCGTGAAGAACCGCGGTGATGGAATCGCGTGTCATGGGCGGACGAGGAGCCGGTGGGCAGGCATCAGAGCAGGGCGTGCTCTTCCAGCTTGTTGTAGAGCGTGCGCCGGCTGATGCCGAGCAGCCGTGCCGCCAGCGTGCGGTTGTCGCCCGTGCGCTTCAGCGCATCCACCAGCGCGTCCTTCTCCACGTCCTTGCGCCGGGACTCCAGCGTGCCGGTGTCGGAGGAGGGCAGGGGCGCGGCCGCGAGCGGCGGCGCGAGGCCGGGCTGGCGGGACAGCTCGCGCGCGACGTCCGTGCCCGTGAGGTGGGGCCCGTCGGAGAGCACCACCAGCCGCTCCATGAAGTTCTGCAACTGGCGCACGTTGCCGGGCCATGGCTGGGATTGGAGCACCGCGAGTCCATCCGCGCTCAGCGTGAACGGAGGCCGGCCGTTCGCCTTCGCGTGCACGTCCAGGAAGTGGCGGGCCAGCGGTTCGATGTCCTCGGGGCGCTCGCGCAAGGAAGGCAGCCAGAGGGGCACCACGTTGAGGCGGTAGAAGAGGTCCTCGCGGAAGGTGCCCCGGCGCACCAGATCCTCGAGCGGCTGGTGCGTGGCCGCGACGAAGCGGACATCCACCTTCACGGTCTGCGTGCCGCCCAGCCGTTCGAACTCGCGCTCCTGGATGACGCGCAGCAGCTTCACCTGCACGGCCTGGGACACGTCGCCAATCTCGTCGAGGAACAGCGTGCCGCCGTGCGCCAGCTCCACGCGGCCGGGCTTGCGCGTCGCCGCGCCGGTGAAGGCGCCCTTCTCGTAGCCGAACAGCTCGCTCTCCAGCAGCGTGTCCGGCAGCGCCGCGCAGTGCAGCTTCACGAAGGGTCCCGCGCGCCGGGGGCTGCCGTCGTGCACCGCTCGCGCGGCCAGCTCCTTGCCCGTGCCGGATTCGCCGCGCAGGAGCACCGTGGCCGTGCCCACCGCGGCGCGGGCCAGCAGGGACTGCACGTCCGCCAGGGCTCGGCTCGCGCCCACGAAGAGTCCGTCGGGTGCCTTGCCGGGTCCGCGCGTCGGCTCTGGCTCCTTCTGTGCGCGCAGCAGTGCCTTGTGGAGCGAGAAGAGGAGCTCCTCCCGGTCGAAGGGCTTGAGCACGAAGTCCGCCGCGCCCGCCTTCATCGCCTCCACCGCCAGGGGCACCGTGCCGTGCGCGGTCATCAGGAGCACGGGCACGTCCGGCCAGCCGCGTCCCACCTCCGCGAGCAACTCCAGGCCGCTCATGCCCGGCATGCGCACGTCGCTCAACACCACGTCGATGGGCCTGCGCGCGAGCAGGGCCAGGGCGTCGCGCGCGTTGGACGCGGGGTGCGGGGTGAGGCCCGCCTGGGTGAGGAGCGCGCCCAGCACCTTGAGCAGGGCCGGGTCGTCGTCCACCAGCAACACATGGCCCTTCAGTGGCTCGCTCACGCGGCTTCTCCCTTGGACTGTTGGGACGGCAGGGCGGGGGACTTGGGCAGGCGCAGGCGCAGGATGGTGCCACGGCCTTCGCCGCTCGTCAGGGACGCCGTGCCGCCGTGGGCTTCCGCCACGCGCCGCACGAAGGCGAGCCCCAGGCCGCTGCCCGTCGCCTTCGTGGTGAAGAAGTCGTCGAAGGCGCGCTCGCGCGTGCGGGCGTCCATGCCACTGCCGGTGTCCTCCACGCTCACCACCACCGCGCTGGCGTCCTCGAAGGTGCGCACGGTGAGGGTGCCTCCCGTGGGCATCGCTTCGAAGGCATTGCGCACCAGGTTCTCCAGCGCGTTGGCGAGCAGGTCCTCGTCGCCTTCGCAGGCGGGCTGGCCCGGCGCGAGCACCTTTGTCAGCACCACGTCGCCGGGATTCGCGAAGGCCTGGAGCGACAGCACACCGTCCACCAGCCGGTTCAGGTCCAGCGGTCGGCGCAGCGGCTCCACGCGCGCCAGGCGCTGGTAGGTGCCCGCCACCCGGTCCAGGCGCTCCACCTGCTCCAGCAGCAGGTCCAGGAACTCGCCGTGCGCTTCCCACGAGTGGCCCCGCGCGTGCTCTTCCTTGAGGTACTGCGCGGCGCCCTTGAGCGCGGCGATGGGGTTGCGCAGGTCGTGGGACATCTGCGCGGAGAAGCGCCCCAGCGTGGCCAGTTGTTCCATCCGTTCGCGCCGGGTGACGAAGCCGGTGACGACGCGCCGGGCCGCCGCGAGCAGCGAGAAGGTGATGGCGGTGGTGCCCACGACGAGCGCGCCGGACTCCGCGGCGAACACTCGGAAGAGCGCGAGGTACGCGAGGACGCCCACCAGCGCGAGGACGACGGCGTGCACCGCCGCGCTCGTGGCCCTCGCGTCCTGGCCGAAGAGTTGGAAGCGCAGCGACGCGGTGGCCATCACCGGCAAGCCCAGCAGCGTGCCCAGGTTGCCCAGCTTCAGCACGGGCAGGCCCATGTCCGCCGCCAGGTCCGTGAGCAGCATCGCGACCAGCAGCGCGAGGCCCAGGAGCACCAGCCCCGCGCGGGCCCGTTCGTCCGGCAGTCCTGAACGGCGCAGGTGCCGCGCGAGCAGCACGAAGCCCGTGGTGAGGATGGGCAGCACGAGCAGGCTCACCGCGATGCCGAAAGGGACGGTGTTGATCCGCTGTGCCAGCGAGGGCACGCCGATGGCGACGAGCATGGTGAACGCGAGCGCGCTCATCACGCCATAGGTGCCATACATGGCCCAGGCGGAGCGGCGCCTGCGGCCCACGAACGCGAGGATGAAGTGCACCGCGCACGGCAGCGTCATCAGCGCCGCGGCGAAGCCCACCAGCCGCCAGCCCGTGTCGCCCGAGCGCGCCTGTCCGAACGCGGAGAAGTTCCAGGTGGACAGCGCGATGGACAGCAGCGACAGCGGCAGCGCGAGGGGACTCCGGCCCACGCGGGCCAGCGCGATGCCGGCGAGCGCGAGCTGCCCCGCGCACGCCAACAGGCTGACCCACATGGCGCCTGTCATCGTGCGCTCCCGGGCTCGAAGCCCTGAGCCCGCGTAAGCAGGCGGAGCGTGAGACATCGTGCGCGAGCCTGCAGGCGGATACCCATCGCGCCCATCATCGTGCGCTCCCGGGTGGGAACCTCAGAGCATGCCCAGCCGGCGGGCGTTGGCAGGATCCACCGCCGCAGCCTCCCAGCGTCGCACCGCGACCTCTCGCTCCGCGTCGGGTGCGTCCGCGTAGAAGCCAAGCGTGTCGTGCAGGGCCCGACTCAGCTCCTCGATGGAGGCCAGTCGTACGTCCAGCTCACGGTGGCGCAGCGCGGCCACCAGCCAGTCCGCGCGGCGGCGGCTGCGGTTCTCCGCCCACCAGGACGTCCACTGGCGCGGTTGCAGGCCCAGCGTGGCGCGCGTGACTTCTCGCAGTGCTTCGGCGGCGGCCTGCGCGCACATCGCGTCGTCGCTGCCGGTGAGGTTGATGAGGCCTTCGATGGCGTCGCGGTCGTGCAGCGTGCCCAGGGCCCGGGCCGCCAGCGAGCGGCGCAGCGCGTCCCGGCTGGTGAGCTCCTGGCGCAGGTCGCGCAAGGACGCATCCAGACGCGGCAGGTGCTTGAGCGCTGCGGCGGCCACGCGCGCGGCGCTGGAGATGTCCGGCTCCATGTCGAAGAGGCCGCGCAGCACCCCGTCCACCAGCTCCGCGTAGGGCAGGTTGCCCGCGGTGAGCAGCGCCAGGTAGCGCGCGTCCGCGTCGTTCGAATCCAGCAGCGGCGCCAGCGCGACGGCCGCGGGACGGCCCAGGCGCGACAGCGCGGCGGGGATGGGCCCCAGCTCGTCCGCTTCCGGCAGCTCCACCACCGGCAGGCGGCTCCAGGCCGTGGGCCCGGGGAAGTGCTGCGCGAGCACACGGGCGCTGGCCTCGGGCGAGCGCGCAAGCTCCGCCATCGCGCTGGAGCGCTGCGCGGCGTCCGGACCGGTGAGCCGGCGCAACAGGGGCGTGAAGTCCGGGGGCGGCCGTTCCTCGGGAGACAGCACGCGCGGCGGCATGGCGGCGGCGCGGCCCAGGTTGCCCACGCCACCCCGACCGAAGAACGGGCTCCAGCCGAGGCCCGCGACCACGGCGGGCGCGGGCGCGGGCAGGGACGCGGCCGGGAAGCCGGGCACGTCCACGTCGATGGTGATGTCCTCTTCCGGCGCGCGCAGTTCGGACACGCGCTGCTTGCGGAAGAGGATGAGCTCCTGGAAGGCGGCCGGCAGGTCCTGGCAGAACAGGATGTAGTCGCTCAGCCGGCGCTGGCTCATCGGCTTCTGGCCGCAGTCTCCGTAGAGGATGGCCACCAGCCGGCCCTTCACCTCCACCGGGTACAGGAAGACGGTGCGCGGCGCCTGCCGGCCGAACAGCTCCAGGTAGTGCCGCGTGAGCGCGTCCGGAGGCAGCGGGCCCGCGTAGCTGCCCCGCGTGACGGCCACGGTGCGGAAGACGCTGCTCGCATCCAACGGGATGGACACCTGCGACAGGGCGCTCGCGTCCAGGCCTTCACCCCGAGCGTCCCAACCACCCGCGGCGCCTCGCACCACCGCGAAGGCGGCCACGTAGTCGAACGTGCGGCGGCCGAAGCGCAGCGCCACGTCCACCAACCGGTCCCGGTCCCGCGTCGCCTCGCGCAGCGCGGAGCGCGCCTGGGGCAGCGTCCAGTCCGGCACGGGCGCACCCGGTGCGCTCGAAGCGCCCGCCACCGGGGCCGGGCCTTCTTGCGGGCTGCGCGGACGGTTGGCGCCCGGATTCGATGCCGGGTTGCTGAAGATGATGAACGACGGCTCACCCCGGGGCGGCGCCGGTG
>NZ_RAVZ01000332.1 GCF_003611635.1 Corallococcus terminator | reverse complement strand
GGGTGGGGCGGTGACGGCGGGCGATACGAAGCGGTGGTCCAATTTCATCTTCGCGGGGCTCTTCGCCGTCGCGTTGATCTTGTTTTCACGCATCCTGCTGCCGTTCATGATGCCGGTGTTGCTGGGCGGCTTCCTGGTGGTGCTCTTCATGCCCATCCAGGACTCCTTGAGCCAACGGCTCCGGGGCCGCAAGTCCCTGGTGGCCGGTCTGTCCACCCTCGCGGTGTTCCTGCTCATCCTGGCCCCGCTGGCGCTGGTGGGCTGGATGGTGGCCCGGGAAGTCCTCCAGTTCGTCGGTCAGGCGCAGGACCTGTTGGATCAGGTGGACCTGCGCCACCACCTGCTCGCGTCGCTGCCCCGGGGACTGAGCCGCTACGTGCGCTTCGACCCGGAGAGCTCGGAGACGGAGCGCCTGCTCATGACGGTGGTGTCGGGCGGCGCGGGGCTGCTCGCGGACGTGGTGGGCGCCGGCACGGAGCTGCTCGTCAACATGTTCCTGATGACGGTGGCCATGTACTACTTCTTCCTGGACGGCCGTCGTCTGGTGAACGAGGTGGCGAAGCTGCTGCCGCTGGAGCGCCGCTACTTCGACGCCTTCTCGCACGAGTTCACCGACGTCGCGTACGCCATCATCTACGGCAACACCATCACCGCGCTGGTGCAGGGCGCGGTGGGCTTCCTGGGCCTGCTCATCGCCGGGGTGCCACACGCCGGGGTGTGGGGCGCGGCGATGGTGCTGGTGGCGCTGGTGCCGGTGGGCGGCACGGCGCTCGTCTGGGGCCCCATTGGCGTCATCCTCATCGCGGCGAACCGGGTGAGCGAGGGTGTGTTCCTGCTCGCCTGGGGCACCTTCCTGGTGGGCAGCATCGACAACGTCATCCGGCCCCGCCTGTGCGGCTCGCGCATGGCGCTGCACCCGCTGCTCGTCTTCCTGTCGATGTTCGGTGGGCTGGCGGTGTTCGGGATGATGGGCCTGCTGGTGGGCCCGCTCATCGCGTCCATCTTCATGGCCATGGTGCGCATCTACCGGCGCGACTTCCTGGGTCGGACGCAGGAGGCGCAGCCGACCCCCGTCGCGCAGGAGGATTCCTCGCCTTCCCTGAACCTGGAGCCTTCCCATGTGCCCACGTCCGCGAACGTGGGGCACGCGATGAACGCTTGAGCGCCGAGTCTGGACTTCGCATCCGGCCTGGGTGAACCTGACCGGGCATGACGACCACCGGAAGCGCGAGGGTCCCTTCGGGGCTGCTGTGGACCCTGGCCCTCGTCGGAGCCCTGGCGGCTCCGACCGCGGCAGCCTCTGGACCGCTGGACCCGACTTCCTTCCGACCCGCCTCCCAGCGGACTCCGGCGTCGCTGTCGCTGAAGCTGGACGCCGGGAAGGGCTCGGCCGTGGAGCCGGAGGTGGGGGCTCCCACCTGGCTGCGGCTGAACCTGGCGCTGACGGCGACGTGGCGGCGCTACTGCGCGCGGCCGGGCGTGGACGGCTGCGGCGCGTTCGAGCGGCTTCCGGAAGATGAGCAGGTCGGGGACACGTCCGACTTCTCCTCGTCGCAGCCGTACCTGGGGCTGGCGCTGGAGCTGGAGTTGCTGCCCCTGGCGCGGAGTGATTCGTCGGTGTTGCGCGGGCTGGGCCTGCAACTGGGCGCGCAGCGCGGCTTCTCCTCGTCGGACGTGACGCTCACCGGAGACGGGGGCCAGACGCCGGTGCGCGAGGTGACGGCCACCGACACCGCCTTCACGGCGCAGGCGCTGTACCGCTTCTACTTCCGCTTCGGCACCACGCGGCCCCAGCAGGGCTACGTGGGCGCGCGCGCGGGGCTTCAGACGCGCGCGTTCGACGTGGAGGAGGCCGTGGACAACCCGCTGTCCGGCACGCACCGCGTGTTCCCGTCGGTGGCGTTGGATCTGTCGGTGCCGCTGTTCAGCTCGGTGCGCCTGGACGCGTCCGTGGGGCTGCTGCTGTCGCCGAAGCCGGGGCGTTCGCCCGAGGCGGACGGTGGGCGGCGCGCGCTGGAGATCAGCGACTTCGGCACGTCGGTGTCCAGCTTCGGTTGGAGCTCGGAGCTGGGCGTGTCGGGGGATGTCTGGGGCCCGTTCGGCTACGACGTCGCGTTCCGGCTGGCGCACTTCCGCGACCAGTTCTCGGGCGCCGGCACGCTCACGGGGTGGTCGGAAGGTGGAGTCGCCGAGGAGACGTACTCCAGCCTGCACGTCGGCCTGACCGCGGTCTACTGACGTCCAGGCTGTCCGGAGTGGAACACCTCCCCCGTGGGCAGGTGTCTCGCGCCGCGGTGATGCCTACCCCTTGCCCCCCACGGTCCGATCCGGACCGTACCCAAGGGGGGCTTGTCCCGGTGCGAGTGACGCGATGGCTGAAGCGGGGTCTTCTGGGCGTGGCCTGCCTGGGCATGGTGGCGTGCGGCGGCGGTGACGCCGTGCCGCCTCCGGACACCGGCCCCGATGATCCGTCCGGCACGGGATTGGACGCGGGCACCGGGTCCGGGACCGATGCGGGAACCCGGCCCGCTGCGGATGCGGGCCCGTCCGACGCTGGCACCTCCGATGCGGGCACGTCCGACGCGGGGACGCAGACGCCGGACGCGGGGCCGACGCAGCAGGTGTGCGCGCCCACGGCGGGCGATGCGCGCTGGGTGCTGGAAGGGGAGGCGCTCACCGCGCACGTGCGGTGCGCGACGGACCACTCGGGGCCCACGCTGCGCTTCGGGGTGCGGAACCTGCCTCCGGGCGCGACCTTCGATGACGCCACCGCGACGCTGCGCTGGACGCCGACGCTGAGCCAGGGCGCGGTGTGGATGCTCACGCTGGAGGAGCGCACCACCGGCGAGACGGGCACGCTGAAGGTGGGCGTGGCCAACAACGACGCGGCGCCGGGCAAGGTCGACATCGTCGACCCCGAGGCCTACACGGAGGAGTACGGCCTGCCCGTGGTGCACCTGTTCTTCGACCCCGACATCGGCCTCACCTCGGGCGGCTACCGGCCCGCGCAGGTGGTGTACCGGGGCCACCGCTTCACGATGGAGGCGAAGTACCGCGGCGCCACCTCCGGCGTGTTCCCCAAGCGCAGCCTGACGTTCAAGTTCGACGAGGACGACCTGTTCTCGGAGCCGGTCTTCGGCGACGGCTTCAAGGACCGCAAGCGGGTGGTGCTGATCTCCCCGTTCAATGACAACTCCTACCTGCGCTCGCGGCTGGCGTTCGACCTGTGGAGCAAGCTGTCTCCCGAGGCCGTGCGCATCCGCACCTTCAGCGTGGTGGTGTACGCGAACAAGAAGTACCGGGGCATCTACACGGCGGCGGACCACCCGGACAAACGCCTGATGGAGGGCAACGGCATCGACAAGGACGCCGACCTCTTCAAGGCCGTGGACGCCAACGCCAACTTCTCCCGCACCCGGCGCGACGGTGGGGCGAAGGCGAACCTCCACGAGGGCTTCGAGAAGGACGAAGGCACGCCCGAGGAGGGACAGGCCCACGCGTTCGATACGATGGATGCCTTCGTCGCCTGGGTCGCGGACTCCAGCGCGGACGCCTTCCGTCAGGACTTCGGCGCGAAGCTGAAGGCGCGCGACTACGAGGACTGGTGGATCTTCAATACGCTCATCCTGGGCAATGACTCACAGGCGAAGAATGCCTACCACGCGTATGATCCGAAGAAGGGCGGCCCGTGGCGCTTCATCCCGTGGGACCTGGATGCGAGCTTCGGGCAGAACTACGACACCTCGCGCACCAGCGCCACCACCCGGTCCACCTACGCCTACGACAACTTCCTCTTCAAGCGGATGCTCGCGGAGCCCGCCATCGCCAGCCCCATGCGCGAGCGCTACCGCCAGGCGCTGAAGAACGAACTGAGCGAGGCCAACGTGCAGGCGCTCATCGACGGGTATGAGCGCGAGCTGGGCGTCAATGCACAGCGCGATGAAGCGCGCTGGGCCGCCGAGTACCGGGACTTCGCGAAGCCGGACACCGTCGGGTACGCCAACTTCCCGGAATGGCACCTGCGCCAGGACTTCAAGACCCACGCCGAGGAGGTGGAGTACGTGCGGCAGTGGGTGCACACGCGCTGGACGGCGTTCCAGACCCAGGTGCCCTGAGGCTCAGCGGGGTTCGGCCCTCTTGAAGCGCAGCTTCTTGAGGGCCTCGAACTTCGCCCGATCCTTGGGTGGGGTCGTCGCCACCAGCCCTTCGAGCATCCGCTTCGAGCTCTGGTAGATCTCCTCGACGGCGATGTCGAAGGCGTCGGTGTTCTGCTTGGACGGCTTGCGCGTGCCGGCGATCTTCCGGACGAACTGGAGCGCCGCCGCGCGGACGTCATCGTCGGTGGCGGGGGGCGCGAAGTTGAAGAGGGGCTTGATGTTCAGGCACATGCCCCAAGTCTAGGCGACCGGGAGCTTCTGCGCCGTGTCTCCTCGTGCCGAGCCCTCCGGAATTCCCAATCCTTCACGTCTTTCCAAGACACAGGCTGGGGGATTCCGTGACACCGCGCGGGAATGGTATTCGTCTGGGATGGAAGCAGCACCCGCCGCCCATTGTCCCAGACATCCTGAAACGCTCGCGGAAGGCACCTGCACCCGGTGTGGCACCTTCACGTGTGTCCTGTGCCGCGAGGGGCTCGGGGCGCGCGGGCTGTGTCCCGCCTGCCAGGATTTGAGCCGGACGGAGAAGCCCTCGGGGCGCGCCGTGCTGTCGCTGGTGTTCGCCACCGTGGGCTTCTGCGGCTTTGCGCCGGGTGTTGTCGGACTGGTGTTGGGACAGCAGGAGCTCAACGCCATCGAGGCCGGCACGGCGCCCGCGTCGGGGCGGGATCCGGCCTTGATCGCGCGCAACGTGGGGTGGTTCCACGTGGTGATGCTCTTTCTCGCCTTCCTGGGGCTGTACAACCACCTCTGAGCCGGGGAAGGGAGTCCATCGATGGGTGCATTGAAGCTGGCATTGGAAGAGGGCGGTCCCCGGCGCCTGGAGTTGTCGTGGAGCGGGAACTGGCAGGACCTGAAGATCGAATTGGACGATCAGCCCGTCGGTGAGGTGGCCGACCGCCTCCATTTGGAGGACGGCGTGGAGTTCAAGCTCCCGGACGACAGCGTGCTGCACGTGCAACTGCTCCACGTGCCGACGACGGAGCTGCGGGTGCTGCGCGATGGCGCGTCACTGCCCGGCGAAGCGACGGATCCCGTCCAGCAGGTGCGCACCGCCACGTTCCTGCTCTACGGGCTGGCGGCCTTCAGCGTGGGCCTCGCGATGGTGTCGCTCGTCATGACGAGCAAGGTGCGCCAGCAGCTCCCGGTGAGCGCGTCCAACCTCCTCTTCGGAGGCGTGCTGGCCGTGCTGGGCTTCTTCATGTTCAAGCGCTCACGCGTGGCGCCCCTGCTGGCCATCCTGCTGTATTCCTTCGACACGCTCTCTACGGTGTATCTGGCGGTCACCTCCGAGAAGGTGGCGGGCGTGTCCGCGCTGACGGGACTCGTCATCCGCATCCTCATCTTCGGTGTGCTCGGCAGGGGCTTCCTGGGGGCGCGGGAACTGGCGCGGCGCGAGAAGCAGACGCGGACCGCCGTGCCCCCAGCCATGGGCCCGGCGGTCGCGTTTCCGGAGGCCTAGCGCGCGGCTACCACTGGGAGGGATCGGCGTCGGCGAAGGTCGTTCCGGCGGCGATCTCATCGAACCAGATGCTGCGGTTGCCCTGGCTGCCCTGCATGTAGCCGTTGTCGTACCAGCCATTGGCATACAGGCCGACGCGGAACTGGAAGTAGCGGTCGTCGGACACGGTGGTGCTCAGGTTGTACTGCTCCAGCACCTTGGTTCCGTCGAACCAGAGCTTGAAGAAGCCGGTGCCGTCGCTGGCCCACTTCGCCTGGATGATGACCTTGTGCCATTCCCCGGCCGTCACCGTGGCCAGGTTGCCGAAGGTGACCGTCTTCTGGTTGCACACCGAGCCCTGCTTCACGCGCGTGAAGAGCTGGTTGCCGGAGAGCCACACCATGGTGGACGGCATGTAGTCGTCACAGCCGGTGTTGGAGAAGTCCGCGATGAACTGCGCGATGTTGTAGGACTGGGGCTGGAACTGCCAGTCCGCCTGCAACCGGAACGCGAAGCCGTAGAAGCCCGTGTCGCCGCGCCGGTACACGTTGTGCTTCACGACCTCTGAATGGTAGCGGCCGTTGTAGGACGGGTCGTAGATCTGCGTCACCTTGAGCGCCGTCGGCCCCTCGTAGGTGACGTTCGTCACCTCATTCACCGTGCCGTTGTGCTCCCGGTTGATGGCGTTCCAGCCGGAGAGCGTGCCGGTATTGCGGAAGATTTCCGCTGCCTCCGCCACCAGGCCGAACGCGAACAGGGAAACACCCGCGGCAATGCCTATGTTCTTGAGCTTCATGGCTGGGAGTCCTTTCTGGACTTTTACACTGCTGTTGAGTCTGTCTCGTTTTACATGATTTTCAAGTTAAAGCCCAGGCATGTTTGTTAGACTGGGACCTCCCCCTGGGAGGACTCATGACCGCGATGCGCCGTCTGATGTTGTGCTTGGGTTTGGTGGTTTTTTCCGCGCAGGGTGCCTTCGCGGCACAGGGAGAAATCCTGGCCCGTCCGTATGGGACGGTGCCCGGGATGAGCCTGGGCTACTGGGAGTATCTGCCCCTGGGCTACGACGACGCGCCCACCGAAACGTTCCCGCTGGTGGTCTTCCTGCATGGGACGGGCGAAGTGGGCAATGGCAGTGCGACGGCCCTTGAGAAGGTGATGAACCTCAACGCGCCGCCCCGGCTCATCCGCAACGGACGTGATTTTCCATTCGTCCTGATCGCGCCCCAGCGCTTCAACGCGTTCATCTCGGTGGCGGAGATCGACGCCATCATCGAGTACGCGAAGGTGCACTACCGGGTGGACCCCAGCCGCATCTACCTGACGGGCATCTCCGCGGGCGCCATCCAGACCTGGGCCTATGCGGCGGTGCACTACAACAAGCTGGCCGCCATCCTGCCCATCGCGGGGAATGCCTCCAGCCTGAACCTCTGCCCGGCGGCGGCGTCGGGTCTGCCGGTGTGGGCCTTCCACGGTACGGCGGATGGACAGGTCTCCCAGTGGGGCTCCATCAATCCGGTGAACCAGATGAACACCACCTGTTCGCCGGCCGCGAACCCCGCGGCGCTGCTCACGCTCTACCCGGGCGTCGGGCACGATTCCTGGGGCCGAACGTTCGATGGCTCGGCGGGGCATGACGTCTACGCGTGGCTGTTGGGCCATTCGCTCTGAGCGCCCGGGAAGCCGTGGCGAAGGAGGTCGCGCGGGGTTAGGGTGGAGGATGCGTGCGAGTCCCCGGGGTGGGGACTCGGAGCCCGGACGAGGTGCGCCGTACCCGGTCACGACAAGACGACGCTCTCACGGGAGTGGTGCGTCATGTCGTCGTGGATCCTCCTCATCATCGCCGGTCTGCTGGAAGTGGCCTGGGCCATTGGCCTGAAGTACACGCAGGGCTTCACCCGGCCGCTTCCCAGCATCCTCACCATCGCGGGAATCATCGCCAGCATGGGCCTGCTGTCCTATGCGGCGAAGACGCTGCCCATTGGCACGGCCTACGCGGTCTGGGTGGGCATTGGCGCGTTCGGCGCGGCCGTCATGGGCATGGTGCTCTTCCATGAGCCCGCCACCGCGCCCCGGCTGTTCTTCCTGGCGTTGTTGCTGGTGGCCATCGTGGGTCTGAAGGCCACCAGCGGGGGGCACTGACGCGGCGGCTGGCCGGATCGAAAGATCGGCCGATGCCCTCCCAATCGGCGCCCTTCGCTTCCTGCCGTTGCCCTCCTACAGAGAGGGGATGGCAAGGAGCGGAACGATGGTGGATCTGGCGACAGCGGTGACCGCGGTGACGGAGCGCATGTTGGTCGACGCGGGCATTCGCGAGGGGATGCGCGTGCTCGATGTCGGCTGTGGGAGGGGCCTGGTCTCCCTGCTCATCGCGCGCCTCGTGGGCGAGCGCGGACAGGTGGTGGGCGTGGACATCGATTCACGTGCGCTCACGATGGCGCGGGAGACGGTCCAGGACTCTCGCATCACCTTCGTGGAGGGCGACTTCCGCTCGCTCGCGTCCGAGCACGGCCAGTTCGACGCCGCCGTCGGAAGACGCGTGCTGATGTATCAGCCGGATGCCGTCGAAGCGCTGCGCGGGCTGGCCCGCGTGCTGCGCCCCGGGGGCTTGATGGTCTTCCAGGAGCATGACTCGACGGTGGCGCCGACGAGTCTCACGCCCCTCCCGCTTCACGCGCGAGTGCGTGAGTGGATGTGGCGCACCGTCGAACGTGAGGGCGGGAACGTGCACATGGGCTTCGGGCTCGCCTCCGCGCTCACGCGGGCGGGCCTCACGGTGGAGCACCTGCGGGCCGAGGCCATCGTGCAGACTCCGGAGATGCACCATTACGTGGGCCCCATCGCGCGCGCGATGCTCCCCCGCATCCTGGAACGGGGCGTGGCCACGGAGGTGGAGCTTGGCATCGACACGCTCGATGCGCGCCTCATCGAGGAGCGCACGAAGGCGGATGCCACGTACATCGGCGAGATGATCTTCTGCGCTTCGGCACGGATGCCCCGGTAGGCGTCACCCCCTGTTGGGGTCGGTGAGCTTGAAGAACAGCACGGCGCCTCCCAGGCAGAGCAGGCCGAAGAGCGCCGTGATGACGGGGCCCAACCAGGGGCCCTGGGTGCCGGCGAAGAACACCGTCTGCGTGCGCGGGTCCAGACGCAACTCCACCTTCTCACCCATCCGGTCCGGCCGGTCCGAGCGCACCTGTTCGACCAGCGCCTCCCGCGAGCCGCCCTCCGCGTCGTAGCGCACGCGGTACTTGAAGCAGGTGTAGTGGTAGCGCCGCTTGTTGCGGTCCTTGCCGCTGCACCGGTCTTCTTCGTGGCCGCTGATGACGCCCGACACGTTCACGGCATGGGCCTGGAAGTCGGAGGCGCTCCGATACAGCACGCCGGAGGTGACGAAAAGGCCCACGGCGAAGGCCCCCAGGAGGCCAACGCCAACCCAACGCATGGACGGACTGATCACAGGTGCCTGCTCCCCGGTGGTGGATGCCCCGGACCCTTCCCGGGCCGCGCGGCATGCGCTGGCATCCTAGCGGTTTTCGACGCCCCGCCCGTGCCGGACTGTGGGGGACTGAATCCTCCCCCGACACGGTCCTTCCGTGACGGGGGCCTCACGGGCGGAGGATGCGCGCCGGCTCCCACGCGAGGACACGACGATGAGCGACGCGAAGTTTCACCTGTACTACTGGCCGGGCCTCCCGGGCCGTGGCGAGTTCGTGCGACTGGTGCTGGAAGAGGCAGGCGCGGACTGGGTGGACGTGGGCCTGCTGCCGGAGTCACAGGGCGGCGGGGCCAGGGCCATGATGGAGGCGCTGGGGCAGGGGGCCGTGCCCGCGTACGCGCCGCCGGTGCTCAAGGTGGGCGACCTCGAAATCGCCCAGGCTCCCAACATCTGCTCCTACCTGGGCGAACGCTTCGGCCTGGTACCCCCTGACGAGGCAGCCCGGCTGCATGCGCGTCAATTCCAGCTCACCGTCGCGGACGTGGTGGCGGAAGCGCATGACACGCACCATCCCATCGCGGTGATGAAGACCTACGAAGAGCAGAAGGAGCCCGCGAAGGCCCACGCCGAAGTCTTCCGCACCCAGCGCATCCCGAAGTACCTGGGCTATTTCGAACGCGTGCTGAAGGCGAACACTCGGGGCGGTGGCAGGTATCTGATTGGTAGCGACTTCAGCTACCCGGAACTGGGCCTGTTCCAGATCGTGGAGGGCCTGCTCTACGCGTTCCCCAACGCCATGCGCCGCATCGCCTCGCAGGTGCCCGGCGTGATGGCCCTGCGTGAGCGCATCGCGGAGCGCCCCCGCATCGCCGCGTACAAGAGCTCCAAGCGCGCCCAGCCCTTCAACCCGAAGGGCATCTTCCGCCACTACGCGGAGCTGGACGAACCGAACGCGATGAAGTGACCCTGCGGCACGGCGGCGACCTCGCGGGCGAAGAACAGGTCCTCGCCCACGCCGTGCACGCGCACCTGGATGAGCGGATCCGCCGGGTACTGCCGGGGCGGATCATCGAACACCAGCGCCACGACGACGCCCACACGGTCCAGGAACCGCTCCGTGATGGGGTCGTCCGGCTCCGTGCGGACGATCATCACCGCCGCGCCAATGCGCACCGGTGCGCCGTCCACGTCTTCCGTCAGGATCAGAGAGGGGTCGTGCTTCATGGAGCGTAGGTCCGGGGTTTGAGTCGTTTCGACAGGCCCCACGTCATCAGGGCCAGGAGCGCCCAGGCGCCCAGGTGATACGCGGCCACGTGTCCGGCGCCCTGTTCGCAGGCCAGCTCGCCCACGAACGCGCCCACCGTGCCCGCGGCGAGTCCCGCCACCACCGCGCGCAGCGGATCGAACGCCGTCCAGCGCAGCACCAACAACGCCACGGCCAGCGGCACCAGCGCCATCGCCACATGGCCCGCGGTGCAGACCCAGGCGGGAAGGTTGGATGGGCCCAGGGGCGCCGCCCGGGTGAGCACCAGCAGCGCCGCGCTCACCGCCGCCATCCCCACGCCCACCCACCGCAGCGGGCGTCGGCGTGGTGCCAGCGCGCCCCATGAACACACCGCGCTCGTGGACAACAGCAGCGCCAGCATGGGCGCCCGGCCCAGCAAGGCCGAACCCGAGGCCTGTCCCAGCACCATGAGCACGCCCGTCACCGCCAGCGCCATGCCCGCGCATGCGG
>NZ_RAVZ01000331.1 GCF_003611635.1 Corallococcus terminator | reverse complement strand
GGGTGGGCGTGTGCCTGGAGCGGACGCACCGTTTGCCGGTGGCCCTGCTGGGCGTGCTGAAGGCGGGCGCGGCGTATGTGCCGCTGGATCCCCACTTCCCGCGTGAGCGGCTGGCGCTGATGGCGGAGGACGCGGGGTTGCGGCTCACGCTCACCGAACAGGGCTGTGAAGCGCGCCTGGGCGCGGAGGCGGGCACCCTGTGGCGCCTGGACGCACCGGAGCCGGACGGCCAGGACTCAGGCGATGGAGCCGGGCCGGGCCCGCTGGGACTGGACGAGGCGTACGTCCTCTACACGTCGGGCTCCACCGGCCGGCCCAAGGGCGTGAGCGTGCACCACGCGGCCCTGGAGAACTTCCTCGCCTCCATGGAGGAGGCCCCGGGGCTGTCCGGCGACGACGTGCTGGCGGCCGTCACCACGCTGTCCTTCGACATCGCGGGGCTGGAGCTGTACCTGCCGCTCCGGGTGGGCGCGCGCATCGAACTGTGCACGCGGGACGAGGCCCAGGACGCGTCGCGACTCGCGGAGCGGCTGGAGCGCTCGGGCGCGACGGTGATGCAGGCCACTCCGACGGCGTGGCGCATGCTGCTGGAGGCGGGCTGGACGAACGCGCGGCGAATGACGGCGCTGTGCGGCGGCGAACCCCTTCCGACCGATCTCGCCGCGCGGCTCGTCGCCACGGGCGGGGCACTGTGGAACCTCTACGGCCCCACGGAGACCACGGTCTGGTCCACGGTGGAGCGCGTGCGGCCCGGGGAGGCGCGGCTGACGGTGGGGCGCCCCGTCCTCAACACGCCGGTGTACGTGCTGGACGCGCGCATGGAGCCGGTGCCTCCGGGCGTGTGCGGCGAGCTCTACATCGGGGGCGTGGGCGTGGCGCGGGGCTACGTGGGACGCGCCGCGCTCACGGCCGAGCGCTTCGTGCCGGATCCCTTCAGCACCATGCCGGGCGCGCGGCTGTATGCGACGGGCGACGTGGGGTGCCTGCGCGCCGACGGGAGGCTGGAGGTGCGCGGGCGCGAGGACGCGCAGGTGAAGGTGCGAGGACACCGCATCGAACTGGGCGAGGTGGAGGCCGCGCTCCGGAGTGTTCCCGAAGTGCGGGACGCGGCGGTCGCGGTGCGCGAGGCGGCGGCAGGCACGGCGCGGCTGGTGGGGTACGTGGTGGCCCGGTCCGGTGCGCGGTTGTCGCCGGAGGGACTGCGCCAGGCGTTGGAGTCCCGGCTGCCGGCGTACATGGTTCCGTCCGCGTTCGTGGTGCTGGAGGCGCTGCCGACGACGCTCAACGGCAAGGTGGACCGCAAGGCGCTCCCGGAGCCGCCGGTGGAGCACTCGACGGGGAGGGCACCGTCGGGTCCCCGGGAGCAGTGGGTGGCGCGCGTGTTCGCGGAGGTGCTCGCCCGCACGTCGGTGAGCGCGGACGACAGTTTCTTCGCGCTGGGGGGAGATTCCGTCGCGGCCATGCGGCTCGTGTCCCGGCTGCGGCGGGAGGGCTTCGCGTCCTCGCCGAAGCAGCTCTTCGAGCACCCCACGGTGGCGGGATTCGCCGAGCAGTTGGTGCCGTTGGAGTCGGAGCCCGCCGTGGCGCTTGCGTCCGGGGACGCCGTGCCCCTCACCTCCATGCAACGGGGCATGCTCTTCCGGGCGTTGTTCTCGCCTGCGTCGCGCGACTACTTCGAACAGGTGGGCGGCATGCTGCCCGCGGACCTGGACGTGGTCGCGTTCCAGGAGGCGTGGAAGGCCGCGCTGGAGCGACACGCGGCGCTGCGCACGGTGTTCGTACTGGACGGCGCCGGACCGCCAGCGCAGCGGATCCTCGAACGCTTCGAAGCCGACGCCTCGCCGCCGTGGACGGTGGTCGAAGGCGTGGGCGGGGCCGCGGTGTCCGACGCCGACTGGCTGCGCTTCCTGGAGGCGGACCTCCAGCGGGGCTTCCCGTTGACGCAGGGGCCGCTGCTCCGGCTGGCGATGTCCCGGACGCCCTCGGGCCTCTGGCGATTCGCGCTGTCCTTCCACCACGCCATCCTGGATGGCTGGAGCCTGGGCCTGCTGCTCGCGGAGGTCGCGGAGCACCATGACGCCGTGCTCGCCGGGAGGACGCCCGTGTTCGCGGCGCCGCCGGACTTCCGCCACTTCGTGCACCACGAAGGGGCGCAGGACCTTGGCCCGGCGCGGGCGCTGTGGACGGAGGCGCTCCGGGGCTTCGACTCGCCCACGCCGCTGCCCCATGGGGAGCGGGACCTCCCCGCGCGGTCCGGGGAGCCTCATTACGCCCGCCAAGCGGTGGAGGTGGACGGCCGCGAGACGGAACGCCTCCAGGGCTTCTGCGCGCGCCACGGGTTGACGTTGAGCACGCTCGTCCAGGCCGCCTGGGGGCTCGTGCTCGCGCGGCACGCGGGGACGGCGGAGGCCGTGTTCGGTTCGCTGGTGTCGGGCCGCTCCGCGCCAGTGGAGCGCGTCACGGAGCTGGTGGGCCTGCTCGTCAACACGCTGCCGGTCCGCGTCCGCCTGACATCCGGGCAGCCCGTGCTGACGTGGCTGCGCGAGCTGCAACGCCAGCAGGCGGAGCTGCGCGAGCACGAACTCGTGCCACTGGAGCAGGTCCAGCGCTGGAGCGAGGTGGGCGCCGGGCGGCTCCTCTTCGAGAGCGTGCTCGTGGTGGATCCCTGGCCCCTTCGTGGCGGTGAGCGGGGCGTCTTCGCTGGCGGGGTCGAGGAACTGGGCCCGCCGCGCACGGGGTTCCCGCTGCACCTGGCCATCTATCCCGGCGCGTCGCTGGGGCTCGCGCTCACCTACGACACGAACCGCCATGGCGAGGAGGCCGTGGCGCGGCTCGCGAGCAGCCTGCGCACGGTCCTCTCGGCGATGGTCGCGGGCCCTGAGCTGCCCGTGGGCCGGCTGTCATTGCTGGGGGCGGAGGAGCGACAGGAACTCCTGCGCGCGTGGAATCCGACGACGCACGTCTTCGAGCACCCGTGCCCGCTGCACGTGCCGTTCGAACAGCAGGCCGCGCGCACGCCGTCGGTCATCGCCCTGGAGATGGAGGGGCGGTCGCTGACGTACGCGGAGCTCGACACGCGGGCGAACCTCCTGGCGCATCGGCTGCGCGCACAAGGCGTGGGACCGGAGGCGCTGGTGGGCGTTTTCCTGGAGCGCTCGCTCGACATGGTGGTGGGCCTGTACGGCATCCTCAAGGCGGGCGGGGCCTACCTGCCGCTGGAGCCGGCGCTGCCGCCGGAGCGCCTGCGCCAGATGGTGGAGGACGCGCGTCCCCAGGTGACGCTCACGAGCCGGGCCCTTTCGGAGCGGCTGCCCGAAGGCGCGGGCCTCGCGTGCGTGCTCGACGACGACGCGTGGGTCGCCGGGCTGGAGCCCTCCGCCGCGACGCGGCCTCCGCCGGACGGAGCGGGGCTGGATCATCCCGCGTACTGCATCTTCACCTCGGGCTCGACGGGCAGGCCCAAGGGCGCGCTCGTCACCCATCGCGGCATCCACAACCGCATCGCCTGGATGCAGGACGCCTACGGGCTGGGGCCCGGGGATCGGGTGCTCCAGAAGACGCCCTTCAGCTTCGACGTGTCCGTCTGGGAGTTCTTCTGGCCGCTCGCGGTGGGGGCGCGGCTGGTGGTGGCTCGCCCTGGCGGTCACCAGGATCCCGCCTACCTCGTGCGGACGCTGGCCGCCGAGCGCATCACCACGGTGCACTTCGTTCCGTCCATGCTCCAGTTCTTCCTGGAGGCACCGGAGCTGGAATCGCTGGAGGCCCTGACGCGCGTCTTCTGCAGCGGCGAGGCGCTCCCGGGTGTCCTCCAGCGCCGCGCGTTCGAACGGCTGCCCCGCGCCGCGCTCCACAACCTCTACGGCCCCACCGAGGCGTCCGTGGACGTGTCCCATTGGACGTGCCGGCCCGGAGACGCGCGGCCCACCGTGCCCATCGGGTTCCCGGTCTTCAACACGCGGATGCACGTGCTGGACGCGGACCTCAACCTGCTGCCCACCGGCGCGCTGGGAGAGCTGTACCTCGGCGGTGTGCAACTGGGGCGCGGCTACCTGAACCGGCCCGCCTTGACGGCCGAGCGCTTCATCCCCGACCCCTGCGCGGTGGAGCCGGGCGCGCGGCTGTACCGCACCGGTGACCTGGCGCGGCGGCTGGAGGACGGCTCGCTGGAATACGTGGGCCGGGTGGACAGCCAGGTGAAGGTGCGCGGCTTCCGCATCGAGCTGGGGGAAATCGAGGCGGTGCTCCTGGGCCTGCCCGAAGTGGCCGAGGCCGCGGTGGTGGTGCGCCAGGCTCCGGGTGGGGAGGCGTTGCTCGCCGCCTACGTCGCGCCCCGGGGGGGAGTGGCCCGCCCGGACTGGTCCGACACCCTGCGCGTGGCGCTCGCGCGCGTGCTCCCCGAGTACATGGTGCCGGGCCGCTTCGCGGTGCTGGAGCGGCTGCCCCTTACGTCCAGCGGCAAGGTGGATCGCCGCGCGCTGCCGGCCCTGTCCGACATGGCGCGCGACGCGGGCCGGGCTTTCGTCGCGCCCCGGACCGCGCGCGAGGCGGTGCTGGTGGAGCTGTTCGAGCGCGTGCTCGGCGTGACGGGCGTGGGGGCGACGAGCGACTTCTTCCAGCTCGGGGGCCACTCCATGCTCGTGCTGCGGTTGCTGGCGCGGATGGAGGCGGCCTTCGGGGTGCGGCTACCGCTCGCCGCGCTGTTCCAGACGAGCACGGTGGAGGGGCTCGCTCGCGCCGTGGAGACGGCCGGGGGGGAGCAGGGCGTGCTGGTGCCCCTGGGCGGCGAAGGGGATGCGCCCCCGCTGTTCCTCGTCCACCCGGTGGGCGGCAACGTCCTGTGCTACCGCGCGCTGGGCGAAAGGCTCACGGGCCGGCGGCTCTACGCCTTCCAGTCCCAGGGCGTCACTGGCGCCGCGCCGGACACGACGGTAGAGGCGATGGCCGCGCGGTACGTGCGCGAGCTGCGTCGGGTGCGACCGTCCGGCCCGTACCACCTCTTCGGCTGGTCCATGGGCGGCGTCATCGCCTTCGAGATGGCCCGCCAGCTCGATGCGGCGGGGCAGGTTGTTGCCGAGGTGTGCCTGCTGGACTCGACGCTGGAAGGTTTCGAGGAGCCGCTCGGGCCCGGGGACGACGCGGCGCTCCTGGGCGCCTTCGCGGTGGATCTGGGGTTGTCCGAGGGGGCCGTGGAGTCGCTCGCGCCGGGCGCGAGCCTGCCGGAGCTGCTGCGGGCCGCGCGGGATGGCGGCGTGCTGCCCGAGGACGCGCCGCTGGAAACGCTGGAGCGCCTGTACGCGGTGTTCCGCGCCAATCTGGAAGCCCTGCACGCCTACCGCCCCGGGCCGTACGCGGGGGCACTGACCTTGCTGGCCGGAGCCGGGGGCGGCATCCGGGAGGCCTCCTCGCTTGACTGGGGCTGGGCCCGCGTCGCGCAGGGTGGCGTGCGGACGCTGCTTGTCCCCGGCGACCACTACCAACTCTTGAAGCCGTCCCATGTGCGGGCGGTGGGCAACGCCCTTCAGTCGCTGCTCGAAGGCGACCTGACGCCCACCGCGCACGCTCCCACCCACGAAAGGAACCCAGGGCCATGAACTTCTACCCGAAGCACCTCTTCCCCTTCACGCAGGAGCTGGAAGCGAACTACCCGGCCATTCGCGCGGAGGCGGAGCGGCAGATCGAAGCCCGGTTCAAGCCGTACGCCTATTCGGACGTGTACACGGCCGGGTGGACCACGTTGGACCTGCTGTACCACGACAACCGGTTGGACGTTCGCAACCGCCCGCGCTTCACCGTGTCCGACTGCACGGATCCGCTCCAGCTCTTCACCGTGCTGCTGGGCGATCCGACCTCGTTCGAATCAGGCCTGCTCCAGGCCCGCCTGGGCGAGGAGACGATGCGCGAGCTGTCCACGTACACCTCGCCGCACGACTGCACGCCCTCGATGATCGACCGGCTGGTGGGCGGCATGAACGCGGTGGTGGCGGACGCCGGATTCTTCGTGGAGCACCAGCACCAGCTCACCCTGGACGAGCGTGCACCCCGCTCGCGCGAGCGGCTGGCGAAGCTGCTGGTCGAAGGCCGGCTCGTGCAGCGGGACGGTCGGTACGCGCTGGGACGGATGGAGGACGACGAAGCCCGGGACGCGCTGCGCTGGCTTCACGTCGCGGTGCTGGAGGAGGTCGTCTATCCCAGCTTCCTGAAGAAGGGCGGCGTCACCGAGTTCCGCGACGTGACGGACGCGTGCCCGGTGACGACGTCCATCGTGAAGAAGATCCCAGGCCTGCGCAGCGTGTGGTTCTCCTGCCTCGCGCCCGGCTCTCACATCATCGCCCACACGGGCAACGACGCCACGATGCTGCGCTGCCACCTGGGCCTCATCGTCCCGGGCGACGCGGTGATGGCCGTGGGGTCGCACCGCGTGTCGCCCAACGACTTCAAGGACGTGGATCGCTTCCTGCCGCTCCTGGCCGCGGGCAACGACAGCCTGCCCGCGCGGCTGTTGCGTGAGGCGCTGCCGGAGGCGGAGCTGCGCGCGCTCGGAGGCTTCTCCTCGCTCACGCGGACGGAGGATCGGGAAGGGGCCTGGAAGCTGTTGTGGGCGGTGGCGGAGGCCCTCAACACGCGCATCGAACAGCCGGGCTTCTGCCTGCCGTACCGGGACGCGACGCCGCGCCCCGCCTCGCCGGTGTTCGACGAAACCTTCGCCCGGCTCCAGGCGCAGGGTGTGCTCACGGCGAACGGAGAGGCCTCTCCCGCCGCGCTGGCGTCGGAGTCCGGCCGCGAGGAGCTGTACTACCTCAACACGCTCTTCTTCATCGAGCGCGCGTTCCCGGAGGTCCTCGCCAAGTCGCCGCGCGTGCGGCGGGAGTTCATCTCCTGGGAGGAGGGGCGCTGCTTCGTCTTCGACGACACCCAGTACCACGAGGTGTGGCAGCGCTCGGATCGCAACCGGGTCATCTTGAACGTCGACGTGGACCGCGAAACCTACGCCTGAGGGCTCGTGCTGCGCGGTCCCCGGCCCGTGGGGACGGAGACCGCGCGCACGCTGGAAGGAAACCAACTTGAAGCGGGCGGTGAGGTTCGGAGGAGGGTGGCTGGCGGGGCTCTGGCTCGCGCTGGCGGTGCCGGCCCAGGCGGCGGAGGGCCCGCGTGTGCCCGCCGTCTTCCGGGCTGCGCGCACGCAGGTCGCCGTGGCGGTGGACGGGGTGCTGGACGAACCCGCGTGGGCCGCGGCGCCGGTGTACTCGGACTTCGTGCAGAGCTTCCCCACGCCGGGAGCCGAGCCCGGGGAGCGCACCGAGGTGCGCATCCTCCACGACGAGCGCAACCTCTACGTGGGCATCACCGCCTTTGATCGCCAGCCCGCACTCATCCGCCGGAGCCTGGGCCGGCGCGACGCCATCCCGCCCTCGGACATGGTGACGGTGATGGTGGACACCCTGAGGGACCGGGCCACCGCCTACCTCTTCTCCATCAACGCGGGCGGTACGCTGGAGGATGCGCGGCTCACCGAGGACACCACCGAGGCGAAGGACTGGGACGCCGTCTGGGAGGGCGAGGCCACCGTCACGCAGGAGGGGTGGACCGCGGAGCTGAGAGTGCCCCTGTCCGTCCTGCGCTTCCCGGAGGCGCTGGTGCAGACGTGGGGCTTCCACGTCCGCCGGCAGATGGCCCGGACGCACGAACAGGTGGACTCCACCGTCATCCCGCGCGAGGCCAACGCGCTCGTGTCGCGCTTCGCGGACTTCCAGGGGTTGGAGGGCGTGCACCACCAGCGGGGGCTGATGTTGACGCCCTACGTGGCCAGCCGGCTCACCGCGAGCCGCACCGAGGTACCGCTGGGCGGGGTGTCGTCGGTGGAGCCCTCCGCGGACGTGGGGCTGGACTTCCAGGCTGCGCTCGCCAGCGACCTGTCGCTCACGGGCACGTTCAACCCGGACTTCGGCCAGGTGGAGGCGGACGAGCTGTTGGTGAACCTGAGCACCTCGGAGGTGTTCTTCCCGGAGAAGCGCCCCTTCTTCCTGGAGGGGCTGGAGCTGTTCCAGCCGGTGGGCGCGCAGGCGGGGCGCTCCGCGCAGACGCTCTTCTATTCGCGGCGCGTGGGCCTGGATCAGCCGCTGTTGGGCGCGGTGAAGCTGGTGGGCACCGTGAGTGACGGCGTGCAGGTGGGGCTCTTGAACGCCGTCTCCCTGGGCGCCCCGGCGTTGGGGAACGCACCGGCGCGGGGCTACCGCTTCCAGTGGGCACGTCCGCTGCACTTCGCCTCGCAGGCCACACTGCCGCGCGTGGTGCCGCCGCCCATGAACTCGCTTGCGGGCGTGTTGCGCGCGGAGGTGGCTCAAGGCCAGCAGTTGGGCCTGATGGTGACCGCGGCGAGCCCGCTGTCCTCGAAGTGCCAGGGAACGCCGTTGCCGGATGATCCACCGTGTGTCGTGCGCGGGGGACAGGCCGCGGCGGCGGACTTCCGGCTGCGCACGGCGGACGGGGTCTTCGCCGTGTCCGGACAGGTGGACGCGTCGCGGGTGACGGGCGGTGGACCCGAGGGGCTGCTCTTGCGCGACGGGACGCTGCTGCGTCCGGGGGACCTGGGCTTCGGGGCCTACCTGCGCGGCGGGAAGCTGGGCGGCGAGCCGTGGCGCACCACGCTGACGTACGAGTACGAGTCGCCGACGCTGGACCTGAACGCGTCCGGCTTCCAACCGCTCCAGAACCAGCAGAAGGTGTCGGCCCACGTGCAGTACGGACGGGGTTCGCGGTGGGGCATCTTCCCGGAGCTGTGGCTGGGCGTGCGGGTGCAGGGGGGCTGGTCCACGGATGCGAGGGGGCTGCCCCTGTCGCGCGGGCTGGACCTGACGTTGGAGGGCGTGCTGCCGGACTTCAGCACGCTGTTCTGTGACGCGGGCGTGGAGACGGATCGCCGCGACCTGCGGGAGATTCCGGGGCGGGGGCTGGCGTACGAGCTGCCGGATTTCGGCTACCTCACCTGCGGGCTGGAGACGGATCCGCTGCGACCGCTGGCCTTGAAGCTGGAGGGCTACGTGGACCGCACGACCCGGAACGGCCCTTCGCCGGGACGGGTGGGCAAGGCCCTGAGCGCGGGCGTGTCGTGGCGTCCCATGCCCCGGCTCCAGACGGACGTGGACGTGTCGTACGAGGCCACGCAGGACGGTCCCCGGTGGACGGGGGAGACGGAGGATGGACGGCTGCTCTTCGCGGAGCTGGTGCCGCGCTTCCTCACGCTGACTTTCAAGCAGCTCGTGGTCGTCACGCCCCGGCTCACCTTGCAGGCGCGGGTGCAGTTGCTCACGGGCCTTGGCCCGTACGGTCCCTTCTACGCGGCGCGAATCCCCGAGGACGGGACGGTGCGGCTGCGCGACCTCCAGCCAGTGACGGACGTGGAGGACCCCAGCTTCCACACGGCGGCGCTCAACGTGAACGTGGTGGCGCGGTGGGAGTACCACGTGGGCTCCACGCTCTATTTCATCTACTCGCGAGCGCAGGAGGAGCCGCTGCTGGAAGGGGCGGACGCGGGCCGAAGGTCGCTCGGGCCGCAAGGGCTGGGGCTGGGACCGCGCTCGGACACGGTGCTGCTGAAGGCGAGCTACGCGTGGTGAGCGCTCGCCGTCTGTCAGGAGTCCGGGCGCACCGGCGGGGCCTTGGGTCATGCGCGGGCACGGTGCCGCTGAAGGCGGGCCGCGCATGGTGAGCGCAGGCCGTGGGCCCGGAGACCTGGCGGTGCGTGCGGGCCGGGGAGCCGGAGTCATCGCCGTGCTGGTGACGGTGCTGGGGGCGGCGTGGGTGGCGCGCAGTCCGGTGGAGCCGCTCCCGGCGGGAGCCGCGCCCGAAGTGTTCTCGGAGGCGCGAGCGCTGCCGCTGGTGCGAGCGCTGGCGGAGGAGCCGCGCCCGTTGGGCTCACCCGCGGCGCAGCGGGCGGTGACGCTGCTGGTGGAGCGGCTGCGTGCGCTGCCGGGCGTGGAGGTGGTGGTGCAGGACGCGGAGGCCAGCGTGGTGGACGAGGGGAGTCTCATCCTCTTCCGCGCGGTGAACGTGCTGGCGCGGCTGCCCGGCGAGAGCGTGGACGCGGTGCTGGTGTCCGCGCACTACGACAGTCCGGAGGAGAGTCCGGGAGCGGGAGACAACGCCCTGGCGGTGGCCGCGTCGGTGGAGATGCTGCGCGCGCTGAGCGCGGGGCCGCGTCCGCGCCACACGGTGCTGCTCAACCTCAACGGCGGCGAGGAGGACGGCCGCCTGGGCGCGGCGGGTTTCTTGCGCCATCCGTGGGCGCGGGACGTGAAGGCGTTCATCAACCTGGAGGGCGTGGGCGTCGGAGGCCGGCTGGTCCTCTTCCGCGCGAGCCCCGGCGCGCAGGGGTTGCTGGAGGCGTACGCGGACGCGGTGCCCTCCCCGAGCGCGTCCGTGCTGGGCCAGGACGTGATGGCGAGTGGCGCGGCGCCCTTCTACACGGACTTCGAGCAGTACGTGGGGGGCGGCATTCCGGGGCTCGACCTGGCGTTGGTGGAGGGCGGCTACGCGTACCACACGTCGTTGGATCGGCCGGAGGCCGTGCCGCCGGGGACGCTCCAGCATGTCGGCGACACGGTGCTGGCGTTGGTGCGCCGGCTCGCGGCGGGACCCCTGCCGCCCCAGGCGTCCGGAGCGGGGACCGTGACCTTCTTCGATGTGCTCGGGGTGGGGACGGTCGTGTATCCGCCCCGGATCGCGGTGGGACTGGCGGTGGGCGCGGTGCTCCTGTTCCTGGGGGCGTGCGAGGCCTCCCGGCGTCGCGGCCTGCTGTCCATGAGAGGGCTGGGACGCGGC
>NZ_RAVZ01000330.1 GCF_003611635.1 Corallococcus terminator | reverse complement strand
GGGGCAGGGGGATGAACTCCGTCTCCTGCGGCACCGGGGCGAAGCGGCCTTCCTTCCAGTCCGCCTTGGCGACCTCCAGGCGCTCCTTGGAGGACGACACGAAGTTCCAGAACAGGTAGCGCGGGCCGTCCATGGGTTCGCCGCCCAGCAGCATCATCCGCGCGGGCCCTTCGCTCTTCAGGAGGATCTCGCTGCCCGGCTTGAACACCAGCAGTTCGCCGGCATTGAAGCGCGTGCCCTCCACGTCCACGGAGCCTTCGACCAGGTAGAGGCCGCGCTCCTCGTGTTCGGTGGGGAGCTTGAAGCGGGCGTCGGCGTCCAGGCGTGCCTCCGCGTAGAAGAGGTCGGAGTGGGTGCGGACGGGGGACTTCAGGCCGTGCATGGCGCCGGCGATGACGTTCAGTCGCACGCCGTCGTCCTGGCCGGAGGGCAGGGTGTCCTGGGGGTGGTGGACGAAGGACGGTTCGGTCTCCTCGTGCTGGTGGGGGAGGGCGAGCCAGGCCTGGATGCCGAAGAGGCGGCTGCCGGCGGCGCGGGTCTCCGGGCCGGTGCGTTCGGAGTGGGCGATGCCCTTGCCGGCGGTCATCCAGTTCACGGCGCCGGGGCGGATGGACTGCACGACGCCCAGCGAGTCGCGGTGGAGGACTTCGCCCTCGAAGAGGTAGGTGACGGTGGACAGGCCGATGTGCGGATGGGGCCGCACGTCCAGGCCATGGCCGGAGTCGAAGTCCGCGGGGCCCATCTGATCCAGGAAGATGAAGGGCCCCACCATGCGGCGGCGCGCGGAGGGCAGGGCGCGGCGCACGGTGAAGCCGTCACCCAGGTCGCGAACGCGGGGGACGATGAGCGTCTCCAGCGACGGTGGGGGCTCGCGGCCCTGCAGGTCCTCTTCCCAGCTCATGGTGTGGCTCCTCTTCCGGTTCGGGGCGTGAGTCTGCCGCAGTTCGAACGCCGTGCGTCCACTTTGAAGGGGACGGTCCTTGCCCGGACGCTTGGGGTGTTGTCGCCGAACCGGGTTCCACGAGGGGCGTCAGTGGAGCGAGCCGGAGCGTGACACCGGCATCACCCTGACCTCGCGGAAGGTCACGTCGCTGGGTCCCAGGGCGTGGACGGCTTCGACGAAGCGCTCGTTGACGAGGGTATAGGTGGTCCCGTTCTCAGGGCGGAAGAGGTCCACCTCGTGAGGAAGGGCATCGCCGTCCAGCCAGGGCTCGGGAGCGATCCGTGTCTCGTACCATCCACAGGTCCGGCACTTCGGTCCCGTCAGCACGGAGTCCCGGTGCAGGAGGCCTCGGATGGGCAGCTCCAGTTCATGCAGGGCGACGCCCGCTTCCAGCCCCTGAAGCTCCGTGCGCACCGGGACGAGGCCTCGGATGCCTGCGGCTTGAAGGTGTCGTAACGCCTCCTGCGTCACCAGCACTTCCCATCCGAACCGGGCACTCAAGGGCCCCCAGGCGCCGTGGGCGGTGCCTCGCAAGGGGCCGAACTGCATGCCCGGTTCGGCCATCATTCCCAAGGGCAGCAAGGGCTGCACGAGGGCCGCGAGACGTGCGTATTCCGCATGCGGTTCGACACGGGGTTCCACCAGCGAGTCCTGCTCGAGCAGCGAGGACAGGTCGACACCCGGCAGTGACAGTTGTCCGCTCCAGGTCTCATGGCAGGTCGGGCACTCCACCCCGGGCAGGGTCCAGACGTGCTCGGCGGAAAGGCTGCCGCTCCAGTGTTTCGCGGTTTCTGGGAGCGGACGTTGGAGTTGATAGAAGCGCATCGGCATCACGGTACAGGACGGGGTTGGGGTGTCAGGTCGATGCCCTGCCAGTAGGTCATCGTCAAGCCGAAGATGTCGAACCGCTGGATCATTCTCGATGCCTGTTCGAAGTGCATCGGTTTGGTGGCGCGCCCCCGGGTGCGTTCACGGAACGCCATCCACTCTGTATTCCAGGGGCCGCTGTCCGCTTCGTGCTGTGTCCGGTGTGCGGCGACGACGTCATCGAGACCCGCGCGGACAAGCTCCCCGTGGACGAGGACAGCAAGTCTCCGGCCTCCATCCTCTTCCCCAAGCGGTGTCCCCACTGCGACATCCGGCTGCGCTGATCAGAGCCCCAGGAGTTCCCTCACGCGCGCATCCGACTGGAGCCACGGGGCGGCCACTTCCTCGAGGGTGACGATGCGAGCCCTCGACCCTCGTGCTTCCCAGATGATCCGGAACGTCACCCACCGGTCCTCGACCTGGGAGTCGTAGTCCCAGTGTTCGGTCCAGCGGGTCCCGTCTTCGGCTGAAAGCGATTGCCGTGAGAGGTGATCCGGGGCTCCCACCTGCTCGAGAACCTGTCGGGCCGACATCTTCCTCTTGAGTGCCATGAGCCGTTCGCGCCGGTCCGTCAGATGTCCGGGCACCTGCCGCCGCGCTTCGTCGAAGTCGAGGAAACGGTAGGCCGCGAATCCCAGGGGACTGACTCCCAGCAGCCGCTGCGAATGCTGAGCGATGGGGCGGAAGGTCTGGACCTCCAGCGAAGCCCCCCGGCCCGCGATGCTGGACGTGGTGTAGAGCAGCGCGTCCACCGTCTCCCATTGCTGGAGGAAAGGCAGACACGCCTGGATGCGGTGCACGCCCACCAGATGGAGCGCAGCCACGACGCGCTCAAGCTTGTCCCTCAGGGGATCCAACGTCTCCGGCCCCGCGGAGGTACCGTTTTCCGCCACGAGGGCCCGCACCTCCTCCCACCGCTCCGCCAGTTCGGAAAGCAGTGCGGACACCCCGCGCTCCTCCGCGGCGTCCATCGCGTGAACCCGTGCGGCGTCCGCTGCGTCCTCCGGGACGAGGGTCGCATGGGTGAGGTCGAGCACCAGCCGCTGGCCCCAGTGCGTCCGCCAGACGAAGAAGTCCGTCCCCCCGTCGCGGAAGAAGTACGGCCACGCATTCGATGTCCAGAACATCCCCCCGGTCGACCCCACCATGCGCAGGGCCAGCCAGTCATGACTTCCCGCCACCGGGGCTTCGCACTGGACTGGCGTCCGCTCCGGACCGTGGATCCGCACGCGGACCGCATCCCGTCCGGAGGGCGCCACGGCGATGACCTCCGGGTTGAATCCATGGGTCCGCAGCACGGACCAGCCGTCGTCCGACACGTGGAGCTCGTGCGGCGAATTCTCCCGCCCGACCTGCCATCGCTCCCAGACGACCCGGGCCTCGGGGCTCCCAGGGGAGTGCTCCATCAGCCGGTAGCGGAATCCGTTCTGGAGCTCGTGGCCCTTGAAGGCGAACCCTTCCGTGGACACAGGTGGCCCAGGCGGCTGGGGAGCCGTCCCGTCGTCGGATGAGTGGGCCGTCAGGGTGAATCGCCCCTCTGGCGAGGTCGCGACGCGGTCGGCGTAGGCGATGGTGGACACGCCCGCGACGCTATCCCACGGCATTCCGCCTGCCCGGCTGGAAGCCAGGCGGAAGGCGCATGTTGGCGACACCCGGCGTACGTTGACGGCGCGCTGTACCTGTGTTCAGGCTGGCCTGCTGGGAGCCCGCCATGTCCCCTCAAATCCATCTCGATTTCGCGACCGAGTTCGCCGCGCATCCGGCCCTCGCCGCCTTCCATCCCGTGGTGCGGCGCTGGTTCGCTTCGCGCCTGGGGGAGCCCACCCGTCCGCAGGTGGAGGGCTGGCCGCTCATCCACGCCGGCCACGACGTGCTCATCGCCGCGCCCACCGGCAGCGGCAAGACGCTCACGGCGTTTCTGGCCGCGCTGGACTCGCTGTTCCGCCTAGCGCTGGAGGGCACGCTGCCCGACCACACCCAGGTCCTCTACGTGTCGCCCCTGAAGGCCCTGGGCAACGACGTGCAGAAGAACCTCCTCCAGCCGTTGGAGGAGCTGATGGCGCTGGCGCGCGCGGAGGGCTACACGCCCCAGAACCTGCGCGTGCAGGTGCGCACCGGTGACACGCCCGCCAGCGAGCGCGCGCAGATGGTGCGCCGCCCGCCGCACATCCTCATCACCACGCCGGAGTCGCTCTACCTCTACCTCACCGCCGAGCGCGCCCGCGCCACCCTGCGCGCCGTGCGCACGGTCATCGTGGACGAAATCCACGCGCTCGCCCGCGACAAGCGCGGCAGTCACTTCACCCTGTCGCTGGAGCGGCTCAAGGCCCTCACCGACGTGCGCCCCCAGATGCTGGGCCTGTCCGCGACGCAGAAGCCGCTGGACGCCATCGCGGGCTTCCTCACCGGTGCCTCCCTGACCGAGTGCCGGCGCGTGGAGGTGGGCCACCAGCGTCCGTGGGACCTGAAGGTGGAGATTCCGGACGCGGAGCTGTCCTCCATCGCGAGCCACGAGATGTGGGGCCAGGTCTATGACCGGCTCGTGCAACTGGCGGGCGAACACCGCACCACGCTCATCTTCGTCAACACACGCAAGATGTCCGAGCGCGTGGCGCACGACCTGGGTGAACGCCTGGGCCAGGAATGGGTGGCCGCGCACCACGGCAGCATGTCGCGCGAGATGCGCCTGTCCGCCGAGGAGCGCCTGAAGGCGGGCAAGCTGCGCGTCATGGTCGCCACCGCGTCGCTGGAGCTGGGCATCGACGTGGGCAACGTGGACCTGGTGGTGCAACTGGGCACCACGAAGGCCATCTCCGTGCTGCTCCAGCGCGTGGGCCGCGCGGGCCACCACAAGGCGGGCATCTCCAAGGGCATCCTCTTCGCGATGACGCGCGACGAGCTGGTGGAGTGCGTCGCGCTCCTCAACGCCGTGCGCGAAGGCGACCTGGACGCGGTCCGCATCCCGAAGAAGCCGCTGGACGTGCTCGCGCAGCAGATCGTCGCCGCGTGCGCTTGCGAGGAGTGGGACGAGCGCGCGCTCTTCAGCGTCTTCCAGCGCGCGTACCCGTACCAGGACCTCACCTGGGAGGAGTACCAGCAGGTGCTGGAGATGCTGTCCGAAGGCGTGGCCGAGCGCCGGGGCCGCGCCAGCATCCACCTGCACCGCGACCGGGTGAACCAGCGGCTCAAGGGTCGCCGGGGCGTGCGCATCACCGCGCTCACCAACGGCGGCGCCATCCCGGACACCTTCAGCTTCAGCGTCACCGCGCAGCCAGAGGGCAAGGTGGTGGGGACGCTGGATGAGGACTTCGCGGTGGAGTCCTCGCCCGGGGACATCTTCCTCCTGGGCAGCACCGCGTGGCGCATCCAGCGCGTCATGGGCAGCACCGTGATGGTGGAGGACGCGCGAGGCGCTCCGCCCAACGTGCCCTTCTGGCGCGGCGAGGCGCCGGGGCGCACGGACGAACTGAGCCTCCAGGTGGGCCGGCTGCGTGAGGAGCTGCTGCGCCACGAGGATCCGACGGGCTTCCTGGAGAAGCTGTTGCGCGTGCCGCCGCCCGCGGTGGACGCGCTGATGGGCTACCTGCGACTGGGCAAGAAGATGCTGGGCGACGTGGTGCCCAGCCACACCCAGATTGTCGCCGAGCGCTTCTTCGACGAAGCGGGCGGCATGCAGCTCATCATCCACGCGCCCTTCGGCAGTCGCATCAACCGCGCGTGGGGGCTGGCGCTGCGCAAGCGCTTCTGCCGTTCGTTCGACTTCGAGTTGCAGGCGGCGGCCACCGAGGACGGCATCCTGCTGAGCCTGGGGGAGCAGCACTCATTCCCGCTGGCGGACATCTTCGACTTCCTGCACCCGGACAACGTGGAGGAGGTGCTGGTGCAGGCGGTGTTGCAGGCGCCCATCTTCGGCACGCGCTTCCGCTGGGTGGCCACGCGGGCCCTGACGCTGTACCGGATGATGGGCGGCAAGCGCGTGGCGCCGAACCTCCAGCGCGCGCGCAGCGAGGACCTGCTGGCCGCTGTGTTCCCCGCGCAGGTGGGCTGCCAGGACAACCACGGCGGCGGCGACGTGGAGCTGCCGGACCATCCGCTGGTGAAGCAGACGATGGACGACTGTCTGCGCGAGGCGATGGACGTGGACGGGCTGCGCGACGTGCTCCGGCGCATGCGCGACGGCAGCATCCAGCTCGTCGCCCGGGACGTGCCCGAGCCGAGCGTCTTCGCGCATGCGTTGATCAACAGCCAGCCCTACACCTTCCTGGACGACGCGCCGGCCGAGGAGCGCCGCGTGCGCAACGTGGCCCTGCGCCGCGCGATGCCCGCGGAGGACGCCGCGGCGTTCGGCGCGCTGGACGCCGCCGCCATCGCACAGGTTGTGGAGGATGCCGCGCCGCCGATGCGCGACGAGGACGAGCTGCACGACGCGCTCCTGCAACTGGTGCTGGTGCGGGTGTCGGAGGTACCGCGAGGACTGGAGGCCGGGCTGTTCGCGCAGGGCCGCGTGGCGTGGCTGGAGCGGCCAGGCGGGCGCTTCCTCGTGTCCGCGGAGCGGGGCAACGCGGTGCGCGCCCTCTTCCCGGACGTCCAGACGCAGCCGGTGTTGCCGGTGCTGGAGTACGACCGTCCGGTGGAGCGCGACGCGGCGGTGCTCCAGGTGGTGCGGGGCCGGATGGAGATGGTCGGGCCCACCACGGTGGCGGAGCTGGCGCGGCTGACGCTGCTGGACGCGGACGACATCAACCTGGCGCTGCATGCGCTGGAGGGCCAGGGCAGCGTGCTGCGCGGCCAGTTCCGTGCGAGCGAGGACGTGCCGGTGGCGCCCGGCGAGGACGGCGGGCCGGTGCTGGAGTGGTGCGACCGGCGCCTGCTCCAGCGCATCCACCGGCTCACGGTGGGACGGCTGCGAAGGGAGATCGAACCGCTGAGTCCGCAGGACTTCATGCGCTTCCTCTTCCGGTGGCACCACCTGGAGGACGTGGACGCGCTGCGCGGCTCCACGGGCCTGCTCAAGGCGGTACGGCTGCTCCAGGGGTACGAAGCGCCGGCCTCCGCGTGGGAGCGCTTCCTGCTGCCTGCGCGCATGCGCGGCTACACGCCGGACCAGCTTGAGCGCGCGTGCTACGCGGGCGAGGTGGCGTGGGGGCGGGTGACGCTGAAGGACCCGCCGAAGCCGGCGGGGCCGCGTCGGGGTGCGCCGGTGACGGAAGCGCCGGAGCCCGTGGTGCACAAGCGGTCGTCGCCCACGCGCAACGCGCCGCTGACGTTCACGCTGCGCGAGGACCTGGAGTGGATGCTGGCGGCGGCGCGTCCGCACGCGGTGCTGGCGGACGGGGGCGTGTGGACGCCACCGGACCTGAGCGCGGCGGCGAAGGACGTGGTGGGCGTGTTGGACCGGCGGGGTGCGTGCTTCTTCCAGGACCTGGTGACGCGGGCGCGGCGCCTGCCGGCGGAGGTGGAGGACGCGCTGTGGGAGCTGGTGGCGAAGGGGCTCGTCACGGCGGACGCGGTGCAGAACCTGCGCATCCTCCAGAGCCCGGCGCACCGCAAGCGCCAGAAGCTGTTGCAGCGCGGAGGTCCGGGCCGCTGGAGCCTGCTGGCGCCCGCGGAGCCGAAGACGCAGGACGAAGTGATGGAGTCGCTGGCGAGGCTGTTCCTCCAGCGCTACGGCATCGTCTGGCGCGACCTGGTGATGCGCGAGTCCCTGGCGCCGACATGGCGGGAGCTGCTGTTCGTCTACCGGCGCATGGAGGCGCGAGGAGAGCTGCGAGGCGGGCGCTTCGTGTCGGGCTTCGTGGGCGAGCAGTTCGCGCTGCCGGAGGCGGTGGACACGGCGAGGGCGGTGCGCAGGACGGCCCCCTCGGGCGTGCGCATCCAGCTCTCCGGCGTGGATCCGCTGAACCTCACGGGCGTGGTGACGCCGGGCCCGCGCGTGGCCGCGATGCCGAACAACGTCGTCACCTACGTGGACGGGATTCCGCAGGGCGTGGACGCGGTGGAAGACGCCTCCGAGAACGAGGACACTGAGGTCGAGGGGCCGCTCGCGCAGGTGAACTGAGCCCCACGACGCAGGGGACTTCAGGTGATTCGATTCGGACCATGGAGCACCACCCTGGGGCTGGCCGCCGGCTTCGGCGCCCTGGTGTCCATGCTGCTCCTGGCGGCGCCCGGGAATCGCGCGGCGAACCGGCTGTTGTCGGCGCTGCTGGGCGTCGTCGTGCTGCGGCTGATGCCCTATGTCCTGGGCTTCGCCGGCTTCTATGACGTGCATCCCTGGCTGTCCTTCGCCCCGTTTGACCTGGGGCTGGCGACAGGGCCGCTGTTGTATCTCTATGTCCGGCGACTCGTGACGCCAGGGCTGCCCGCGCGGTGGTGGCGGCACCTGCTGCCCGCCGCGGTCATGCTGGGGTACACGCTCTGCGCCTTCGCGCTGCCCCTGGAGCGCAAGCACTGGTGGAACGACGTCGTCCATGAGCGCTGGGTGGATCCGCTGGAGTCCGCCGCCAGCATCGTGTCGCTCGCGGTCTACCTGGGGGCCTCGGTCCGCTTCCAGCGCCGCTACCAGGCCTGGCTCGAGGAGAACGTCAGCGACCGGGAGGAGCATCGTCAGCCCTGGTTCGCGACCGTGCTCCTGTCGCTGGTGCTGTGGTGGGGCGTCACGGCGGGCTTCGAGTTCGTGGACCGCTTCCTGATGCGGCTGAACCACCACGACCGCTTCCCGCAGTACGTGCTCTTCTCCATCATCATCCTCGGGCTCGGCTTGGAGGGCTGGCGTCAGGCGGGCCATCGCTTCCCTCAGTGGAGCGTGCGTGCCGAGCCTCCGCCCATGATGATGGCCTCGGAGCGCGACTGGTCGGAGGCGGCGGTCGCCTGGGCGGAGCGCATCCGCGCGGAGGGCTGGTGGCGCGAGCCGGGGCTGAGCCTCTCCGAGGTCGCCCACCGGTTGGGCACCAACGAGACCTACGCGTCGCGGGCGTTCAACCAGGGACTCGGACGCAACTTCAACGCCGTCATCAACGCCATGCGGGTGGAGGCGGTGCAGGCGCGACTGGCTTCCGGGGAGAAGAAGCCTGTGCTGGAGATGGCGCTGGAGGAGGGCTTTGCCTCCAAGTCCAGCTTCAACCGCGTCTTCCGCGAGCACACTGGCCAGAGTCCCACGGCCTGGCGGACGGCTCATTTCAGGGAAAATCCAATAAATCCAAGGGTTGAGACGACGTAGGGCAGGCGAAGGCGTAGGTCCCTGCCTTCCTGGCGGAGCGTGTCCGCCAGCGATGCGACAGGTCCTCCGATGTCCCTGCGTTTCCTGGCCCTGGGCTGTTCGGCCCTGCTCCTCGTGGCTCCCTCCCTGGGGGTCGCCGAGCCCCCGGCTCCGGTGAGCACGCCCCATGCACCGGTCACCCTGGACGCGGTGAAGGCCCGCGCAGACGTGGCGCTCCTGCGCCGGGCCCTGGAGACGATCCACCCGGGCCTGTATCGCTACCGGGGCCGAGCGGACATCCAGGCCGCCTTCGCCCGGTTGGAAGCAGCGGCGTCGCGGCCGACCACGGACCTCGCGCTGTGGCGAGCCCTCGCGCTGATGCTGGCGGAACTCCACTGCGACCACACCAAGCCGGAGCCTTCAGTCGCGCTGGAGGCGTACCGGCGGACGCATCCCACGCACCTGCCGCTGCGCTTCAAGATCATCGAAGGACGGATGCTCGTCGTGTCGAACGACGGCCAGCCCGGAGCGCCACCGCCGGGCGCGGAGCTTGTCGGAATCAATGGGCTGCCGGTGCCCCGGGTGTTGACGGAACTGGGACGCGCTGTCGCCTATGACGGGAGCACCGACCACGCCATCGCCGCGAAGCTGGGGTCGGACAGCGACCTGATGGGGGACGACTTCAACGAGTACTGGCCCGCCTTCCATGGGTTCCCCACGAAGTGGGTCCTCGACTGGAAGCGCTCGGGGGAACTGCGCCTGTCGCACAGCGTGCTGGAGCCCATTTCATTCAAGCAGTGGACCGCACTGCCGTGGCCCGGCAGCCCGTATCGCGACGAGTTCTACAAGGCGCTCCATTGGCGGATCGACGGGAAGCGCGCCCTGCTGCGCATCGACACGTTCGTGAACTACCGCAACCCTGTCGATGCGACGGCCTTCCTGGGGGGCTTCTTCAAGACGCTGAAGGCCCAGGGCGTGGAGCACCTGATTCTGGACCTGCGTGAGAGCGGTGGGGGTTCGGAGGATGTGTCGGTCGCGCTGGGACGGTATCTGCTCAAGGAGCCCTTCCTCTGGTCGAAGCCGTCCCTGCTCAAAGCGATTCGTTATGGCGACCTCCCCACGCGCATCGAGAGCTGGGGGGACAGAAAGGCCGTGTTCGAACCGGACGAGAAGGGCTTCCGCCGCACGAGCGATGGCTGGTGGGAACGGTTGCCGCGTCCCGATGACGAGGGCTTGCGGATGCAGGACGTGTCACCCGAGCGCTTCACGGGAACGGTGACGGTGCTGAGCGGACCGATGAATGGCTCTGGCACGACGCGGACCCTGGCGCAGTTGAAGGAGAAGCTCGGCGCGCGGCTGGTCGGTGAGGAGAGCGCGGGCAGTGCGGAGGGGCCGACCGCCGGGCGCATCTTCCTGTTGACGCTGCCCCACAGTGGCCTGCGGGTCCGCATCCCCAACGCGTGGAACAGGACGAACATCGAGCACTTCGTCCCCGGGCGCGGCGTCCCGGTGGATGAGACGGTCCTCCCCACGGTCGCGGACTTCGAAGCGGGACGGGACCGCGCGGTGGAGGTCGCGATGGCGGATGGGACGGCGGTCGTGCCCGCGCTCGCGGCCGTGTTGGCGGGCTCATGGAGCGGCACGCTCGACTACCGCGACTTCAAGAGCGACCGGCGCGTGGTGCTTCCCACGACGCTGACGGCGGCAGGTGATGGAGAGGAGATCCGGTTCGCCTTCACTTTCGATGACGGGCCCGGGAAGACGGTCCGCTCCGCTCATGCCTGGCGGATCAGCACCGAAGGGCGAACGCTCTTCACGGGGGAGGGTGGTGACCGGGAGGAGATGAAG
>NZ_RAVZ01000032.1 GCF_003611635.1 Corallococcus terminator | reverse complement strand
GCAGGTTCCCGTGGGGTCCGCCACCGCCCCCGTGAAGGCGCCCATGACGCCTGCCCCCGGTTCCAGGAAGGGCCTGAGCGCCGCGCAGCAGGCCACCGCCGCAAGGCTGGTGGGGCCCGCGCTCACGGAAGGCCATTCCTATGCGCGGCTGGCGGAATTGACGGACGGCGTGGGCCCGCGCCTGTCGGGCTCCGAGAACGCGGAGGCCGCGGTGCAGTGGGCCCTGCGCTCGTTCCAGGCGGACGGCGTGAAGGCGTGGAAGGAGCCGGTGAAGGTGCCGCACTGGGTGCGCGGCGAGGAGCACGGCGAAATCCTCTCCTCCGAACGCACGCGGGGCCTGCCCCTGTCATTGCTGGCATTGGGAGGCAGCGCGCCCACGCCGCCGGAGGGGCTCACCGCGGAGGTGGTGGAGGTGGGCTCGTTGGAGGAATTGGCCGCGCTGGGGGACAAGGCGAAGGGGAAGATCGTCTTCTTCAACCACACCATGTCGGAGGCGGTGGACTACGGCCGCTTCGCCGGGATGAGGAGCCGGGGGCCGGCGGCGGCGGCGAAGCAGGGCGCGGTGGCCGCGCTGGTGCGTTCGCTGTCCACGGCGTCGCTGCGCACGCCGCACACGGGCGCCACGCGCTTCGATGATGGCGGCCCGCGCCTGCCCGCGGCGGCGGTGTCGGTGGAGGACGCGCTCACGCTGCACCGGATGCTCCAGGGCGGGGCGGTGAAGGTGCGTCTGGTGTTGGGGTGTTCGGACCTGCCGGAGGCGGATTCGTCCAACGTGGTCGCGGAGGTGCGGGGCCGCGAGAAGCCAGACGAGGTGGTGCTGCTGGGCGCGCACCTGGACTCGTGGGACGTGGGCACGGGCGCGCATGACGACGGCGCGGGCGTGGTGATGGTGATGGAGGCGGCGCGCCTCATCGCGAAGCTGCCCCAGGCGCCCCGGCGCACGGTGCGCGTGGTGCTGTTCATGAACGAGGAGAACGGCCTGCGCGGAGGTCGCGCTTACGCGCAGGCCCACGCGAAGGAGCTGCCCAAGCACGTGGCCGCGTTGGAGATGGACTCGGGCGGCGGACGTCCCCTGGGCGTCAGCCTGCACGCGGGCCCGGGCGGGGAGGACCTGCTGCGGCCGTGGCTTGCGCCCCTGGAGGGCCTGGGCGCCGCCACGTTCCTGGTGGGCCACGCGACGGGCGCGGACCTGAGCCCCATGGAGCCCGCGCACGTGCCCTTCGTGGGCCTGCGGGTGGACAGCAGCCGCTACTTCGACGTGCACCACTCCATGGCGGACACGCTGGACAAGGTGGATCCGCAGGACCTGTCGCGCAGCACCGCCGCGGTGACGTGGATGGCGTATGCGCTGGCGGAGGCGCCGGGCGTGCTCGCGCGCCCCACCGCGCCGGAGTCCGACGGTCCGCCTCCGCCGAAGAAGTAGCCGCGGGCCCCCGACTGGCGGCTACTCCGCCACGGCCTGCCGGGGAGCGCCGCGCCGCAGCGGCATCTCCGGCAGGAGCAGCGTGACGAGCAGGGCCGCCAGCGCGACGAAGATGGCGAAGCGGTACACCGCCATCGTCGCGCGGGTGAAGGACTCCTTCAGCGCGCGCTCCACCCGGTCCACGGTGGACAGCGCGCGGGCCTCGTTCGCGTCCAGCTTCGCGTGGGCGCGGGCCTCGTCGGTGCCGTGCAGGGACTGGGAGGCCTGCCGCCGCTCCTCCGCGAAGCCCTGCCGCAGCTTCGCCTTCACCTCCTCGGGCTGGAACCGGCTGCCCGCGGGAGCGCCCTCGCCGCCCAGGGCATGGCCCAGGCCGTTGGGAGACGAGGCCTGGAGCTCCTGGCGCACGTCCTGGGGCAGCCCTTGCGTGGCCTGTTCGGTGCGTGTTGTCAGCTCCCGGCCCAGCGTGCCCGCGAACACGGTGCCCAGCAGCGCCACGCCCACCGTCATGCCCAGTTGCCGGAAGAAGGTGGTCGCGGACGTGGCCACGCCGATGCGCTGGGGCGGCACCGCGTTCTGCACGGCCACGGTGTACAGCGGGATGGACGGGCCCAGGCCCAGGCCCACGAGCACCATCTTCACCGTGACCTCGGCCTGGCTGGAGTCGGGCGTCAGCGTGAAGGCCATCACGGCGAAGCCGCCCATCAGGAACAGCAGCGAGCCCACCATCAGCGTCTTGTAGCGCCCCATCCGCGACACCAGTTGTCCGGACAGCACGTTGCCCGCCACCACCCCCAGCGTCAGGGGCGTGAGCGTCAGGCCGGAGTGCGTCGCGGACAGCCCCACCACGTTCACCATGAACAGCGGCAGGAACGTGACGGACGCGAGGAACACCGCGCCAATGGTGAACACCGCCGCGTTGCCCGCGGTGAACGCGCGCAGGCGGAACAACGACGGATCCAACAGCGGCTCCTTCGCGCGGCGCTCCCGCCAGATGAAGAGGGCCCCCGCCACCGCCGACAGCGCGAACAACCCGAGGATGGGCGCCGAACTCCACGCGAACCCGCCCGCGCGCGGCGCGGACGCTCCATGCCCCAGGCTGAGCGCGAGCAGCAGCGGCACCACCGCCAGGGCCAGCGCCACCGCGCCCACGACATCCAGTTTGCCTCCGTGCAGGCCCTCGGGCTTGAGCGGGGGCATGCGCAGCAGGATGAGCGCCAGCGCGAGCGCGCCCACCGGCAGGTTGATGAAGAACACCCAATGCCAGCCCAGCGCGTCGGTGATGAAGCCGCCGGCCAGCGGGCCAATCACGCTGGACAGGCCGAACACCGCGCCGAACAGGCCCTGGTACTTGCCCCGGTCTCGCGGCGGGAACAGGTCCGCCACCACCGCCAGCGAGCCGGTGAAGAGCGCCGCGCTGCCCAGGCCCTGCACCGCGCGGCAGAGGATGAGGACGAGCGTGGTGCGGGCCGCGCCGCACAGGAAGCTGCCGGTGAGGAACACGGCGATGCCCGCGATGAGCACCGCGCGGCGGCCCAGCAGGTCCGACAGCTTGCCCCACACCGGCACCATCATCGTGGAGGCCACGAGGTACGCGGTGGTGAGCCACGGGTAGTGCTCCGGCGCGATGCGCAGGTCCGCCTGGATGGCCGGGCCGGCGGTGGCCACGATGGTCTGGTCCAGCGCGGCCAGCATCAGGCCCAGCAGCGCCCCCGCCAGCGTGAACGCCTTCTGGGAGCGGCTGAACCGTTCGGAGGCCGGAGCGGCGTCGGCTCGAGGTCCCGCGGCGGTGTCGGCGACGGTGTCGGGCATATGGCGGGCGGGCACACGCTCGCGCGCTGCCCGCGCGAAACCTGGGGACGGGCGGGGGTGATGGCCACGTCCGCCTGCCCGGCTGCCCTCCTGCCAACGCGCACGTCCGTCAAGCGCACCCCGGGGCTGTCCTGGGGATGCCCCTCAAAGGACAAGGGCATTTCCGGGAAGCCCGGGTGAGGCCCTATCCTCCCGCCCCTCTCAGCTCAGACGCGCCGGGCCGGTGGTCGTGTCCCCCAAAGGAAGTGACCCATGCGGATCCCTGGAGTGTTGGCCTGCGCCGTGATGCTGGCGGTGGTGACAGGCTGCAAGGACCCGAAGCCCCAGCCCGACGCGGGCACCCCGGACGCGGGCCTGCCGGACGACGCGGGCACCCCTGACGACGGCGGCACTCCCGACGACGCGGGCACCCCTGACGACGGCGGCACTCCCGATGCCGGAGTGGCCAGTCCCACCCTGTCCGAAACACCGCGCTGGGAGGTGGCCGGCGACGGCACGAACAAGAAGGAGTGCTTCGGCCGCAACGTGGCGCTGGGGGACCTCAACGGTGACGGCCACCCGGACCTGCTGGTGCCCTCGCCTATCTGCACGGCCACCCCCACGGACCCGGGCCGCGTGTCCGTGTACGCGGGCGAGGCGCGCTACTTCTCCAAGGTGCCCATCATCACGACGATGACGTGGGTGCACCCCAGCACGCGCACCTCCGGCTACCGGTTGGTGGCGGCCACGGGGGACATCGACGGGGATGCGTACGCGGACGTGGTCGTGCAGGGCTACTTCGGCGTCAGCGTGTTCAAGGGCGGGCCGGACCTGGCCCAGGTGCTGGCGCAGCCGCTGTTCCGCGTGCCGGACTCCACCACCACGCGCTTCACCGCCGCGCGACTGCTGGACCTGGACGGTGACGGGAAGGACGACCTCGTCGTCACCACCACGACCGGAAGCACGACCCTCTATCGCTCGACGCCTGACGCGGCGGAGGGCCCCTTCACCAACGTGCGCGTCTTCTCCGGCTACATCACACCCGCCGGTGACACCGACGGGGACGGGGCCCAGGACGTGCTGATGACGCTCTTGGATGAGGAGAACGCGGTGGGGTTGTTCCTGGGGTGCAAGGCGGACAGCACCCGCGTGTGTACCGGGCCGCTGACGTCGCAGCCCGTGTGGCGTGGCACCGCGGAGGCGATGAGGGCGCTGCCGGACGTGAGCGGCGATGGCCGCCCGGAGCTGCTCGTGAACCTCCGGGGCAGCCAGCGTCTGCACCTCTCCGACGCCTCGCTCCAGGGGTATTCGCCCACGCCCGCGTGGCAGTTGATGGACGACGCGGCCTTCCCCCTCCTGGGCCAGTCCGCCATCTCCGTGGGCGCCATGGTGGAGGGCGGCACCGGCCACGACTTCATCATCTCCGCGCTGGGACGCGCGTACCTCTTCCGCCCCACGGCGAACGTGTCCGGTCCGCTGGAGCCGGTGTGGGCGTGGCCTCGCGCCAACCGCATCGAACCCGGCACGGCGCTGGGCTTCGTCAACACGGCGGTGGCGTCCGCGGGCGACCTGGACGGGGACGGCCATGACGACCTGGTGATGGGCCTGGGGCCGGAGACCGACGGCACGCACTTCCCGGGGCGGGTGGTGGTGTTTGGCGGCGGCGCGGTGCCGGACTCCACGCAGCCCGCGCCCGCGCTGGCTCCCACGAAGGTGTGCAACCTCCCGGTGGATCCGGTGAACGGCAAGCCGGACCTGACGGTGGACCGGGACGTGCTCGCGCGCACGCTGTACGTGGAGCGCCGCACCTTCGCCCAGGACTCCTGTGAGGTGCGCGAGGGCTGCGTGCCGGCGGGCGGCGAGCGGCGCCTGCTGCGCTTCAGCACCTCCATCATGAACATGGGCAGCGCGCCAGCGGTGGTGCCCTCGCCGGAGGAGCGGCCGGAGCTCTTCGTTTACGACGAGTGCCACGGGCACGACCACCTGGTGGACTTCGCCGGCTACTCGCTGCGTGATGCCTCCGGCAAGGAGACCTCGGTGGGGCGCAAGCAGGGCTTCTACCTCATCGACTTCACCCAGTACTGCGCGGACGGCAGCGCGTTCGTCTGGTACGACCCGGGCACGGGCATCTCGCCCGGCTGGTCGGATGTCTACACCGCGGACACCGCCTGCCAGTGGATGGACATCACCGACACGCCGGACGGCGAGTACACCGTGCGCGTGGGCGTGGATGAGAACCACATCGTGGACGAAGACGACAAGCTGCCCAACGAGGTCACCGTCAAGGTGCGCCTCGCTGGCGACACGGTCACTGTACTGCCCTGAAACGGGCGGGAGGGCCGTGGCGGGCACACGCTCGCGCGCCACGGCCCCAGCCTTCCAGGTCGTAACGTCGATGCCCCGGGGCATGGGCAGGCGAGTCCCCTTTCAAACCAGACGTCTGTTCATGCGAACCGTCGGGCCGGGAGTCCGACCTAGACTGGGGACGGCTCCAGGAGTTGCGCGCTGGATGGCCAGCCGTGTCCTGTGGCTCGGGGGTTGACGAATGCGGATGCGAAACACGCGAGTCTGCGCGGTGGTGATGTTGTTGTCCCTCACGGGCTGCAAGGACGACCCGAAGCCCCTGCCCGACGCGGGCACGCCCGACGGGGGCGGCACCGTGGACTCCACCCTGTCGGAGACGCCGCGCTGGCAGGTGGAGGGCGACGGCACGAACAAGCAGGAGTGCTTCGGCCGCACCGTGGCGCTGGGCGACCTCGACGGGGATGGGCGCAAGGACCTGCTGGTGACGTCCGGGCCCTGCACGGGCACGCAGACAGACCCTGGCCGCGTGGCGGTGTACGCCGGAGAGGCGCGCTACTTCTCCAAGGTGCCCGTCCTCACGACGATGACGTGGGTGCACCCCAGCCCGCGCACTTCTGGCTTCAAGCTCACCGCGACCACCGGCGACATCGACGGGGATGCGTACGCGGACGTGCTCGTCCTCTCCTCCTTCGGCGTCAGCGTGTTCAAGGGGGGGCCGGACCTGTCCCAGGTGTTGGCCACGCCGCTGTTCCGCGTGCCGGATTCCACCACCCTGCGCTTCGGCGGCGCGCACCTGCTGGACGTGGACGGGGACGGGAAGGACGACCTCGTCGTCTCCTCGCTCGACGGCGTGCTGACCGTGTACCGCTCGACGCCCGGGGCCGCGGAGGGGCCCTTCGCCTCCGTGCTCACGCTGTCCGGCTCCGGCACCCCGCGACCCGCGGGCGACACGGATGGGGACGGTGCGCAGGACCTGCTGGTGACCCACGATGACTCCAAGGCCGAGCTCTTCCTGGGCTGCAAGGCGGACAGCGCGCGTGCGTGCACCGGGCCCCTGACGACGCAGCCGGTGTGGACGGGCAGGGCGGAGGTCTTCCACGCACTGCCCGACCTGAGCGGGGATGGCCACCCGGAGGGCTTCCTGCTCCTGGATGGCAGCCAGCGCCTGCACCTGTCCGACGCCTCGCTCCAGGGCTATTCCCCCACGCCCGTGTGGCAGGTGATGGACGACGCGGCCTTCTCCCTCTTCGGGCAGATCTTCCTGTCGTTCGGCCAGGGCGTCGTCCCCGTGGGCTCCATGGTGGAGGGCAGCACGGGCCACGACTTCGTCGTCACCGCGCTGGGGCGCGTGTACCTCTTCCGTCCCACGGCGAACGTGTCCGGTCCGCTGGAGCCGGTGTGGGCGTGGCCTCGCGCCAACCGGCTGGACCCGCGCACGTCGCTGGGCAACACCTACCTGGGCGCGGCGGCCGGGGGCGACCTGGACGGGGACGGCCATGACGACGTGGTGGTGGGCCTGCCGCAGGACCTGGACGGCGCGAACTTCCCGGGCCGGGTGGTGGTGTTCGGCGGCGGGGCGGTGCCGGCCTCCACGGAGCCCGCGCCCGCGCTGGCCCCCACGAAGGTGTGCAACCTCGTGGTGGATCCGGTGAACGGCAAGCCGGACCTGACGGTGGACCGGGACGTGCTCGCGCGCACGCTGTTCGTGGAGCGCCGCACCTTCGCCCAGGACTCGTGCGAGGTGCGTGAGGGCTGCGTGCCGGTGGGCGGCGAGCGGCGCCTGCTGCGCTTCACCACCTCCATCATGAACCTGGGCAACGGCCCGCTGGTGGTGCCTTCGCCGCAGGAGCGGCCGGAGCTCTTCGTCTTCGACGCGTGCCACGAACACCACCACCTGGTGAACTTCGCGGGCTACGAGCTGCGCGACGCGTCGGGGGCTTCCACCTCGGTGGGCCGCAAGCAGGGCTTCTACATGCTCGACTACACCCAATACTGCTCGGATGGCGTCCCGTACTCCTGGTACGACCCGGGCACGGGCATCTCTCCCGGCTGGTCGGACGTCTACACCTCCGACGTGCCCTGCCAGTGGCTGGACGTCACCGACACGCCGGACGGCGAGTACACCGTGCGCGTGGGCGTGGACGAGAACCACATCATCGAAGAGCACGACCTGCTGCCCAACGAGGTCACCGTCAAGGTGCGCCTCTCTGGCGACACGGTGACCGTGCTGCCCTGAGGAAGTGAACCCGGAAAGTCCGGGCTGGAACCCTCTGCGTGAAGGCCGCGTGCAATGGGCGGCCTTCCCGGGCGTAGAGTGCCTGACGCGGCCCGCCCGCCGGGGTTTCCCGGTGCGGTGGGCCGCGCGGTTTCCAGCGCGGTCAAAGGGGTGGTCCAGGTGAATTTCCGGGTCGACGTGTGGGAGGGGGCGCGCATCGCGCTGTCCTCGCTGCGCTCCAACCGGCTGCGCACGGTGCTCACCACGGTGGGCATCGGCGTGGGCGTGTGCACGCTCCTGGCCATCGTGGGCATCATCCAGGGGTTGAACAGTTCGTTCGCGGAGCAGTTGGGGAGGCTGGGCTCCAACACCCTCCAGGTCGCCAAGTTCCCCTGGGTGATGAACGGGGACTGGTGGGAGTACCGCAACCGCAAGGACCTGACGCTGGACCTGGTGCCCGCCCTGCGCAACGCCTCCGAGCACGTGGTGGCGGTGGCGCCCACGTACTTCGAGAGCGCGGAGGTGTCGTTCCAGGAGCGCAAGCTCAACTCCGTGCTCACCCTGGGCACCAGCCCCGACTACTTGATGACCTCCTCCATCGAAATGTCCGCGGGGCGCTTCCTCACCGACGCGGACGTGGACAACCGCTCCGCGGTGGCGGTGCTGGGCGCGGAGGTGGTGAAGGTGCTCTTCCCGGGCATCAACCCGGTGGGCCACCGCGTCCTCGTGGACCAGCGGCCCTACCGCATCGTCGGCACCATGGTGGAGCGCGGCACGGTGCTGGGGCAGAACATGGACATGCAGGTCATCACCCCCTACCCCGCGTTCCGGGGGCAGTTCGGCAGCAAGCGCTCGCCCAACCTGGTGCTCGCGGTGGACTCGCAGGACAACATCCCCGTCGTGCAGGACCGGCTCACGGAGGCGCTGCGCCGCGAACGCAACACCCGGCCGGGCGCGCCGGACGACTTCGCCATCAACCGGCCGGATCAGCTCGCCGGCATCTACAAGCAGCTCACCGGCGCGCTCTACGGGGCGGCGACGGGCGTGGGGCTCATCACGCTCCTGGTGGGCGGCATCGGCATCATGAACATCATGCTGGTGTCGGTGCGCGAGCGGACGCGGGAGATTGGCGTCCGGCGGGCGCTGGGCGCGCGCAAGCACACCATCATCCTCCAGTTCCTGATGGAGGCGGCCAGCGTGTCCGCGGTGGGCGGCGCGATGGGCACCGCGGTGGGCATGGGGATCGCGTGGCTGGTGAACTTCCTGACGCCGCTGGCGGCCCGGGTGGACCCGGTGACGGTGGCGGCGGGGGTGGGCTTCTCCGCCGTGGTGGGGTTGCTGTTCGGCATCTGGCCGGCGGCGAGAGCGGCGAACCTGGATCCGGTGGAAGCCCTCCGCCACGACTGAGGCAGCAAGGAGACACCGGCGATGTGGATGGCATTCTGGGACACGGTGCGGCTGGCGTTCGGCACGTTCCGCTCCAACCCGCTGCGCTCATTCCTGACGCTGCTGGGCATCGTCATTGGCGTCACCACGGTGGTGGCGATGATGTCGCTCATCGAGGGACTGAAGAACCAGGTGAACAACCAGTTGTCGGACCTGGGCGTCAACTGCTTCCAGGTGCAGCGGCTGCCCTTCGGCCAGGGTGAGCTGTCGGCGGCGCAGTTGGCGCGCCGGCCGCGCTTCACCTACGCGGACCTGGACGCCATCCGGTTGCAGCCCTCCATCGAGGTGGCGGCGGCGGAAGACTCCAAGGGCGGCCAGAAGGCGTCCACGTCGGAGCGGGAGACCCGCGCCAACGTGAACGTGTGGGCGGGCACGCCGGGCTACTTCCAGACGAACGCCATCAGCATCGCCACCGGGCGGCCCTTCACGGACACGGAGACGGTGGACGGGCGGCGGGTGGCGGTGATTGGCGCGGACCTGGCGGACACGCTGTACCCCGGCATGGATCCGCTGGGGCGTGAGTTCCGCATCCTGGGGCGCACCTTCCAGGTGGTGGGCACGCTCAAGCGCCGGGGCGGTTTCATGGGCGGGGGCAGCCAGGACAACCAGGCGATGATTCCCCTGACCACGTACGCGGGCATCTTCGGCGTCCGGGACCTGCGCGTCAGCATCCAGGCGAGATCCGCGGAGGTGCTCCTGCGCGCCCAGGATGAAGTGACGCTGCTCATGCGCCGGCGTCACGGACTCAAGCCGGACGAAGCGGACGACTTCTTCATCTTCTCCAATGCGAGCGCCACGGAGACGTTCAACAACATGTCGACGGCCATCTCCGCGGCCAGCTTCGGCGTGTGCCTGTTGTCGCTCCTGGTGGGCGGCATCGGCATCCTGAACATCATGCTGGTGGCGGTGACGGAGCGGACACGGGAGATTGGCATCCGCAAGGCGCTGGGGGCCAAGCGCTACCGCATCCTCGCGCAGTTCGCGCTGGAGGCGGTGGTGCTGTCGCTGGTGGGCGGCGCGCTGGGCGTGGGGCTGGGCGTGGGGCTGTCGCTGCTGGCGCGGTGGATGATTCGCCTGCCCACGGAGGTGCCGCTCTGGTCCGTGGCGGTGTCGCTGGGGATGAGCTGCGGCGTGGGTTTGCTGTTCGGCATCTACCCGGCGGCGCGCGCGGCGAAGCTGGACCCGGTGGACGCGATGCGCTCCGAGTAGGCGCGGCGTCTCGCGCTTTCCGAGCCTGTTTCCGGGCATGAAGAAGGCCCCGACCCGACATCGCGCGGGTGGGGCCTGGGACTCACGTTCGCTGCCCGCGAAGGACTACGGGCAGGGATACGTACAGGTGATCTGCCCGGAGATGGGGTTCTTGAAACAGGTGGGCGTGCAGTCCCCCGCGGTGGCGGAGGCCGGCGCGACGGCGACGCCGATGCCCATCACGGTGGCGACGACAGCGGCGATGAAGGCGATGTGGCGGACGTGCTTGCGAGCCTGCATGGTGTCTTCTCCCTGGGTCGTGTTCGTGCTGCGAGGCGCACTCTAGGGCCCCCGTCTGACAGCGCCACGGGTGTTGTTTCAGGCCCGTGCGCCGGTGTGGGGAGCAGGGTGCCGAGGCGACGGACGCGGGAAGAAAAATGAAACATCGCTGCGGCGAAACAATGCGTCAATGCCGCTGCGTGGGTGTGCGGCTCCACTGGTAGCCCACGGTGGCGCCGGAGCCGATGAGGGAGAACGCGAGGTAGCGGCGCAGGGTGTCCAGCCGTTCGCTGGTGCCGGCGAGGTGTTTCAGGCCTTCGTGCGCGGCGATGCCGAGCAGCATTCCCACCGTCGCGCCGCCGAGCGCGCCCAGGTACGCGTGGCCGCGATGTTCGCTGTCGCCGAACGCGACTTCCCCCATGCCCCAGGTGCCGAGCGCGGCGATGGGCGGAGTCACGACGAAGGCGGCGCCGAACGCGCCCACTTCCAGTTCCAGCCAGCGGCCCTGCGGATAGGAGGGGTGGACGAAGAGGAAGCGTCCGGGAATCGAGGCCAGCAGGGTACCTGCGGCGGCCTCGGCGGCGGTGGCGCCCAGGCGGGTATCGCCGCCCACGCGCGTCGCGGCCCAGACGGAGGCCAGGGGCAACAGCGTGAGGCCACCGTGCGCGACGAGAGTGCCCGCGGACAGCTTCGCGTCCGGGTCGGGTTCACCGTGCGGAATGAAGGAGCGCAGGACGCGCGGAGGCACGGCGGGAGGTGATGTCCCGGGGGGGGCCAGGAACGGCGCATCCGAGGCGGTGGACCCTGGCGATGGTGGGGGCTCGGCGGCGGAGGCGGGCGGCTCGGCGTGTGTCGCGGATGCGTCGGGTGTGCGCGTCCCGGACGTCGGCGGCGCTCCAGGCGATGCGGGCGCGTGGCCTGCGTCAGGCGTGGGCGCTGCCTGTGTCGGTGCGGGAAGCCCGGGTGGCTCGGCCTGCGCGGGACGCACCTCTGGCGCCTGTTGCGACGCGAGCGCGACCGGCGCCCCCAGCAGACATCCCAACAGGAGCGCCTGGACTCCCCGGTCCCAGGCCGGCCCCTTCCTCCGTCGCTCCATGTCCGTGTCCATCCTCCGCGGGCCGCTGTCCGATACCGCTCCCAGCAGTGCGCATGCGGCGCGCCCGACACCACCTGCCTCTTGAGACACCCGGTGCAACCGTCAGCGGGTGGACGGTGCCCGCGCCCATCCCGATGCTTCCTCGACTCCCGCGCACGCGGTGGGTGCGTCTTGGAGGGGGCTGCCCTAGCTTCCGGACCGTGCGGTTGGCCTGGCCCATCTTGATTGCCCTGCTCGCCGCGGGGTGTTCGTATCCCAACCACCGACATGACCTGCGTCTGCGCGCGTTGCCGGAGGACCCGGTGGCTCGCTCCGTCGCCATCACCCAGACGCTCGGGATGCCGCTGGAGCCGGGCAACGGCGTGGAGCTGGTGCAGAACGGCCGGGTCTTCGACGTCATGGTGGAGGAGATCCGCGCCGCCCGCTCCAGCATCCACATCGCCAGCTACATCTGGCGTCCGGGCATCCCGTCGGACCGGCTGCTCATCGCGCTGCGCGAGCGCGCACCCGGCGTGCAGTGCCGCGTGCTCGTGGATCCGCTGGGCAGCGTGAACTTCGAGGTCGTGTCCCCCGTGCTCGCGGACGCCGGCTGTGATGTGCGCATCTACCGTCCATTCCAGGGCGCGGTGGGCTCCCTGGACGCGGTGCGCATCCGCGCGCGCATGCACCGCAAGATGGTGATCCGCGACGGCGAGGTCGGGCTGACCGGCGGCTTCGGCATCTGGCGCAGTTGGCTGGGCAACGGCGACGGGGCGGAGACCTGGCGCGACACCAACGTGCGCGTGCGCGGGCCCGCCGTGCGCGGCATGCAGGTGGCCTTCGCGGAGAACTGGCAGGAGTCCGGTGGTGACTTCCTGCCGCCGGAGTCCTTCCCGCCGCTTCCTCCAGCGGGTGAAGCCCACGCGTGTTTCGTGGCGAGCACCAGCCACCGCTTCCTGTCGGAGGCGTCCAAGATGTGGGCGCTGTCCATCGCGTCGGCGAAGCACCGGCTGTGGATCGCCAACTCGTACTTCATCCCGCCCGAAGCCCTGAGCGACATGCTCATCGAGAAGGCGCGCCAGGGCGTGGACGTGCGCGTGCTGGTGCCCGGCCGCCACCACGACGTGAAGCCCGTGCTCACGGCGCAGCGCGCGTCCTATGCGCGGCTGCTGGAGGCGGGGGTGCGCATCTGGGAGTACGAAGTCTCCATGATGCACTCCAAGATGCTGCTCGCGGACGACACGCTGGGCATCGTGGGGTCCACCAACATGGATCCGCTGGCGCTCAACCACACCGAGGAAGGCTCCCTGATGGTGGAGGACCCGGAGCTGGCGAAGGAGCTGGGGGCCGCCTTCGAGCAGGACCTCACCCATTCCCGGGAGATCCACTGGAAGGGCTGGAAGAACCGGGGCCTGCTTCAGAAGCTGGGCGAACAGCTCCCCAGCATCATCGGCGATTTCCTGTAGGTCGGACCGTGCGCCGCGAACGCGAAGGGCCACGGTCCGCGCGTCCCACGTCGTGGAGGAGCAGGGCCCGCTGCCCGCCTGCCCGCCCGCCCGGCTGACAGGAGCGCTCCGCGCGGGAAGCGGGCGAGGGCCAGGACGCGTTTCTTCCTTCATGCCTTCGATTCGACCCCTGCGCCTCGCCCTGCTGTCGCTGTCCGTGGCCCTGCCGGCCTTCGCGGCCAGTCCCGCCGTGTGGGGCGAGGGGCTGATGGTGAAGGTGCGGCCGGAGAGCGCCGCCCGGAGCGCCACCGAGGTGCGCCTCACCGCGGCGCGCAATGAGTTCGTCTCCTTCCAGGTGGCGCTGCACGGCGGGGACTCGGGCCTCCAGGGCGTACGCGCCCGACTGCCGTCGTTGGAGGGCCCCACGAAGCTGCAAGGGCCGGACGTGACGCTGTACCGCGAGGCGCTCGTCACCACGAAGAAGGCCTCCGTGGCGGGAGAGCCGGTGGGCCGGTGGCCGGACGGACTGGTGCCGGACACGGACGAGGTCGCCGGGGAGCAGCGCACGGCGTTCCCCTTCGACGTGCCCGCGGGCGAGGCGCGCGCCGTCTGGGTGGACGTGCACGTGCCGAAGGACGCGCCCCCCGGGGACTACACCGGCACGGTGACGGTGGAGGCGGCCGGAGGCTTCCAGCGGCAGGTGACGGCGAGGCTCACGGTGGTGGACGCGACGTTGCCGAGCACGTCCTCGCTGCCGTCGGCGTTCCTGCTGTGGCCGCCGCACGTGTGCCGCGCGCACACGGGCCGGGAGGACTGCACGCCGCAGGAATTGCAGCCGCTGCTCGCGCGCTACCAGCGCATGGCGTTGGAGCACCGCTTCACGCTGTCCAGCCTCTTTCCTCGCAAGCCGTGGCCGCCCGCGTGGAGCGACTTCGACGCGACGTGGGGCCCGTACCTGGACGGCACCGCGCCCACGCGCCTGCCCGGCGCGCGGATGACGAGCCTGGAGTACGTGGGGCCACTCGACGCGCAGAACCTGAGGGACTTCACCGCGCACATGAAGGCGAAGGGCTGGTTGGACCGGGCCTATGTGCAACTGGGCGACGAACCCCCCTACGGCACGAGCTTCGAGCAGGTGCACGCGACGGCGGAGCTGGTGCGGCAGGCGGCGCCCGGATTGCGCACGCTGCTGACGACGAACTCGCACGAGATGGGCAACCACGACCTGGAGGGCCTGGTGGACTCGGTGGTGCCGCTGGTGAACCACCTGGACGGCACGGAGGGCACCTTCCGGGGAGACCAGCGCGACACGTACACGGACTTCCTGAAGCGTCCGGGTACGGCGTTGTGGATGTATCAGAGCTGCATGAGCCACGGCTGTGCGTATGGGACCAACGCGCCGGAGAACAAGCCGGGCGCGGGGTGGCCGTCGTACATGCTGGACCGCTCGTCGGCGAAGGCTCGCGCGATGGAGTGGGTGACGTTCCTGGAGGGCGCGACGGGGGAACTCTACTACCAGTCGGTGGGCATGCTCTCCACGGCGTGGACGGACCAGTACCGCTTCAATGGCAATGGGGATGGGACGCTCTTCTATCCGGGCACGCCGGCTGCGATTGGCGGCACGACGGACGTGCCGGTGGCGTCCCTGCGCCTGAAGCTCATCCGCCAGGGCATGCAGGACTACGAGTGGCTCAAGGCGGTGAGCGACGCGGGAGACCCCGGCTTCGCGCGCAAGGTGGCGCGGGAGCTGATTCCGGCCGCGTCGCGTGTGCCGGACGACGGTGCCGCGTTCGATGCGGCGCGGCTGCGGCTCATCCAGCGCCATCAGGAGCTGACCGCCGGAGCGGAACCCGCCCCCGACGCGGGCACGCCGCCGGACGCAGGAAGTCCCACGGACCCCACGGATGCGGGCACGCCACCGGAAGACGTCGCGGAGGGGCCTCCGGCGGAGACGCCCACGGTCAGGCCGGGTGAAGACGCGGAGGCGGGAGCGCCGACGGGTGGCTGCACCACGGGCGGAGGCGGATCCGCCGCGGTGGCGGGGAGTCTGCTGTTCGCGGCCTGGGCGCTCGCGGGCGCGCGGCGGGAGCGGGCTCGGAAAAAGGTGTGTCAGCGCCCTGGCTGAAAGCCATCATTCCAAGCGTGGAGAACATGACGTGTCCCTGGCACGAAGGTCGCGAGCGATGCCGCCAGGGATGCAACCCCAGGGCGGGACGGATGCGGATTCCTTCGTCGACCGTATGATGCCCCATGAGCTCAGCCCACGGAGGAGGTACGGCGCAACGCCAGCATCCGTCGGGAGACAGTGACCACCGCGTCCAATTCTACGAGGACCCGTCGTTCCTTTTCGACGTGGTCGCGAAGTTCCTGGACGCCGGTTTCCAGGAGGGTGAACCCGCTGTCGTCATCGCTTCGGAGGCCCACGCGAAAGGCTTCACGGCGCGGCTGATGGCCCTGGGCGTCAACGTGGAACGCGCCCTGGAAGACGGGCGGCTCGTCCTGCTCGATGCCAGGGAAACCCTCTCAAGGTTCATGGTCGATGGACTGCCAGACTGGAGTCGCTTCCAGCAGGTCATCGGAGAGGTGCTCGACAGGAGCCATCACACCGCTGGCGGGCGGAGGGTGCGCGCCTTCGGTGAAATGGTGGACCTGCTCCTGAAGGATCAAAATCCCCAGGCCGCGCTCCTGTTGGAGGAGCAGTGGAACGAGCTTGGCAAGTCGCACCCCTTTGGCCTGCTCTGCGCCTATGCGTTGGGAGGGTTCCAGACGCAGGAGGATGCGCGGGTGTTCCACGAGGTCTGCGGCGCGCATGCCCACGTCAGTCCCACCGAGGCCTATTCGCAGGTCCTCGCGGATGAGCTGCGCCTGCGCGAAGTCGCTGTCCTTCAGCAACGCTCCAAGATGCTCGAAACGGAGATTGAACACCGCAAGCGCATCGAGAAGGAGCTGTTGGTGGCGGTGCGGCTGCGCGATGACTTCCTGTCCGTCGCCGGGCACGAGCTGCGCACCCCCCTGACGACCCTCCAGCTCCAGCTCCACTCCCTCACGCGTCTGGCGCGGGAGGTGGGCGACGAGCGGGTGCGGGAGCGGGTGGAGCGAGCACGGCAGCAGACGCAGCGGCTCGGCACGCTCACGGAGAATCTCCTGGATGTCGTCCGCATCCGCGCGGGGCGGCTCGCGATCCAGGTAGGGGAGTGCGACCTGGCGGCCGTCGTGCTCGACGTGGTGGAGCGCTCCGCCGAAGCGGTGACCCGGTCGGGCTGCCAGCTCCGGGTGCTCGTCGAGCAGCCGGTGTGGGGCCAGTGGGACCGGTCACGGCTTGAGCAGGTGATGACGAACCTGCTCTCCAACGCCCTCAAATACGGGGCGGGCAAGCCCGTGGAGGTGGTGGTGAAGGCATCCAGGGACCGGGCAAGGCTCGTGCTCCAGGACCACGGCATCGGGGTTCCCCTCGATGCGCAGGCCCGCATCTTCGACCCGTTCGAGCGCGCGGTGCCGACGAGCAGCTATGGCGGATTGGGGCTGGGGCTCTGGGTTGCCAGACAGGTGGTCGAAGCCCACGGTGGCATCCTTCGCGTCGAGAGTGAGCCCGGCAGCGGGGCCACCTTCACGGTCGAGCTGCCATACCAGAAGGTTTGAGCCCCGGGTTCACCCCAGGGGTGTCACGTATTCCAAGGAAGGCTCGCCTTTGTTAGGGTTTGCGGCGCAACCCTGACGGAGGTCACATGCGAGCGAGCATTCTCGGTGGTGTGTTGGCAACGGCGCTGATGGTGGGCTGTGGTCCCGCGATGGAGCAGGAGGAGGCGCCTGAGCTGGCCACGCAGGAGGCAGCGATTCCCGACTGTGCGAGCAGCCCGGACAATCTGATCATGTACTTCAGCGACGGGACGTATTCGCAGCAGATTGGTGGCCGGGGTTGTTACTGCGGCTCGTGGGAGAGCTGGGGCAGGACGTCGGCCTTCCGGCAGTACCTCAACGAGTGCTAGGCCGTCCGCCCGGCGCATGAGGGCGTGACAGCGCTGTCCCCCCTGGCAGTCAGCGTGCTAGGGGGCGACGCATGAGCACGGACCTGGTGGCGCGGATCCTCATCCGCGAGGTTCGCCCCGCGGATGACGGGGCGATTGGCGAGCTGCTGGTGGAAGCCTTCATCACGCAGTACTCGAAGAAGCTGCCGGAGGTCGTCTACTCCGAGGAGCGCAAGGCCTTCCTGCGCGACGTGGCCTCACGCCGCAAGGAATGCACCCTCCTGGTGGCGGAGCTGGACGGCGAGGTCGTGGGCACGGTGGCCCTGTACCCGCCGGGTTCGCCGGGTTCCGAATCCTGGCTGCCTCGCACGGCGGACCTGCGGGCGCTGGCCACGTCGGTGCGCTTCCACGGGCAGGGCCTGGCGCAGCCGCTGCTGGCGGAGACGGAGGTCCTCGCGAGGCGCTGGGGCGTGGATGCCATCACGCTGCACGTGCGCCGGGGCGCGACGGGCGTGGCGCGCATGTACGAGCGCCGGGGCTACCAGCGCACGCCGTCGGGCGACATCGATCGTCCGGAGGTGTACCTGGAAGCCTTCGTCCTGCCTTTGAAGTGACGCGTGTCAGGAGGGAGCGCATCCGCACGTAGGGGGCTCATCCCGTCCGGAACCGGAGGGTCCGCGAACCTTCGCGTGACCCGGGCGCCGGTCGGGGTCGCGCGCGGGAGTGTCCGCGTGCGTCCTGCCCCGGAAGGGGCGCCGGTCGGTACGCCGACCCTCACGTCGGTGTTCAAGCCATGAAGCTCCAACTCCCCGGGCAGTCCCTCGTGCTGCTCATCGGTCCCTCCGGCTCTGGCCGCTCCACGCTCGCAAGCCGGCACTTCCCACCCACGGACGTGCTGTCGGAATCCAGCGGCAGCACGTCTCCAGAGGCCACCCTGCACGCCGACGTGGCCGCGAGGCTGGCGCGCGGGGCGTTCACCGTCATCGACGGCGTTCCTCTGAGCGCCGAGTCGCGCAAGCGCTGGATGGCGCTGGCGCGCGAGCATCACGTGCCCCTGGTGGCGGTGGTGCTGGACCTGCCGGAGGCGCTCCTGCTGGAGCGCAATCGCTTGCGTCCCGGCACCAGCGCGCGTGGGCTGCGCAACCAGGTGCAGCAACTGCAGAACGCCCTGCGGAGCCTGCCGAAGGAGGGCTTCAAACACATCCACGTGCTCACGCCGGAGGCGGTGGACGCGGTGGAGTTCGAACGGCAGCGCGTGCCCAGCCACCGCCAGGATGAACACGGACCGTTCGACATCATCGGAGACATCCACGGGTGTTTCGAGGAGCTGAAGGCGCTGCTGACGAAGCTGGGCTACGCGGTCGCTCCGCGCGCGGACGGTGCTCGCGGCTTCGACGTGGGCGTGCCGGCGGGGCGCAAGGTGGTGTTCCTGGGCGACCTCATCGACCGGGGGCCCGGCGTGACGGAGGTGCTGCGTCTGGTGATGGGCATGGTGGAGGCAGGCACGGCGCTGTGCGTGCCGGGCAACCATGAAATCAAGCTGCTCAAGAAGCTGCGGGGCAAGGACGTGCGGGTCGCGCGCGGGCTTGCGATGACGCTGGAGCAGTTGGAGCGCGAGCCGCCGGAATTCTCAGGGGCGGTGGCGGACTTCATCGAAGCCCGCTCGCCGCACTACGTCCTGGATGACGGCCGGCTGGTGGTGGCGCACGCGGGCCTGAAGGAGTCGATGCACGGGCGCGACTCCACGGAGATGCGCGACTTCGCGCTCTACGGCGAGACGACGGGCGAAGCGGATGCGTATGGCCTGCCGGTGCGGGCCGACTGGGCGGAGCAGTACCGGGGGAGCGCGGTGGTGGTGTACGGCCACACCTCGGTGCCGGAGGCCGAGTGGGTCCACAACACCGTCTGCCTGGACACCGGTTGCGTGTTCGGCGGCAAGCTGACGGCGCTGCGTTATCCGGAGCGGGAGCTGGTCTCCGTGCCAGCACTGCGTGAGCACTGGCAGTCACGGAAGCCGCTGCACCCGGCTCCGTGACTCCAGGCCGGCTCAGGCCGCGGCGGCGACGCTGCCGGTGTCCTGGGCCGCGCGCATGCAGTCGCCCAGGAAGCGCAGGTAGCAGTCCAGCCCGCGCGTGCCGTACGCCGCCAGCCGAGGGCCTTCGTCGGGATGCGTGCGCAGCAGGTCCTCCATCATCCGTTCGTTGAGCGCGGTGTGGCCCACGTCCACCTCCGCGTGCTCCCGCAGGAACGTGAGCGTGTCCAACGTCCGCTGCCCGAGCACCGCGCGCACGTTCGCCAGGATGCGCGGCACCAGCACGACGGCCAGATAGCCCACCTCGTACTCGATGGCCGCCTGACCCAACGGCAGGTCGCCGGTGATGGCTTCGTCGTGCACCTGGCGATATTCGCGCATGGCCTCCGTGGGCTCCTGCGCGACCAGCGCGTCCGCGTTCAGCACGTCCGCGTGGCGCTTGTTCCACGTGTCCACCAGCACCCGAGCATCCTGGATGGTCATCAGGTGATGGCCGGCCTCGTGCTTCGCGTGGGTGATGAGCTGCCGGCCGACCTTCTCCTGCCCCAGCGCGATGCAGCGCTCGCCCGCGCCACGGATCCACCCGTCCACGGGTTCGGTCATGTAGGCGCCCCGGGCGGACCATTCGATGAGGAAACGCTCCATCACCCCGGGGGCGATGGCCGGATCCAGCAGCGCGCGCACCACGGGGTCGGTCTCCAGGCGGGCTCGGGTCTGCTGCACGTGCGGCAGGTACTGCGTCTGCATCAGGCTCATGACAACTCCTTCTCGGGGATGTGGAGCGGACGGGGCGCCGTCTGCTCGTGGAGGTGCTCCAGGAACTCGGGAGCGAGGTCGGCGGGGATGATCCAGAGGTAGGGCTTCGCTTCGGGGGCGTCGTCGTGCAGGCCCGCCGCTTCGACATCCCCGGGCGCTTCGGCCAGGAACGTGAAGCCGTCGCGGCCCCGTTGCGCGAACCACCGACGCGCTTCGTCCAGCAGCGCGGGGTAGGCCTGCCTCCCGCGAGCGGACAGTGGAAACAGGCGCGCGGAGTCCAACAGGCGGAAGGGGTTCGTCCCCGGAGGCCCGACCTCCAGCACAGCCACCGCCAGGGGCGTCGTTCCCTCCCGAGCGACCAGCAGGTGCCGTTCGCGCTCCAGCCCCCGGGCGAGCCACGGCCGCGCCGCGTCCTCCAGGTCCAGTGTCTCCGGCCGGAGGTCCAGCGCTTCGGCGTAGCAGGCGGGCCGGGTGAGGGCGACCTCCTCCACGAGCCGTCCGCGCTCGGCTTCCGTCGCGGGACCCAGCTCCAGCCCGGAGTCCTCCCGGGCGCTGTGAGGCGCGCACTCGACGTCGATCATCCGCATCGGAAGCAGGCAGGTCCGCCCCGTACCGGCCATCCGTTCGGCGAAGCCGACATGCACGCGGTGGGTGAACGGCACCGTCGATTCGATGTACGACGCGAGCCACCGGAAGCCGCTGTCCGCCTGCGCATGCTCCACGGCGCGCACGTAGACATCGCGCAACATCTGTCCCCGGACGCGCTCGTACCGCGCACCGTCCTGACGCCGGGCCAACTGGTGCACCATCCACAGCGAGCGGTAGGGCTTCATGATGGAGAGCGCCGCCTCCACCCCGCGCTCCGACGGCCACACCACCTCGGAGAGGACGGCTTCCAGGCCCGCGACGCGCTGTCCCAGGGCCACGAAGCTCTCCCGCCGCGCCTCGAACCACCCAGGGGACCGGCCGCCCAGGTCGAAGTAGCCGGAGTCGCTGAACAGCCGCCACTGCTCCTCCACCAGCGCCCCATCGACCCGCGTCGTTGGATGGAGTGCTCGGGTCACCAGGGCCCGCCAATGCTCCGCGTCCTCAAGGGACAGCGGCGTCACCCGGAGGCCGCAATGGAGGGTCCCGTCGGTGCCGTCCGACACATGGCGCACCTCTCCGCGCAATGACAGACGCTGCCCGCCTTCCGTGAGCAGTTCGATGGGCTCGAGCACCCGTCCCACGGAGAGGCGCTCGCTGGGAGCCAGCTTCAGCGACAGGCCGCACAGGGACACGTCCACCGCCGCGCGTTCGCGCCCGAGCCACCCGGGCAGGGGCAACCGCACGCGCAGGGACCCGGGGGCGGGCGCACGCCGCCAGGCCCGGCGCCGCACCTGGATGATTCGCGAGGGCAGCGGTGTCACCCACGCGCCCGCCTCGTGCGGCCCCTCCGTCACATGCATCCGATACATGCAGCCCTGGCCCTGGAACTCGACATCGCAGGGACCCGTGTCCGGCGCGGCGCATGTCCAATGCAGGCGCCCGGCGTCCGCCTCCAGCCGTTCGAGCCGCAGTGGCGTCAACAGGGTCCCCCGGCGCAGCAGGGCAGGGGAGCGCAGGGCCGATGCGGTGGCGAGGATGCGGCGGATGCGCTCCGGGTCGGTGATAGCGTCCAGGATGGGCGGGGGCGAGGCGCTGGCATCCCATTCCAGCCCCGGTGCCTCGGATGACGGACGCAGTTGTGCCCGCGCGAAATGCGCTCCCACGGTGTCTCTCCCGATGATGGACGGCGGCACGCGGGTGCATCACCCGTGGGTCACGGGGAAGCGTGCCTGGAATGGATACGGAGCCGGTCCGCCGGTCGGGTTGTTGAATCAGGAAGAATGCGACGCACCGGGAGGCCGCATCCCATGAAGCCCGCAGGTGCCTCGTTGTTTCTCGTGTCGCTCCTGCTCGCGGTGGGGCTCACCGCCTGCCAGGCCCGTTCCAGTCCCGCGCCCGCGTCATCCCTCCTGGAGACCCGGGTCATCGAATACGCGGGGGCCCGGTTCGACATCGTCTCCGCGGACCTGTCGCGCGTGGACCCGCGGCTCCTCCGACAGGACGCCAGCGGCCAACCCCTCAAGACCTTCCACCCGCCCGTCCTCCAGGGAAGCAACGCGCGCACCGACGGTGTGTTCAGTGGCTTCCTCGTCCTCACGCCCAGGCGCTGAAAACAGGAAACCCCCTGGGTTACATGTAACAAGTCACCCCGTTGTCGGTGGGAAAGGTGCGTGCCCTCCCGGACGCGCTTAGCCTCCAGAGCCCATGTCCCTCCGTAAGGACCTCATCGAGCGGGCCGTCGAGCAGTTCGTCGCGGCCATCGCCAGCATCCTCCGGGCCCGGAAGGAGAAGCGGTATGGGGACGCGCGCACCCTCATCCGGGAGACGTCGCTCGACGTGCTGGGGATGGAGTACGGCACGCTCATCCTGGCGGACGCCGAGTCCACCTCGCGGTTGCTCGGCACCTGGGCCCGCGTGCGGATGCTCGCGAAGCTGGTGCGCGAAGACGGCGAGTTGATGCTCGAACAGGGAGACCCCCTCACCGCCGACTCGCGCTTCCTCCTGTCGCTGGAGCTGTTCCTGGAGGCCATGTCGCTGGGCCTCAACCCGGACACGGAAGACGCCACCGCCATCGCGGAGCTGCGCGGCAGCATCGACACGGCCAGCCTGTCCGAGCGCCACCAGCGGATGCTCGCCCAGGCCTGACGAGGCGCGGCGCGCACGTTGGCGCACCCCCTCCCGCTGAACACCCGCCCGCGCATCGGTCGGGTTTGCGACACGCCAACATTCGGAGATCCATCGCTTCCGATCAGGCGAGGACACCGTCGTGTCCCCCCGGCTTGCCGTTCGTCATCGACTTGCGTCTACCATTGCCGCCAATTCGTCACGCAACACCGGGGGGGTGCGCGTGTCCTTGGTTCGGTTTCCCGAGAGCGTTGTCTCTTGTCGTAACCTCGTGGGCGGGGAATGGCAGGCTCCCACCGAGGCCCAGGCGCAGGATGTGCGCAGTCCCTACACGGGAGCGCTCATCGGCCGTGTACCGCTGACGACCGCGTCCGGCGTCGCCCAGGCGGTGGAGGCCGCGAAGGTCGCCGCGCACGACTGGGGCCTGACACCGCTGCGCGAGCGCACCCAGTGCCTCCTGGCCTTCCGGGGGCTCCTGGAGCGGCACCTGGAGCGGCTGGCGCACCTGGCCGCGAGCGAGTCCGGCAAGACGGTGGCGGAGGGGCGCGCGGGCCTGCTCAAGGGCCTGGAGGTCTGTGATTTCGCCCTGTCGCTCCAGCAGTTGGACAGCGGCGCGCACCTGGAGGTGAGCCGGGGCGTCACCTGCGAATACCGCCGCGAGCCCCTGGGCGTCGTCGCCGGCATCACGCCGTTCAACTTCCCGGCGATGGTGCCCCTGTGGCTGTTCCCCATCGCCGTCACGCTGGGCAACGCCTTCATCCTCAAGCCTTCGGAGAAGGTGCCGCTCACCGCCTGCGCGCTGGGCGAGCTGATGGTGGCGGCGGGCTACCCACCGGGGGTCTTCTCCATCGTGCACGGCGGGAAGCCCGCGGTGGACGCGCTCGTGGAGCACCCGGACGTGAAGGCGATTGCCTTCGTGGGCTCCACCCCGGTGGCGCGGCACCTGTACGCGGAAGGTTGTCGCCACGGCAAGCGCGTGCTGGCGCTGGGCGGCGCGAAGAACCACCTCATCGTCGTGCCGGACGCGGATCCGGACCTGACGCCGCAGGCGGTGGTGGACTCGTTCACCGGCTGCGCGGGCCAGCGCTGCATGGCCGCCAGCGTGATGCTCGCGGTGGGCAACGTGCAGCCGCTGGTGGAGGACATCGTCCGGCGCGCCGCGCGGCTGGAGCCCGGCCCGGGCATGGGCGCGCTCATCGACCGGGGCGCGGTGGACCGGTTGGAGACGGCCATCGCCAAGGCGAAGGCGGACGGGGCGCTGGTGCTCCTGGACGGTCGCGGGCGGCGCCCGTCAGGGGAGCTGTACGCGAACGGAAACTGGCTGGGGCCCACGGTGCTGGACGGCGTGCGGCCAGACATGGAGGCCGCGCGGCTGGAGCTGTTCGGCCCGGTGCTGTCCATCGTGCGGGTGACCACGCTGTCGGCGGCGCTCGCGGTGGAGCACGCGTCCCCGTACGGCAACGCGGCCTCCATCTTCACCACCAACGGCGCGGTGGCGCAGACGGTGGTGGAGGGCGCCAAGGCCGGCATGGTGGGCGTCAACGTGGGCGTGCCGGTGCCGCGTGAGCCCTTCTCCTTCGGCGGCACGGGCGAGTCGAAGTTCGGCCACGGCGACATCACCGGGCCGTCCAGCCTCGACTTCTGGAGCCACCGCAAGAAGGTGACGCGCAAGTGGTCCGCGCGCTCCGACGGCTCGTGGATGAGCTGACCCCTTTCGCTTCCCCAAAACCTTTCAGGACTTTCCAGCGCCCGACAGGAGGGCGCCCCAATGGCTGACAAGAAGCCCGTCAATCACATCCGTCTCACCTCGCACCCGGACCTCCAGGCGCCCGGAGTCCCCCTGCGCTGGGGCGAGACGGAGCCGCTGCGGCGTGGCCCCGTGGTGGCCACCATGTCCGACGCTGGCAATCGCAACGTCATCGGCACGCACTCGGGGGCGTACGCCATCTACCGTGCGCTGGCGGTGTCCGCGGGCAAGCTGCCGCAGGACCACAAGGCGGACCTGACCAACACGTCCCCCGCCGCGCAGGTGGGCCCGTATCCTTCGTGGAGCGACCCCAAGCGCATCGTATCGCTGGACCCCTGGGGCGCGGTGGCGTCGCAGGTGTTCCGCGGGTACGCCGAGCAGGGCGTGGACTACCGGCCCACCATCGCCGTCACCCGGGCCCACATCAACATGCCGGAGGTGCGCGACGCGATGCTCGCCGGACGCCTCAAGGTGGACGGCGACCTGGTCGCGGCCAATGGCGACATCAAGGTCGTGAAGGCCGCGGTGGAGCCTGTCTGGTTCCTGCCCGGCATCGCGGAGCGCTTCGGCCTCACGGAAGGCGCGCTGCGCCGGGGCCTCTTCGAGCACACCGGCGGCATGTACCCGGAGCTCATCACCCGCCCGGACCTGCACGTGTTCCTGCCGCCCATCGGCGGACTGTCGCTGTATGTGTTTGGCGACATCGCGAAGCTGGCGGACAAGGACGTGCCGCTGGCGGCGCGCGTGCATGACGAGTGCAACGGCTCCGACGTGTTCGGCAGCGACATCTGCACCTGTCGCCCGTACCTGGTGCACGGGATTGAAGAGTGCGTGCGGACGGCGCAGCAGGGCGGGGTGGGGCTCATCGTGTATCACCGCAAGGAGGGCCGGGCGCTGGGCGAGGTGACCAAGTTCCTGGTCTACAACGCGCGCAAGCGGCAGGAGGGCGGCGACTCCGCGGCCACGTACTTCCACCGCACGGAATGCGTGGCGGGCGTGCAGGACATGCGCTTCCAGGAGTTGATGCCGGACGTGCTGCACTGGCTGGGCATCACCCGCATCCACCGCTTCGTGTCCATGAGCGACATGAAGCACGACGCCATCGTTCGCTCGGGCATTGAAATCCTGGAGCGGGTGCCCATTCCGGACGGACTGATTCCGGCGGATGCACGGGTGGAGATGGAGGCGAAGAAGGCGGCGGGCTACTTCACGCGCGGGCCGGTCGCGGACGCGGGGGCGCTGGCGCAGGTGAAGGGACGGGACCTCGATGCTTGACACGATCCGGGTGCAGGAGGTGTCTCCGACGGTGGCGTGGCTGCGCAGCCCGGCGGCCATCCGCGAGCGGTGTCACCAGGTGTTGGACCTGGGGCTGGCCGGAAGGCTGGAATACTTCCGGGTGGAGCCCTCGCGGCTGCCCGTGGTGGTGGACCGGGTGCTGGCGGTGACGCACGAGGCGTACCCCCGGCTGGACATCCCGGTGCACAGCCGCTGGCGGCACTTCGACGCGGGTGGGGTGCCCCGGCTCGCGCAACTGGAGGCGAAGCTGGCGCCGCTGCCGCCGGAGGAGCGTGCCCGGGCGAAGGTAGACCTGGGGGTGGTGAGCGTGCTGCTCGACGCGGGCAGTGGCCCGACCTGGCGCTACCAGGAGCGCGGGGGGGCGACGTATGTGCGCTCGGAGGGGCTGGCGGTCGCGTCGCTGCGGATGTTCATGGCGGGCGGCTTCTCGTCGGACCCCGACCGGCCGCTGCGCGCGGACGCGGAGGCGCTGGGCCGGATGACGCGCGAGTCGCTGGAGCGCGGCTTCCAGGTGTCGGCGTCCAATCCGTTGTTCGGCGTGGAGGGCCGGCTGCACCTGTTGCAGGGGCTGTCGCGCGTGCTGCCGCGTCCGGGGTCGATGTTCGACATGCTGGCGGCGCACCGCCGGAGCGTGCGGGCCGCGGAGGTGCTGGGCACGGTGCTGGACGTGCTGGGCCCCATCTGGCCGGGCCGCACGACGGTGGACGGCGTCAACCTGGGCGACGTGTGGGAACACCCGGCGCTGGGGCCGCCCGGCAGCGCGGACGCGCTGGTGCCCTTCCACAAGTTGTCCCAGTGGCTGGCGTACTCGCTGGTGGAGCCGCTGGCGGAAGCGGGCGTGATGGTGACGGAGCTGGATGCGCTCACCGGCCTGCCGGAGTACCGCAACGGCGGGCTCTTCGTGGACCTGGGCGTGCTGGTGCCGCAGGATCCCAGGATGCTGACGGAGGTGTACGATCCCGGTGACGCGCCCATCGTGGAGTGGCGCGCGTTGACGGTGGCGCTGCTGGACCGCGTGGCGGCGCTGGTGCGTGGCCGTCTGGAGTTGAGCGCGGAGGAGCTGCCGCTCGCGAAGGTGCTCCAGGGCGGGACGTGGACGGCGGGACGGCGGGTCGCGGGGGAGTTGCGCCCCGGCGGGGTTCCACCCATCCGCGTGCGCAGCGACGGCACGGTGTTCTGACGAGTTCCGGCGACGTGAAGCGCTTTTGAGCAGGCCCACAGGCCGTCCGGGACGCCCGGGCGGCGCGAGGAGAACCCATGGACTTCCCGAACTGCACGGTGGTGGACCACCCGCTGGTGAAGCACAAGCTGACGGTGATGCGCAAAACGGACACGAGCACGGCGTCCTTCCGGGCGCTGCTGGAGGAGATTTCGCTCCTGCTCGGGTACGAGGCGATGCGCGACCTGAAGCTGCGCGAGGAGGAGATCCAGACGCCCATGGCCCGCACCACCGGCTGGGCGCTGGACGGCAAGAAGCTGGTGCTGGTGCCCATCCTCCGCGCGGGGCAGGGCATCCTGGACGGCCTCCTGCAACTGGTGCCGTCCGCGCGCGTGGGCCACATTGGCCTGTACCGGGACCCGGAGTCGCTGGGCGCGGTGGAGTACTACTACCGCGTGCCCGCCGACCTGGAGGACCGGGACGTCATCGTGTGTGACCCGATGCTCGCCACGGGCAACTCCGCGGTCGCGGCGCTCCAGCGGGTCAAACGCAGCCGCCCCGGCAGCCTGCGCTTCGTGTGTCTGCTGGCCTGTCCGGAGGGGCTGACGAACCTGCGCGAACACCATCCGGACGTGCATGTCTTCACCGCCGCCATCGACGAGAAGCTGGACGCGCACGGCTACATCCTGCCGGGCCTGGGCGACGCCGGAGACCGTCTGTTCGGTACAAAGTAGGACGGCGCGAGATGTGTACTCACGTGTAGACAGAGGGCGCGGGTTGTCCGCGTAAACATTCTATGCGTGATTTTCTCGATTGACGGGAAGAGCAGATTCACGTTTTCTCGTCGCATGAAGACTGTTCGTGCGATTCCCGCGTTCCTTTCATCCGCGCTCCTGCTCCTCTCGTGTGGCGAGGGCGTTGCCCCTGAATCCGAAGGTGTCACCCCCGCCGCGCAGGAGCAGGCGGCGGACACCTTCGTGCTGCGCCAGACGAAGCCGACGGCGGCGAACACGGGCGCGGGCGTCATCCGCGCCTGGCCGACGAAGGTCATCAACGGCGACGTCACGTTGAGCACGGCCGGGCAGCGGCTGGCGGACACCATCGTCCACGGGCGGGTGTTCATCAAGGCGGCGAACACGGTGGTGAGCAACTGCGTGGTGGACGGCGGGCCCGCGATGACGGGCGGCGGCTCCATCATCCAGATTGGCACCGGCGGCACGAATGCGCGCATCGAATACACCACCGTGCGCGCGGCGAACCCGACCTACTGGGTGAACGGCATTGGCATGCGCAACTACACGGCCTACCGGGTGGATGTGTCCGGCGTGGTGGATGCCTTCTCCGTGGCGCCCGCGACGGCGAATACCGCCGTCAACGTGTCCATCCAGGGCAGCTACGGCCACGACCTGGTGCACTTCTCACCGGACCCCAACCACCCGGGCACGGATTCGCGCACGCACAACGACGTGCTCCAGTCGCACGGGGGCATCGGGCTGGAAGTGATTGGCTCGAACTTCTCCGCCTACCACGACCCGGTGATGGGCACGCAGCCGGTGCCGAACCCCAAGAAGCAGATCGCCGCGATGATGATCAACACCATCGTCGGGCCCTCGGCGGGCATGAAGATCGAGGACAACTGGTTCGGCGGTGGCGTGTATTGCATCAACGGCGGTGGCGCGAACGGGGGCGGCGGCACGTTCCTGCGCAACAGGTTCGACCGGGGCTCCGCGTCCCCGGCGAACCCGGACGAGTCGTACACGCTGGTGTTCGACAGCACGTTCATCCAGACGTCCACGGGCAATGTCTATGAAGACAACGGGCATGCCGTGAAGGTGCGGACGGGCTTCTGAGGCCGTGCCGGGCGCCCACCCAGGCCTCCCGGCCGGGGATGGGGCGGGGTGGGTGCCCGGGTTTTCTGGCGCCGCGAGTGGCGCACGATGCAGGCTCACGGCTTTCCGGGCCCCGGGCCCGACACGGAGGACGCATGACGCGGCGAGCGTGGTGGGCGGGACTTTCCCTGGTGGGGCTGCTGGGCTGCGGGGGCTCCGTGGAGGAGTCAGACCCCGCTTCGCCGTCGGTGGAGCGCACGGAGCAGGAGATCATCGGCGGCTCCGTCGCGGTCCGGTACCAGCTCCCCTACCAGGTCCGCATCATGGTGCAGGGCGTGTTCACCTGTGGCGGGACGCTCACGAAGGCCGGCTGGGTCGTCACCGCGGCCCATTGTGTCGAGGGCATCGCTCCCAGCGCCATCCGGGTCATCGCGGGGGACCTGCTGCTGAGCACGCTGGAGGCCGATGAGCAGGTGCGCACGGTGTCCCGCAAGGTCATTCATCCGTCCTACGTCGCCGTCGAGCCCCTCCATGACGTGGCATTGCTCCAACTGGCGCAGCCCTTCGCGCTGAGCGCCGCGGTGCAGCCGCTGGCGCTGCCCACCGCGCCCGCACCCCAGGGGTTGCATACGGCGAGCGGGTGGGGCGCCACGCAGACGGGGCCCACGTCCAATGCGCTCAAGTACACGAGCCTGAGGGTTCTGGGCCCGGCGAACTGCCAGGCGCTGGTGGGGAGTGGCCATGTCCCGAGCGCGCAGTTGTGCGCGACGCCTCCCAACAGCAGCACGAATGTCTGCCAGCGCGACGACGGCGGTCCCCTGGCCCTGGGCGGGAGGCTGTATGGGATTCTGAGTGAGCACGGCAGCAGCCAGTGCAACACGTTCTCCGTGTTCAGCAACGTGTTCACGTATGTGCCCTGGATCCAGTCGTATACGGGCTAGCGGAAGTCTTTCGGCTATCTTCCGGGACATGCGAATGCTTGTCCCGATGATGCTGGCCTTGTGCGCGGGGTGTGCCTCTCCGTCCGCGCGACAGGACGCCGCGCCTGTCCCGGATGCCGCCACCGCGCAGGCCCCGGCTCCAGCCGTCCCCGAACCGGCTCCGGACGCCGCCGCACCGGCTGGTCCTGCGTCTCCTTCGTACACCGCCTGCGGTTGCGGCTGCTGCGGGGGCGTTGAACCGAGGATCGTCTGCCTCGGCACGACAGCGGAGTTCGAGAAGATCATCGCCAGGGACAAGGCCGAGGCGAAGTCGCCGGACTGTGCCCTCGCGGGATGCACCATGCCGACGCAGTTTCGGATCTGCGACGAGCCTCCCCGCACGCCGTGATGCGGTGGGTCAGAAGGCCCCAACGCACGCTTTTGCTTCGCGACTCTTGAGAACCGGGAAAGACGGGCTTTAAAATATATCCGTCTAAACGTTTTTTACCCTTCCCGGGAGTCCAGGCATGCGCGCGTCGTGGCGGTCCACCCTGATGACGGTGATGTGGGGCGCGGTGTTCGCGCAAGGCGTCGCGGTGGCCGAGCCGGCTCCCGCCGCCCAGCGCGCGGAGGAGGGTGCCCAGCGTTGGACGGAGGCACTCTCCACCGGCGAGGGCTCGGGCGAGCTCGTGAGCACGCGGGACGGGCTGTTGTACGAACCGAACGCGGTGATGCGCCGGCCCGAAGGACTGAACCGGCTCACGGGCCTCTTCACGTTCCCGGCGCGCACGCTGGCGCAACCCGTGGACACGTTCCGTCCGCGCATCCAGGCGACGCAGTCTCCGGGCACGGCCGTGGAGGTGGACGTGCGCGTACGCGTCCCCGGCGGGGCCTGGAGCGAGTGGCGCACCGCCACAGAAGGCGAGGCCGTCCGGCTGCCCCGCTCCGGCACGGAGGTGCAGGTGCGGCTGGCGCTGGTGGCGGACGAGCGCGGCCGGGGTCCCGTGGTGCAGGAGGTGGGGCTGGAGGGCTGGCGCGAGGGGACGGGCACGGAGGAAGGACTCCAGGCGCTGGCGCCCTTGAGCTACCGCGTCTACGCCACCCGTGAGGGATTGGTGGGCGGCACGACGGCGAACGGCCACGTCATCAAGACGAATGACCGGTTCGTGGCGCTGCCGTCGCGGCGGGGGCTCGCGTCCAACGGAGGCTCCGAGTACCAGGTGCGCGTCTGCTATTCGAAGACGGCGAAGTGCGCGACGACGTCCGTCTGGGACGTGGGGCCCTGGAACACGAAGGACGACTACTGGAATCCCTCCAGCGTGCGGGAGATGTGGAAGACCCTGCCGCAGGGCAAGCCGGAGTCGCAGGCGGCGTACCAGGACGGCTTCAACGGCGGGTTGGATCAATTCGGGCGCCGGCCGGCGAACCCCGCGGGCATCGACCTGGCGGATGGGACGTTCTGGTTGGACCTGGGGATGACGAACAACGACTGGGTGGACGTGACGTACCTGTGGACGTCGGGTGGCGGCACGCCCACGGGCCTGGTCGTGGACAGCAACAACGCGAACAACGACCAGGCGAAGGGCTACATCCAACTGACGGGTTCGAGCTGGGCGTCGTCCACGAACGTGGCGGGCTACTACGGCAGCAGCTACCTGGTGTCCCCGGGCGCGGCGGTGTCGGAGCCGGCGACGTTCTGGTTCTACCTGTCGGCGGCGGGCACGAAGTCGGTGGATGCGTGGTGGACGGCGGCGACGGACCGCTCCACGGCGGCGCCCTTCATCGTGGTGAACGCGTCGGGCACGCAGTTGGCGAACGTGAAGGTGAACCAGCAGCTCAACGGCGCCAGGTGGAACACGCTGGGCACGTGGAGCTTCCCCGCGGGCTGGAACAAGGTCCAACTGAGCCGCTGGGTCACGGCCGGGACCTACGTCGTCGCGGACGCCATCCAGGTCCGTTAGCCGCGCTTGGGGGGGACGTCGTGGACGTCCCCCTCGTGCGGGCGGTAGAACGCTGGACCGTCCCTGAGGAAGACAGCCATGGCCTTGCGCACCGTGATTCCTCCCCCGCTGGAAGAGCCCCAGCTCTACACCGACCTCGCGTCCTGGTGGCCGCTGTTCTCGCCTCCGGAGGAGTACGTGGAGGAGGCGGAGGACCTGCTCGACATCCTGCGCACGGCGGCGGAAGGGCCGGCGACCACGATGCTGGAGCTGGGCGCGGGCGGTGGGAGTCTGGCGTTCCACCTGAAGACACACTTCACGCTGACGCTGACGGACCGCGCGCCGGAGATGGTGGCGGTCAGCCGGGCCGTCAATCCCGAGTGCGAGCATCGGGTGGGGGACATGACGTCCCTGCGGCTGGGGCGCACGTTCGACCGGGTGATGGTGCACGACGCCATCATGTACGCGGCGGACCGGGACTCGGCGCGGGCAACGGTCCAGACGGCGGTGGCGCACTGCCGGCCGGGCGGCGCGGTGGTGTTGCTGCCGGACTACGTGCGGGAGACCTTCGAGCCCTCCACGGAGTCGGGTGGGCATGACTCGCCGGATGGGCGGGGGATGCGCTACCTGATGTGGACGTGGGATCCGGACCCGGAGGATGAGACCTTCGAGACCGCGTTCGCCTACCTGCTGCGCGAAGCGGATGGCACGGTGAGCATGTCGCAGGAGCGCCACTGCTTCGGGCTGTTCCGCCGCGAGGACTGGCTCACGTGGATGCGGGAGGCGGGGTGTCCCGCGACGACCCGACGCGATCCCTGGAACCGCGAGGTCATCATCGGGGTGCGGGAGTCCAGTGGCGGTGGGTAGGCGACGCGCGGGCCTCGTGTCCGCGCTCCTGTTGTGGTGGGTGCCGTCCTGGGGGGCCGCCGCGCCCGCGCGCGTGGAGCTGGTCTTCGGCGGGGATGTGATTCCGCACGGCGAGGTGAAGTCGGTGGCGCGGGCGCATGCGCGCACCGGGGCGGTGCCTCCGGGCGGAGGCGCGGCGCCGTCGCTCAACCACGAAGGCTGGGACCACGTCTTCGGCCCGTTGTCGGACGTGTTGCGAACGGCGGACGTGGGCGTGGTGAATCTGGAGACGCCGGTCACCGACAACCGCAAGGCCGTCACCCAGGAGCTGGTCTTCAACGCGCCGCCCGCGATGGTCCAGGCGCTGGTGGGGGCGGGCGTGAAGGTGGTGTCCACGGGCAACAACCACGCGCGCGACCAACACGTCGAGGGGCTGGTGGAGACGCTGCGCCACCTGGACGCGGCGGGCTTGCGGCATGTGGGCACCGGGGCCACGCGGGACGCGGCCTGGGCGCCGGTGTTCATGGAGGTGCGCGGGGTGCGGTTGGGCTTCCTGTCCTTCACGCGGATCCTGAATGGCTTCAGCAACCCGAAGGAGGCGAACGCGCCGCACGTGGCGCTGGTGCCCTATCCGGAGCACGCGTCGCGTCGGGGGTTGGGTGAGAAGGAGGCGGTGGAACTGGTGCGCGCCGCGGCGGCGAAGTGCGACGCGCTGTTCGTGATGGGGCACTGGGGGCGCGAGTACACGGACACGCCGCACCCGCTGGACCGGGCGCTGGGACAGGCGTTGCTGGAGGCCGGGGCGTTGGCGGTCATCGGGCACCATCCGCACGTGCTCCAGCCGCTGGAGGCGTACACGACGAAGTCCGGACGGCGGGGACTCATCGCGTACTCGCTGGGCAACCTGGTGGCGAACCAGGGGCGGTTCTACAAGCACGCGCCCGGAAGGTCGGGCACGGACGGGGACAAGCGGGACTCGCTGCTGTTGCGCGTGGGGGTGACGCGCGCGGATCAGGGCGTGGCGGTGGCGCTGGGGGACGTGGCGGTGTTGCCGGTGTGGATTGAGAACAACGCCTCCGGCCGCAAGGCCCGAGCGAAGCGCAACATCCAGCCGGTGCTCATCGACCGCGAGGTGGAGGAGGTGTCCCGGAGGCTGGCCGCGCTGGCCCTGCGCGCCGGGAGCCCGGACAAGGCGGCCCGGGCGGAGAAGGTGGCCCTGGAGCAGCGGTTGGCGGGCGCCCGCTACCGACGGGAGCGCATCCTGCGCATGCTGCCCGCGGAGTTCCGCGTGGCCACACCGGAGCTGCGGCGGCGCGGGGATGTGACGGCGCAGGCGGGGCCGTGACGGTCAGCCCACGGGTACGCGGGCGATGAGTTCCGCGAGCTGGTTCCGGCAGGTGGCGCAGCGCTGGCGGAAGTCCTCACTGAGATTCGTGGATGCGATGAGCGTGTCCCAGTAGGTCCGTGCATGGCGTGCGGCATCCGCCCAGAGGTCCAGGTTGTTCGCGGTCGGTGGCGCGGGTCGGAAGGTTCGTTCGACGAGGTGCGCGCCATCGGGTGCGAATACCATGGGCAACATGTCGTAGATGGGCGCGAGCCGGAACCGTCCTGGTGACTCCACGAAGCAGGAGACATTGCCGAGGTGCCGGTCGACGTTGCCGATGAGCTGACCGAAGGTGTCGAGCCAGCGGATCCGCCGGACGTCTTCGTGGGACAGGCGGCGTTCGGCGAGCAGGCGCAAGGACACGTCGGTCCAGTTACCGCCCGATCTGATGTATTCGTTGTCGATGGCCCGCAGCGACAGCAGGGCTCGCCTTCCACGAAGACCGATCCGGTCGAACCGCTCGACCTCCAGGAACCGGTGGTTTCCCAGGTCGAACCCGTGGGCCTTCGCTGCATCAAGCCCTGTCGCACGCACGGCCTCCAACGCGAGGTGTTCGCTTGCGAGCAGGTCCCTCCAGCGCTGTCCCGCGCTGCCCGCGCTCGCATCCGCGAACTTCACGAGCACGTGACAGCCTTCGGCGTAGACGGCGAACTTCGGCTGCTCGCCTCCAGCGGACGAGCCCGAGCCATCCGCCAGGAAGGTCCGGGCCCGTTCGGGGTAGTTGTCGCGGCGGATCTCCTGGACCTGCGTGGCCAGGTACCGGTTCAGGGACTCCTCACCCAGGATGAGGTCTCCCGTGCAGTCCTCTCCGCGTCGCGCCAGGGCGATGAACACCTGATCATCGTTCCACTCCGTGGTGCGCGGAGGGAGTTCGAGATCCGGATGACGCTCACGGAAGCCCCGGCCCATGTAGCCCTGGGGGCTCATCTCCTCCGCGAAGGGCGGGAGTCCTTCGAAGCGCTGCCCGGGTCCCTGGATCGCCTCCTGCCAGATCCCGCCCGAGGACAGGAAGTGGAGCGAGCCCTCTCGATGAAGTTGGCCTGACGCATCCACGCGGTGGAGGGCAACCTGGGTTCCCAGTCCCGTCACTACGCGCGTCCGGGCATACAAGGCGCCCCGGGTCCGTCCCATCCGGCAGACCGCATCCCCCGCGGCCTTGATCCACCGGGACAGGGTCTGCTGTGAGACGCCGAAGTGCTGTTGAAGCGCCTCGGCCGGCACCGGTTGCAGGCGCTGGACGACATCCAGGAAGTGGGGGATGGAGGGCGCGGACATGAGTAGATAAGTGAGTAGATAACGATGTTGGATTTTTACGCAACTCGTTGATTTTAAAGCTCTACTTCAAGTCATGGCTCCCTAAGCGTGAGTAGATAGCCATCGGCTTCGGTGTGCCTCTCTGATGCCGCTGGCAGGTGCCTGCTCGGCTGCCCACACCCAGTGACGCCCTGATGGCCTGACCTGGAATCCGTGGTTCCCGATTCGTGCCCCTGTTACGCACCAGGGGCACTGGACTCACCCGCCCGGTGCACACCCCACGACAGGTCTCTCACCATGATTCCTCTTCTTCGCACCGTCGCGGCCCTCGCGTTGCTGGGCACCGCCCTGCCCGCGCTCGCCGAGGATGCGCACCCCGCCCATCCCGCCGTGAAGCCTGAAGCACCGCCGGTCACGTTCCACCGGCTGGAGCAGGGCAACCTCCGCTTCACCAAGGGAGTGGCGCGGCATCCCGCGCAGACCATCGCCGTGCGCAACGCGCTGGCCTCCGAGCAGCATCCGCACGCCATCGTCGTCGCGTGCAGTGATTCACGCGTGCCGCCGGAGCTGGTCTTCGATCAGGGCCTGGGCGAGCTCTTCGTCGTGCGGGAAGCGGGCAACGAGCTGGAGCCCCTGGCCCTGGCCAGCATCGAGTACGGCGTCGCCCATCTTGGCGTGCGCCTCATCGTCATCATGGGCCACGAGTCCTGCGGCGCCGTGAAGACCGGGCTCGCCATCCCGGATGGGCAGAGCGCGGGTTCCCCCTACCTGGATGCGCTGGTCTCGTCGGTGAAGAGCAACCTCACCGACGCGGGCCTCACCGACGCGGATCGCCATGACCCGAAGGTGGTGAAGGCCGCGCACGCCAACGTGGACGCCGTCACCCGCCAGCTCACCCAGCGCTCCGAGCTGCTCAAGGCGAAGGTGGACGCGGGAGAGCTCGCCGTCGTCTCCGCCATCTACGCGCTCGACACCGGGCACGTGGAGTTCTGGCACACGGAAGGGCTCGCCCCCGCCAAGGCCCCGGTCACCACCACCACCAGGCACTGACTCCGTGGCCGTCAGGGCGCCCCGGGCTTCCGGGGCGTCTCGTGCAACTCCCGCAGGGAAACGAGTCGGTCCAGCAGCGGCCCGCCCAGCTTCCTTCGGGCGATGCGCTGCGACGGATAAATGCCCCGGTGCCCGGTGAGCAGGTACGCCACCGTCGCGACGATGGCCACGTGCGGCAGCACCGCGCCGCCTACCAGCTCCACCGCCATCAATGACAGTGCCAGGGGAGTGTTCGCCGCCGCCGCGAACAGTGCCGCCATTCCTACCGCCGCGCCCAGGTCCACTGGCAATCCCAACAGCCGCGCGAGCACGTTGCCCAGCGCCGCCCCGATGAAGAACAGCGGCGTCACCTCTCCGCCCAGGAACCCCGCGCCCAGCGTCACCACCGTGAACACGAGCTTCCACGCGAACGCGTCCCCCGGCAGCGACACGTCCTGGAATGCACGCAGGATGCCGGGTACGCCCAGGCCCAGGTAGTCGTCCGTCCCCGCAAGCTTCCACAGCGCCACCACGCCCAGGCCGCCCAGGGCCATGCGCAATGGCAACCACGGCACCCGTCGCTCCAGCAGCTTCTTCAGCCCGTGCGTGCCTTCGATGAAGGCCACCGCCACCAGTGCCACCGCCGCCGCGAACACCAGCCACTTGCCCAGCACGGGCAGCGTCAACGCCAGTGCCTGCGGCGTGGGGTACGCCGTGTGATGGATGCCCAACCCCCGAGTCACCAGGTCCCCCACCACCGACGCGGTGAGCGCGGGCAGGAGCGCCTCGTAGCCCAGCCGTCCCACGCACACGACCTCCAGCCCGAACACTGCCCCCGCCAGCGGCGTGCCGAACACCGAACCGAAGCCGCCCGCGATGCCCGCCGCCAGCAGCTCACGCCGCGTGTCCGGTGCCACGCGGAAGCGGTGGGCAATCTGGTCCGCGAGGCTCGCACCCATCTGCACCGCCGTGCCCTCGCGCCCCGCGCTCCCGCCGAACAGGTGCGTGAGCACCGTGCCCACCAGCACCATGGGCGCCATCCGCAGGGGAATCACCGCGTCCCCTTCATGCACCGTGTCCAACACCAGGTTGTTGCCACCCCGGATGGACGCGCCCCACCGACCGTACACCGCGCCCAGCACCAGCCCCGCCACCGGCAGGGCGTACACCAGCGCCCCGTGCGCGAGCCGGAACGCCGTGGCCCACTCCAGCAGCGCCAGGAACACCGCGGACGCCACGCCGCACACTCCGCCCACCGCGCCGCCCAGCAGCAGCCACTGTCCCAGCGCTCGGGCACTCCGGGGGAGGTTCACGGCCGTGGAGTCTAGGCGCGGCGCGGCAACCCCGGTCCGGAAGAGTGCTCCACCCTCCGCCCAAACACAGACAGCGGATTCTTCCAGTCAAACAGGGGCCGCCGGCCCTGAAACATGGTGAAACAACGCGTCAATCCGGGGCGTCGCGTCATCCGTGAGGACAGACACCCCATCCTCTGACGCGCCATGGCGGAATTCATGCTCAACCAGCAATGCTGGTTGTGGAGCTATTTCGGGTCTGGTTGGTGATTCCAGAGTCAATCCCGTGTACCTTGCGCCGCCTCTCCCCGTGCAGGGGAGAGACCCCCTACCTCCTCAGGAGCCGGTATGTCCGTTCGTCGCAGCGGGCTGTCCCTCGTCGCCGTCCTCGCCGCCACCACGTTGGGTGGAAGCGCGATGGCCAGCACCATCAACCAGAACACGTCGTGGACCATCAACCGTTCGGCGTCTCAGACGTACCGGGTGGTGGCGTACGGCGACTCCATCTTCGCCGGCTACAACGGTGGCATCGGCAGCGTGGCGCGCCGTGGCGCTCCCGTGGTGGAAGGTGAGTACGCGGCGAAGAAGTGGGGCACGAACGTGGAGGTCATCCGCCGCACGAAGTCCGGTGCGAAGGCGGACGACATCTACAACAACAAGATCGTCGCGGACCGCTCCTACATGCAGACGGCCAACACGCGCGTCGTGATGTTCGAGATGTGCGGCAACGACTACCTGCAGGCGCGCAGCGCGTTCACGGACCAGACGGGCACGTGCAACTACAGCGGCCTGCAGGCGGCGCTGACGGCGTGCACCACGTACATGGAGCGTGGCATGCAGGCCATCAACCAGTACGCGACCAGCGCCAAGGTCAAGGTCATCGCGAACATCTACTACCCCGGCTACGACGCGGACAACGTGCTGACGGCCTGCACGGATTCGGCGACGGGGCAGAAGGTGAACAAGCAGACCTACTTCCTGCCGCTCCTGGCGCGCAGCAACTGGCGCGCCTGTAACCTGGCGTCCAAGTACGGCTTCAAGTGCGCGGACTCCTTCGCGGAGATGATGGCGGCGGACTACGACCGCAACGGCGACGGCCAGGTGGACTCCGAGGCGATCGCCTACCGCGCCGGTGAGACCGAGGACGCCTACGTGCAGCGCATCAGCGTCACCCTGCGCAGCACGCTGCGCGACGCGAACCTGCACCTGGCGAACGCGAGCACCAGCTACGACTACATCCAGTCCGACAACACGCACCCGACGTACACGGGCTCGACCATCAGCGTGAACATCTTCTCTGGCTCTGGCTCCGGTTCGGCCGCGCCGGGCTACACGGACGCGCAGATCGTCAACGGCAAGAACCCGGACTGGAACAAGTTCGGCCACGAGCGCATGGGTTGGTCGATCTCCAACTTCGATCCCGCGACGCCGTGAGTTGAGTCCGCGGTCGTAGTTCCCAAGGCCTCCGACCTGTCATTGGGTCGGGGGCCTTGTCATGTTCGGAGGCTGCATGAAGACCTGTTGGCTCGTGGTGCTGCTGCTCACGGTGGGGTGCGCGACGCCGCGCGTGGTGCATCTGGACACGGGGCGGGGCAGGCCCATCGCGTACACGCCTGCTTCGCCCGCGCCGGTGGAGGTGGACGAAGAGGTGTTCAGGCAGGCGGTCGTGCAGTGGGTGCTCGACACGCGACTGGACGTGGCGTTCGGGACGTCTGGACGGCACGTGCTGTTGGCTTCGGCTGGGGGCGTGGTGGATGGCGCTGGGAGCACGCTGTCCGCGCGCATTTGCGAGGAGTTGGATGCGCGGGAGGCCTGCCTGAGCCTGCTGGGGCGCGGGCCCATGTCAGGTGCGATGGGGCGGCGGATGATGGCGCTCTCCTTCGCGTTCGACACGGTCTGGGAGGGCGTGGCGGACGTCATCCAGGACCTGATGGATCCAGCGGTGCTGCGCACGATGGTCACAGCGACGGTGGGCAGCGCGCTGGTGATGCTGGTCATGCCCGAACCCATCACGAAGATCGTCGCGCTCGCGCTGACCGCGTCGCTGATCGCATATCTGGGCGCGGGGCCCGTGTGGAACCTGGGCCGGGGCTTCCTGCGGCTGATGGAGGAGTCCGAGGTGGCCCGGAGTCCCGAGGAACTGAAGGAGGTGGGGCACCGGTTCGGAAGGGTGCTGGGGAGCAACGGGGCGCGGGTGTTGGTCATCGTCGCGTTGACGGCGATGGGTGGGAAGAACGCCCTGGCCTCACAGGGGCCCAGGATGCCGGGTTTCGCGCAGGCGGCGGTGCGGGCGGAGGTCGAAGGCGGGTTCCAACTGGCGAGGGTCTTCTCCGGGGAAGTGCGGTCCCTGTCCATGCCGGCGGCCGGGGTGCTGAACGTCACGCTCGCGCCCACGGCGGTGGCCGCGTTCGCGATGGGGATCGGGGGTGGAATCCAGGGAGACCCCGATGGGGATGTGCATCACATCTGCACGGACAAGAACGAGGTGTCCGATGCGTCAGGTGGGCCGTGGACGCCTCGCTACGAGGAATTCTTCGAGCAGGCCGGGATGTCGCTGAATGACGCCGCGAACAAGGTGCGTATCAAGGGGCACCGAGGGCCGCATTCACGGGAGTACCATGCGACGGTCTTCGAGAGGCTCGGGCTCGCCATGAAAGGCTGCGAGGGGGTCGCGCAATGTAGGGCTGCGTTGCTCCAGGAGTTACAGAAGATTGCGCTCGACCTCATGACGTCTGGTAGCAATCTTCGGCGCTTCGTCACGAAGGATTAACCGCATGGCACAACGATTCTTTTCGCTGACGGAGGATGTGTATGTCCCAGGTCGCTGGTACCTGCGTGACCCCGTCGGTGAGGATGCCAGCGGGTCTCGTAGCATCTGGCGGTTCACCCAGGGGCAGCGGGTCGAGGTGGGTGGCCGGTTGACGGTTCCGTTCAGGCGTCCCGGCAGGGAACTTGATTTCACTGCCGCAGGAGCCGCATCGACACCTGTTGTCAGTGCTCGGGTCGCGACAGTGCTTGAAAGGCTGGCCCCCGATGACGCGCAACTTCTTCCGGTCGATATCGAAGGTACGAGCGAGCCCTTCTTCCTGCTTGTCGTCACGAAGCTGCTCGACTGCATTGATGACAAGGCATGTCGGGCGGTAGAGCGGTGGCTTCCAGAGGACGGTCGCCCGGACAAGGTCGGGGAGTATCGAGCTGTCTATGGCCTCCGCGTTGATCCGGAGCGGGTCAGGGACGCCCGGATCTTCCGGCTGCGGGGCTGGACCCTGCCTATCGTCGTTGATGAGGAGATCAAGTCCGCGCTGGAGCGCGTTGGCATCGTGGGGGGACGGTTCGACGCGGTCTGAGCCTGGCTACGTGGTGCGCAGTGCCCGGTGGACGAGATGAATATCCAGGAAGGACGGGATGCGCGCTGGGCCGAGCACCTGCTTCAAGGCCATCCGCATCTGCGCCGCACACCGTCTGACTTCGAGCCCCCCGATGCCGGTGCCCAGGCCCGGACAGACAAGGGTCCGGATGACGGGCGCTCCGGCGATTTCGTTGTGTCGCTTCACCGCGAGCAGGATGGCGCGGAACGCCAGATAGGCATTGACCGTCTGGGCGACGCTTTCAGGGATGCGCATGGTGGGGGCGGCCACGAGGAACGGCCAACGCGCGTCTCCTGAGGACACGACCTCCGCGGCCCCGACAGGAAGCTCCCCGTGATGCCGCTCCAGGATGGCGTTCTGCACCGCGTCCTGCACCTGGAAGCCCAGCGTGTCCCGGATGGCCAGGTCGAGCCCTCCATCCATGATGCCAAAGCTGTTGGCCGGGCTGACCATCGCGTCAGCGGGAACGGAGAAGAAGTCCCCTTCCACCACGGAGACGAAGTCGAACGAATCGAAGGCTTCGGCCAAGGCCTTCACCAGTTGGGGGGCACGGTCGATGAGGTAGATCTTTTCGGGAAGCATCCCGCGATATCTAGCCCGGTTCGGTGATGAGCGGGGCAGTCCGCCCACCGAGCGAGATGCACAGGTCCGTCGCCTCCCAGATGAGGGGTGGTGCTACCTGAACTCATCCACGATGTAGACCCCTGCGCTGGGTGCTCCGAGGACGGCCATTCCAGGCTTGGAGTCTGGCAGCTTCCGGAGCTGCCCGATGCCCAGTCGCGCTACCGCGCAGATGGGAACCTGAGCCCCTCCATCCAAGGGCTGGGCTGCGTAATACCGGATGACCGCCTGGGGACCGCTGGTCCAGACCCGGCCATAGAGCCGGGCCGGTGCCGCCAGAGGGCCGAGGTCGTCTTCGAGCACGCTTTCAATCGAGCCTTCATACAGCGCGAGCGGGCCGCTCGACTGATTCGCATCGAGCTGGATCCACGCGGAGACACCGACGAACAGCCGCAAGTAGTTCATCGCCTTGCGGGCCTCTTCCGGGCACTTCTCAGGTCCTGGCGTTCCGTCAGGACGAAGGGTCACTCCTCGCGTGGCGGAGCCTGGGCATCCGGACGACATCACGAGCAGCACTGCGCAGCCCAGGAGCGCGAGCTTGGTGGAGGCCATACGTCGCGCTCTTACTGTGCAACGAGATCAGGATCTAGCTGAACGACCGCCTGCCGAAGGCCGTCCTGCCGATAGAACTCCAGGAACACCGAGGTCAACTTGCCGTCCTCGATGAATGCGCTCCGGTCCGCCACGAAGGCCACCACACCGGACTCACCCGGAGCAATCGATGGGCGTGTCGAGCGAACGGCGATGGCGCTCTCCCTGCCGCTCACGATGCTCAGGAGCCGGGCTGACTTCATGCTCCAGTCCTGCTTCTTCGACAGATTCTTGATCGTGAGGACGACCGCAGCCTTGCCCTTGCCTCGGAACACGGTCGCTTTGAGCCGGGTGTCGCCATCCTCTCCATTGATTCGACTCGCAATCGTGAAGGGCGTCTGCGCGACAGCTCCTGCGACAAGGAGTGCGGCCAGAGCGTGGTCCTCCGAGGTCTCCTCCTTGCGGTAGCGCTGGTTCTCCTCGGCGAGGGTGCCGTTCTCCTGGAGCGCCCTTCGCAGCGCCGCGTGCATGGCCGCGTAGCCCTCACGGTTCTTGTACACGTCGACCTGTTGGTCGGGCCGCTCCTGCTGCTCCCACCCCGGCGGCCGCAGGAGGAACGGCACCTCGGTTCCGTCCACCAGCGTCACGACCAGCGGAATCCCTTCCTCGTCGTTGAGGTCGTGGAGCGGTTCAAGGATGACCTTGTTGCGGACCACCGCCAACGGTTCGAGCCGACCTTCCCAGCCGAGCATTTTCGTCCTGCCTGCATCCACTGCCTTCTCGAACCGCAACGTCGTGACCACTTGCCCCTTCACGTGGATGCGATGGGTGTCGTCGTCTGGATGCTCGGAAAGCATGAGCGCGCGAACGCTGTTCTTCTCGCGCCCGCTGGCGACAGCGACGGAACTCATCAGGACGCAAAGCAGAAGGAGTCGAAGCACGTACACAACCTACCAGGACGGCCGTGAGGCCTCCAATGCATCAGGCCAGCAGGCGCATCGCGAGGAACCCCGGCAGCGCGATGTAATACAGGGCCCGGCACGTCCACTCCGCTCCCGTGCGCACGTGGCGCGTCCACCGGGGCCCCAGCCAGGCGGCTCCGAAACACAGTGCTTCCGCGAGCGCCCTCCAGAAACAGCCAAACAGGAGCAGGGCCAGGAACACTGGCAGCCACGTGCGGACGAACGTGAACAGGTACGCCTGGAGGCCGTACATCTGCCATTCGCCGAAGGCGCCCCCGAAGGAGATGTACTGGTGCGCCCGGAAGAAGATGGCCGCGATGACTCCCGGCACGAAGCCGTACTTCAGCAGCCAGTCGTACCAACGCCTGCGCCACTTCGCGCTTCGCGCCTGCGCGTAACGCACCAGCGGATGCTCACGCGCCGCGCCCAACGGCCCCAGCGCCGTGAGCAGGGGCGCGGGGTCCTGGAGCTCCAGGCCGTAATCGAACGCGCGCCCCGTGCGCAGCATCAGCGTGAGCCCAGGGCCCGGAATGGGCAGCCTCCAGGGCCGGACGGACGCCAGGGCCTCGAAGGGAATCTCGAAGTGCGCGCCTCCCGGCTGGGTGAGCACGAGCCCCTCGGGACGCACCGTCACCGTGGCCCGCGTGCCCAGGTGCAACAGCCGCAGCGCGATGAGCGGCAGCAACCCACCGACCGCCAGTCCCGTCGCCAGCGGGCCGGGCTGCGTCTCCTGGCTTCCCGCGAGCACGTCCCGGAACAGCAGCACCGTGAAGTAGCAGAGCGTGCCCAGGACCCCTGCGTGCAGCAGGGCCCCCAGGGCTCGCAGCCTGGGTGTGAAGGCGTGGACGGGGAAGGGGCCGGACGCGTCGACGTTCATGGGTGGCGGCCTGCGCATTGCTTCGGAGCGAGCGGCTTCCGTAGCATACGCGCCCCGGAGGCTCCCCGAGAACATGCGTTCCCCGCAGTCTGGCCCTGAGCGTCGCACGGATTCCGATGGCGTGACGCGGGTGACGCCCTCGCGAGAGTCCCGCGGCACGGGCTCGTGGCTCATCGGTGGCGCCGCCCTCCTCACGGGCCTGTGCGCGGTCCTCTGCGCCTGGTGGCTCTCCCGCCCCGTGACCGTGGAGGAGCGGCCAGAGCCCGTGGTCGAAGCGGTGTTCAAACCCGCTCCCTCCGAACCCCTGCCTCCGCGCG
>NZ_RAVZ01000329.1 GCF_003611635.1 Corallococcus terminator | reverse complement strand
GCCCCCAGGTGCGGGACCCTGGGCTTCGTGCCCACCTGCCCCCGCCCCGGCATGGTGCACGGCCTTGCACGGGTGGGCATGCCCTGCCAGCCTGCGGCGCCGTCCCATGTCTCCGCCGCCGCCGACCCGCGAACGAGAGCCGCTGTCCCTCAACGCGCTCCTGCTGGCCCCCTCGCTGCTGCTGGCCGCGGGCGCCTGCGTCGCGGTGGCCGCCCGGCATTTCGCCCTGGCCGCCGCCGCCACCGGCACCCTCGTGCTCGTCCCGCTCGTCTTCCGCCTGTGGACGCGCACCTGGTACCGGGGCCTCGTGCTGCGCGGCCTGGGCCTGTTCATCGCCGGCATGCACCTGCCCATGCTGGTGGGCGGCGCGCTCGCCTACGGGCGCATCGGCTGCGAACCCGCTGACTGCGGCCAGACACTCCTGCTGGGCATCGTCCTTGCTCCCGTGGCCGGCGCCGTCTGCAGTGTCGTGTACTGGCTCGTGGGTCGTCCTCCCGTCTGAATTACCAGGAATAGCCCGGGACCCTATTCTTACTGGAAATGCTTGTTCCAGTCAGACCACACCTCGCGCCCGGCCTGTTCGTGGCGCTGGCCGTTCCCGCCACGGTGTGCGTGCTTGGCTGCACGCTGCCCGTCCTGCTGGGAGGCCCGGGCCTCCTGAGTGTGGTGACCTCCGCGGGTCCCTTCGCGCTGCTGGTGGGCATGGCGCTGCTGGTGGAGGTGCCGCTGCTCACCGTTGCGGCGGGCTCCACCCTGCTGGGCCGGGCGGTGCCGCTGGCGGTGATGGTGGGCATGGCGACGGTGCCCTGGACGCTGGGCCTGCTGGGCACGGAGGTGCTGCTGGAGCGGATGCACGCGGCGCTGCCCCTGGTGCGCGCGGGGGACGCGGGCATCGCGCTGACGGCGGGCATGGGCAAGGCGATGGCGCCCCGGCTCCTGGGCGCGTGGACGAGCGCGGTGCTGCTGGGTTCGCTGTCGGTGGCGCTGGCCGTGGCGCGCTTCAGCCGCGCGAGCATCCCCCGAGGCACCCGGCGGGGACTGCTGCTGGCGAGCCTGGTGTCGGCGGCGCTCGCGGGCATGGCGGCGGTGGGCGCGATGGAGGCGCACCACCTCTTCACGCTCCTGTCCCGGCTGTCGCGGGCGCCGGGGTCGCTGCGGCCGGACCTGATGGCGGAGGGCATGGCGCAGGCGGCGCGGCTGCGCACGGTGCGCTGGAGCTGCCTGGGGTGCCTGTCGGTGCTGGCCTTCACCTGGTTGACGTACCGCGCCCGCGAGGCCCGGCGCGCCCGCACGCTGGAGTGGGCCGGCGGGTTCGTGCTCACCATCGCGGTGGGCGGCCTGCTGGTGCTGGACGCGCACCCGCTGCACACCACGCTGGGCCCGGAGCGCGTCACCACCGGCCACCGCAATTCCGGACCGGTGCCCACCGACGCGGATGTGACGCACTTGAGGAACGGGCGCTCGCCCGTGCGATTCAGCCTCCCCGAACCAGCACGAACAGCATGACGATGGCCACCAGCACCGCCACGCCGAAGACGGCCAGCAGCACCAGCCCTTCCGAGCGGCGCACCACCGGGGGCAGGACTTCGTTGGGCAGCGCCTCGCCGTAGCGCAGCACCACCTCCGGCTCCGCGGGTTCCAGTGGAGCCTGGGGCTCCGGCTCCAGCGCGGCGGGAGCGACTTGCCTCGCCGGCGGCATCACCTTCGTGACGGTGGCGCTTCCAAAGGGGTCCTGCGCCACGATGCTGGACATCTCCAGGCCCTCGCGCGCCAGCGCCAGCACGCGCTGCATGTGGAGGATGTACCGGTCCTGACCTTCGTACGTGGCCAGCGCCTGCGCCGCGCGCACCAGCCGGTGGGGCACGAGCTCTGGATCCGCGCGCACTTCGGTGGACACCGGAGGCCGCCGCGCTTCACCCAGCTCCACGCGACCGGTGCGCACGCCCTGGCCACTGGCCCAGATGCAGTGCTCGTCCAGCAGCGTGAGCTCCTGGCGCCGGACGCGGCCCTCGTCGTCGATGAGCGACAGCAGCTCCGCGCCCTGGGGGCTCAGGTGCCAGACGGTGCGCAGGCCGTTCTCACCCGGAGGGCCCTCCACCGCGCGCGCCCGATAGAGTTCCTGCATCGCGGACTTCAGGGTGTCGGGCGAGGTTTCCACGGCCATGAATGGCGCAGAGTAGGGGCGCCCGGTCGGAAACGGAAGCCAGCCCGCCCGCCGCCCGGCCGCTCCCCGCTTTCCCCCGGCCTGGACACGCGGCCGTGAATGGCCCGTGCGCGGACGCCCACCTTGTGTCTACCGTCCGCCCCACGATGAGCCGCTCCAAAGACCGAGGCCCCGAATTCACCCGCCAGTTCGAAGGCGCACAGACGCTCGACGGATTGCTGGAGCTGGCCGGCAGCCCCTGCGACACCGCCGAAGTGCTCGAACGCATGCGCCAGGCGCGCGCGGAAGGCGACGCCGCCAACGACGTCATCCCCACCCTCTTCGCCGAGGAGCCCCGCTTCAAGGACGCGGAGCTGGCGCGCCGGCTGTACCAGAACCTGCTGGGCCTCTGGGACCTGGTGCTGGAGGGCAAGTCGGTGCGCCTGGACGATGGCCCGCGCCCACCGCGTCCGAAGAAGGAGCGACTGCAACCGCCCGCCCCCTTCCACCCCGACGCGCCTTCCGCCGAATTCGTGGAGGCCGCCTGGCGTTATCTGGAGGACGACGACAAGGCGCGCACGCGGCTGATGCATGCCTTCGAGAACCGGCAGGATGGCCTGCTGGGTGCGCTTGACGCCGCCGGCCTCACGGACGAAGGTTACGGAATCGCCCGGCACCTGCTCTTCGAGCTGCACGCCATGCTGGAGCTGGGCTGGCCGCCAGGGCTGATGGCCGCGCAGGCGGCGGCGCTGGACAAGGATTCGGATGCGCCGCCCGCGCCGGACTCCCTCCAGGCCTACGTGACGGAAGCGTTGTTCGAGGCGGAGCATGACGAGGAGCACCCCCTCGCTCCCCAGGAGCTGGCCCAGGTGCGCACCCTCGTCCAGCGGGGACTCGCGGCGCTGTGGCGCGCCCGCAAGGGGAGATGACGATGGCCCGAGACGACAATGACGGTGGTGGGTTCACCGGCAAGCGCAACAAGTCCTACCGCGAGCTGGATGCGCAGCGGGGCAAGAGCAAGTACCACTCGCGCCAGGATGACCCGGCGCAGCAGAAGCTGGAGCGCAGCGCCAGCTACCAGAAATACAAGACGGCCGCGGACGCGCTCTTCACCGGCGGAGAACTCCCGGAAGGCCTCGCGAAGACGTTCGACCCCGAAGGCAAGCGCAAGGCCCAGAAGGCCGCCCTCCAGAAGGTGCAGGACTCGGAGACGCGCGCGGACTGGGTGAAGGGCGTCGTCGAGTACCTGGAGAAGTACCCGGAGCTGCCCGAGGACGCGTACTTCCTCGACAGCCTGCTGGACCACCCGCGCGACCGCATCGTGGACCAGGCGCTGGCGAAGCTGGAGTCGCTCCAGGAGGCCGGCACGCTCCAGAAGAAGGTGCCGAAGAGCCTGGATCAACGCCTGAAGTCCATCGAGCTCACCGGCCTGGACCCCGACATGCAGGGCCGCGCCAAGGTGCTGCGCGAGAAGCTGCGCGCCTGACGCGCGGGCTCAACGCGCGCGGGACTGGTAGACCATCACCACCGCGCGCTGGCCCGTCTTGCTGTTCTCGTGCGTGAGCCGCAGCTCGCCCCCGGGCCGCGTGTAGAAGCCGGCTTCGTCGCCGGGCTTCCAGCCAGCCTTCGCGAGCGCGTCGTCGTAGAACGCCTGCACCTGCGCCCCCGTGAGCGCCGTCTGGAAGCTCAGCGTGCGCGAACCCTCCGCGTTGACGCGCAGCACGTCGCGCGCTTCCGGCGGCAGCGGCGCGAAGTCCCCGGACGCGGAGGCCTTCTTCGCCAGCGCGTGGTTCGCCTCGCCCAGGTACAGCGACGTGGTGCCGTCCGGCTGCGGCTGGAGGATGACCGTGTACGTGATGGCGCGGAGCGGATCGAACGCGGTGAGCATGGCGGCGTTGTTGGCCAACTGCGCCTGCTTCTTGCCGGGCGCCACGTAGAGGCCCTGGTCCCGGAACGCGTCCGCGAAGCGCTGCACCAGCTCGCGCGCACTCTCCTTCACGTGCACCGCGCGCAGCGCCACCGGGACGCCCCCCGCCTCCACGATTTCGTTCGCCTCCACGTGCTCCAGCACCTGGAGCCGGGGCCACTCGAAGCGCGGGGGCACCGCCTCCGGCACGCCCGCGTCCTTCGCCCAGGCGGGGAGGGCCAGCCCCAGCGACAGCAGCGCCAGGACCGCGCGCGCCACGGGCTTCACGGCCGCACGCGTCCGAGCCACTTGCTGCGCCGGTTCACGTTGTACTTGGGGGAGAGGTTGTCCGCCCGGAAGGGGGACGTCTCCCAGACGGTCTGGTTGCCCGCGTGCGACGCGCCGATGCTCTGCTCGTAGTCGCCTTCCGCGCCCACGAAGCTCATGAAGAACTGGTCCTCGTTCGCGCCGCCCGGCGCGCCCACGCCCGCCATCATCGCGCTGCCGGCGCCGCCGCCGCCGCCGTTCTTCACGTACACGCGCTCCGCCCAGGAGTAGTAGTCCACGTTCTGGCAGGGCGCGCCCGTGTTCAGGCTGAGCGGGCACGCGCGGCCCTCCGCCACGCTGGACAGGCCCCAGTCATCCAGCAGCATGAAGAAGCGGCCGCGGCAGACGCCATTCGACGCGCGTCCGGCGGCGCACACGATGAACTGGTCGGTGGCGCGCCGGTGGGAGACCTTGAAGAACTCCGGCTCCATGAACGTGCCGATGCGCTGCGTGCTCAGGGTGGCGGAGGCCGTGCACGAGACGCCATCGGATTGCACCTGCATCGCCTGATTCAGCGCGGTCGCACCGGGGTCCGCGTCACTCGGACGCGTGCCGAGGATGTCACCGGCGTTGGTGCCCGCGGGACGATCCGAGTCGCACGTCACGCGCATCCGCTGGGCGCGCGCGATGGCCAACTGGAGGGTCATGTCGCCATCCACGCTGGCGCGGCCGTCGAAGTCGCCGTACCGGCCGCTGGCCTCGCCGGCCGCCAGGGCCGCCGCGTTGGGCCGCTGGAAGACGCCCGTCTCCGGGTTGTGCATCACGTGGCCGGTGGACTCCCACAGCGCGAAGTTGGCGGCCTCCTGCACCTTGAGCGTCAGCGCGCCCACTTCCGCGAAGTAGATGCCGAACATGAGGATGGTGATGAACACCATCGTCCCCAGCGCCGTTTCCACCAGCGCCTGTCCCCGGCGTGCCGCGAAGGTTCGCTTGCCCATGGCGCGTCAGTACTTTCCATCGGTGCGGCCGCCGCCCCGATAACCCGCCTGGCCCAGCCGGCGCAGCGTGCCCGCGTGTTCGGTGAAGCCCGCCTGGTCCAGGCTTTCCGCGGGATTGTCGTCGCGGGCGCCCTCGGCGCTCACCAGGGTGGCGCGCCAGAAGGGGTTGAGGAAGTTGGGGGGCTCCTCCCAGCCGCCACCCGCCGCCGCGGGCCGGGGCCGGTGGTAGTAGGCGATGCCCGCGGCCAGGGCCACCTGGTTGCGCTGCACGTCCTCGCGCCCGGTGGGCTGGATGCGGCCCAGCGGCGCCGCGTTGTCGAACAGGGTCTCCTGGCCCGCGAACTTGAACTTGAACATCAGGTTCCAGGGATCCGGCCGGGCCCTGCGGCTGTTGCTGGCGTAGTCGCGCAGCAGGATGGAGTACAGCTTGGGCTGTCCGAAGTCGTTCTCCCCGCCGTTGTCGTGCAGCAGCCCCGCGTTGAAGCCCACCGAGTACGGCCAGATGCCCGGGCAGACGACGCAGGCGCCCAGCGTGTGCAGCTCATCCACCGGCTTGCCGGACTCCGAGCCCTGACCGGGGGCCGGGTGGAGCATGAAGACGTGCTGGTCCTGATTGGACTGGCGCTCGTCGGACATCACCCACGCGTTCGCGGAAGGGCTGGGATAGATGTTGCCGTCCGGGCAGGGGACGACCGTCGCCGCCAGCCCGTGGTCGTGCGCCCACGAATTGCGGCCGGAGATGGTCGTGTAGGTGGAGGAGTCCATGCCTCCGATGCTGGCGTAGTGCTTGAAGCCCGGGTTGTTCGCGGCCATGCCCGAACCGAAGCCCGCGCTGCCAGTGGGCCGGCCGTGCACCCACGTCCAGCCCATGCTGCCCATGGTGGCGTTGCGCATGGCATCGCCCTGGCCACCGCTCGCGCTCACCGCGCCGGTGGCCGGCGGCGTCGTCCCGGCCTTCTCCTGCTCCATGAGCTTGTCCTGGCTGAGGATGGAGCCCGCGCCTCCGGACACCTCCGCCAGGGACTTGTTGGCGCCCTCCTCGGGAGCGTCCAACTCCGGGTTGACCGCCTGGGCAATGGCCTTCGAGAGCTTCTGACCCGCCAACTGCCCGCCCACCAGCCGTGAGTAGATGGCCAGCTCCGCGCTGTACATGGCGCCGGCCTGCCCCTGGAGGGAGCGCACCTGGTCCGCGGCGGCCTGGTCCAGGACGGCGAACTCCGGGTCGGGCACGGGGCAGGGCGTGGCCTTGCGCGCGGCGTGGTACTGGCTGCCGAAGCTGATCATCGACTGGGTGCCGGCCATGGCCACCATGTGGGCGATCTGCGCGCGGTTCATCACCGCGATGGCGTTGAACGTGCGCGCCGTGGACACCGCCTGGCTGTAGGCCGCCGCGTCCGCCGCCATCTGGATTTCGATGCGCTCCTTGGCGCGCATGCCGAAGCCCAGCGTCATCAGCACCATCAACGTCAGCAAGAGGAGCGTGAGCGAGAACAGGACCAGCGCCTGTCCGCGTCCGCCGCGCCTCAGAAGCCGTGCAGGCTGCATGCGGCACCTCCCTGGAAGTTCTCCGCCTTCACCGGCGTCATCATCCGCATCGCGGCGTGCACCTGGATGGGGAACAGGTAGTGCCCCTGTCCGCTCCACTTCACCATCCGCGAGCCCAGGTCGCCCCCGGGCCACTCATCCGCGCCCAGCTCCACGTCGGTGTCGTTCCACCAGTCCGCCTTCTTCTCCGCGGGGTTCAGCGGATTGGCGCTGTTGTAGTTCTTGAGGTGGAAGTGGGCGAGGAACATGCGGCTCATCACCCAGTCCGCGAACGGGATGCGCATGTAGTACCAGGCGACCATGCGGATCTCGAGCGTGCGCCGCCGCAGCTCCACCGCGGAGTCCGTGGGCACGTCGAACAGCAGGTCTTCGTTCCCGTCCAGGCCACGCACCCAGGCGACGTCCGGCGACTCGCGGACAATCTCCACCATGGGCCCCTCGGTGAAGAGGTCGCCCTTCGAACCGCTCACGCGCAGGTAGTTGCGCTCGCGCTCCTCGAAGGCCCGCGCCAGCTTCGCGCCCGTCGTGGTGGACGTCACCGTGGGCAGCATCGTCACCAGCGCCGCGTGCGTCATCGCCTGGCAGCTACCGTGGTTCAGGCTGCCCGCGCGCACCGCGCGGTACACCGCCACCTGCGCCAGGATGCGCCCCTGCAACAGCATGAAGAGTTGCAGGGAGCCCAGCACCAGGAACACCACGAGCGGCATGCACAACGCCGCTTCCACGGCGGCCTGACCAGATTCGAAATGCCGTCGTTGGGATTCGGAGGAGGCCATGGGGGGATGTAGGCTTCCTCCTAGATTCTCGATGATTGGGGAATCGGTCAAATGGCCCGTACCCGTCGGAACGTCATTCCATTGCGTTCCAACGGTTATTCAACGGTTGAGGGCGAAACCGCAAGCCGAGTCCAGCACCACCGTGGCCCCGGCGAGGGCCTGGAGCAGCCGCGCATAGTGATGGCGCTCCGCGTCAACCTGGGCGTCCACCGCCTCAGGGGGCAGGCCCTGGTGGGAGAGGGACAGGCGCAGGCGGGCCTCGCCAGCGTCGCGTTCCGCCTCCAGGGCCTTCCGGGCCTTCTGGGCGCGCCGGGCCAGTTCGACCTGGGCGGCGGCCTGGGCCACCGGAAGGGCGGCGTCCACGAAGGGGCCGAAGCCGGGGAAGGACTGGTGGACCTCGTCGCCCTTGAGGGCGCGGCCGTCGGCTTCCAGGGTGGGCAGGACGGAGGCGTCCGCGACAGGGCCGTCGGGGCCCTCCACCACGGCGACGGGCAGCAGGGTGCGCTCCAGGAAGCGCGCGAGCTGGCGGCTGGGGACGCGCGCGCCGGGGGACGTGTCCTCGGGCTCCGGGAGCTGGACGTGGAAGAGCAGCTCCAGGCCGCGCACGGGCTTCTTCAGGCTGCGCTTCTCGATGAGGCGGAAGCCGCTGCGGCCATAGGGGCCGTCCTTGAGGAAGCCGAACAGCGCCTCCACCAGCGGGTGGCCGGTGGCGAAGTACTCCAGCTCCTCCGCCTCCACGGCGGTGTCGCGCCAGAAGGTGCCCAGCAGCGTGCGGTCCTGCATCACGTCGATGCCGGGCAGCCCCTCCACGTTGAGCGCATGGCCGAACTGGAAGGCCACCTGGAAGGCTTCCACCTGTTCGTCCACGTCCACGCCAATGCCCACCCGTCGCGCCAGCTCCGTGACGGTCTCCTCCAGGCGCTCATCCAGGTTGCGTGCCACGCTCCAGAGGCCGTCCTCCAGCGGCGAGTCCTCCTCGTCGGTGGGCACGTCTCCCATGCGCTCCTGCGCGCGGGCCACCAGCCGGGCCACGGCGGGCTTGTCGAAGCTGCGCACGTCCAGCAGCGGATCATACGCGCGGGTCACCTGCGCTCGCGCCGCCTCCACGCGCGTCTTCAGTTCGGCCGCGTAGCCGACGCGCGCCTCGCGGGGCAGCAGGGCCAGCTCCGCGATGCGCGCCTCCACCTCCTCCAGCACCGCGTCCAGGCCGCCCACCGTCTCACCGAAGACGCCGACGGCATCCGCCAGCAGCATCAGCACGTCCGACGCGAGCGTGCCCGCGGGGTCGAAGACGTGGATGTCCACCGGGTGCGCCTGGCCAATGCGGTCCAGCCGGCCGATGCGCTGCTCCACCGTGGAGGGGCTCCACGGCAGGTCGTAGTGCACCAGGTGGTGCGCGAACTGGAAGTTGCGGCCCTCACCGCCCACCTCCGTGCAGATGAGCACCCTGGGTCCTTCCGGGTCGCGGAAGCGCGCCACCTGCCGGTCGCGCTCCAGGAGCGGCAGGTCGCCGTGGTAGCCCAGCGCCTCCACGCCCTCGCGCGACAGCTCCGCCTGGAGCGACTCCAGCGTGTCCCGGCTCTCCGTGAACACGAGCACCTTCGCTCGCGGCTCCGCCTTCCAGATGCCGCGCAGCACGCCCACGAACGCGAGGAACTTCGCGTCGCGGCCGGGCAACCTCAAGTCCGCTTCCTTCAGCGCCGGGTTCGCCTTCACCGCGCCGGTGAAGGCCGCGGGGCTGGACTCCAGGCGCCGGAGCACGTTGGCCAGCGGCGCGCCCCTCAGCGTGCCCTGCGCCAGCGTGGCGAGCGCCGTGTCGCGGGCCTTCAACTCCTCCGCCGTGAGCTGCACCGGGTGCCGGTGGAGCCTGCGCGTGGAGAAGCCGCCCACCACCGCGCGCCGGTTGCGCACCAGCCGGTCCGACAGGCTGTACGTCTCCGCCAGGTGCTCGAGCAGCGCCCCAGGCTCCTTCAGCGTCTGGAGCCGGGCATCCTCCGGGAAGCGCTTCGCCAGCGCGGCCACGGCCGCCTTCGCGCCCTTGCCCTCATGCAGCGCGCGCACCGCGGCGGACAGCTCCTCCTGCCGTTGCAGCCGCGCCTCGAAGCCCTTCACCGAGGGCGCGGTCGTCGCGTCGATGAGGGTGAGCAGCCCGTGGTACTCCGCCGGGTCCAACTGCATGGGCGTGGCGGTGAGCAGCAACAGGCCCCACGCGTTGGAGGCCAGCCCCTGCGCGGCGGCGAAGGCCTTCTCGCCCTTCAGGTGGTGCGCCTCGTCGATGATGACCAGGTCCCAGAACGCGTCCTCGGCCGCCACCTCCTCGCGGTGCTCGCGCGTGCGGCTGAGCAGCTCCAGGCTCGTCACCACCAGCGGGAAGCGCGCCCAGGGAGAGACGTCCGGCGCCTCCTTCAGCGACTGCTCGTAGCGCTCCGAGTCCATCAGCGTGAAGAGCTGGTTGAACTTGTGGAACAGCTCCACCAGCCACTGCACGGTGAGGTGGCTGGGGGCCACCACCAGGCACCTTCGCGCCAGGCCCACGAGCCGCAGCGCGCTGAACACCATGCCCGCTTCAATCGTCTTGCCCAGGCCCACCTCGTCCGCCAGCACGAAGCGCGGACGGCGCGCGGACAGCACCCGCTGCACCACGCCCACCTGGTGCGGCTTCACCATCACCCGGCTGGCCAGGAGCGCGCCCAGCGCATCACCCCGGCGCTCGTCGTCCAGCACCAGCGCCTGCTTGCGCAGCATGAACGCCTTCGCGTCCCCCACCCGCCCGTCGCGCAGCGTGGACAGCAGGTCGGAGCGCGGCGCCTGGCAGCGCACCTCGGACTCCGGCAGCTCATCCTCCTCGCCATCGTCGAAGCGCACCACGTAGCGGCGCAGGCCTCGCGCGCCCGGCTCCTCGCCCAGGACGGTGGCCTTGCGCCCCTTCGGCGTCTGGATGGGTTCGCCCTTGGGCAACTGGTACGCCACCAGCGCGCCGCCCCGGGTGGACACCAGCACCGGCGCGTCCTCGCGGGACGGGAAGGCGATGAGCGCCTTGGCCCCCTCCTCCTGCAACGACAGCAGATGCCCCACGCCCCACTCGGGCTGCGGGAGGTAGCGGACCTTCAGACCTTCGACGAGAGACGCCATAGAAGAGCAACAACCGGGTGCGAAGAGGGGGGCGCTCCATAACGTCCCAGCGCCCGGAAGGCCATTTCACGGGCACCGGACGGCCCTTTCCCC